>JANOJN010000118.1:0-10574 GCA_031418775.1 Acidimicrobiia bacterium
GAACGCCTTCGGCATCAACATCGCATATCAGCCGACCGGATCCGGTGCTGGACGCACGGCGTACCTGGCCGGCACCAACGAATTCGGTGGCTCCGATGTCGCCTTCACCGCAGCAGAGCTCCCGCGAACGAAGGACAAGCCCTTCTTCTACATACCGATCACCATCGGCGGCATTGCGGTCATCTACAAGATTCCGGGGGTGACCGAGCTGAAGCTCTCCGGTCCCACGCTCGCCAAAATCTTCTCCGGCGCAGTGCAGAAGTGGAACGATGACGCCATCGCAAAAGAGAACTCGGGCGTGACCCTCCCGGATCAGGTCATCCGCGTGATTGTCCGTTCCGACTCGTCGGGGACCTCGAACGTGTTCAGCGACTACCTTTCGACCGTCGGCAAAGGCGCCTGGAAAGCCGGAGCCACGAGCAACTTCCCGCCGCCCCCAGGCAATGGCATCGCCCAGCGGGGCTCCGACGGCGTGACGAACTACGTCGCCGGGAGCCAGGGCGATTTCTCCGTCACGTATTCCGAAGTGAGTTTCGCCACCGAGCGTAAGCTGAGCGTCGCCAAGGTCATCAATGCCGCTGGCAATGCCGTGACGCCGGACCCGGCCAACGTGACCGAAGCGATGGCTGGCGCTGCCGTCAACGACGACGGAACATTGTTCCTCAACTACAACGCGCCGGGCGGGGACGCGTACCCGATCTCGACCACCGCCTATCTCATCGTCCCCCAGAACCTCGACAAGGCCAAGGGCGATGTACTGCGGACCTTCCTCACCTATTCTGTCGGCGAGTGCCAGAAGAAGGCGGAGAAGAACGGCTACGCACCTCTGCCGACGTCGCTCGTGAAGCTTTCACTGTCGAACATCGACAAGATCAACCCGGGCTCCTCCGCCGTGCCCACCGTGGGCGGTGCGCCCGCTGCCACCCCTTCGGCCGCTCCGACGACGGCAGCGCCTGTGGCCTCCGCCGCCCCGGCGACCAAGGCGACGGCAACTACCAAGAAGCCGGTCACCAAGAAGAAGATCGTGAAGAAGACCACGAAGAAGAAGTGAGGATCCGGCGATCGTAGGCTCAGCCCCGTGCTGCTCGCCCACCTCGTTGGCGCCTCGACTGTCGCAGTCGATGGCGGACCGCTTTTCGCAACGGCAGTTGTTGCCGTCTCCGTTCCGGCGCTGGTCGCCGAGGGCCTCCTGACCGGGGCTCTCGGCGCAGCCGTGGCGAACGCTCTCGCCAATCGGCGTCACCGGGTGCGGCTCGAAGCGGCCGCGTCCGCCGCCACGACCGCCCAGCAGACGACCTCCAGGTCGGACGCCGAGCTCCGCGCTCGATCGAACGACCTCGCGACGATCGCCTGCGCGGCGCGAGCGCTCCCGATGGGGATCGTCGTGGTCGGTGCCGACGGAACGGAGCTGATGCGCAACGACGAAGCAGCATTGGTCCTCGGCCCCGCCGAGGGGAAGCGGGAGCACCGCTCCGACGGTGAGGTGATGGCCGGCGGCACCCTTCGTCGGCTGTTGGAGCGAGGCGCGAGCGGGGATCGGGGACGGGAGACGCTCGAGATCGTCGGACCGCCGCGGCGTTCGTTCGTCGTGCTCGCCGAACCGATCGGAGAGTCCGTCAACGGGAGGTTCGCCGTGGTCGGTACCGTCACCGACGTCAGTGAGCAGCGGCGAACCGATGCCATGCGCCAGGACTTCATCACCAACGTGAGCCACGAACTGCGGACGCCGGTCGGGGCCGTGGCCGTGCTGGCCGAGACGCTCTCCGAAGAGAGCGATCCGGCGATCGTCGCCCGCCTGACGGCACGACTCGAGTCCGAGGCCCATCGCCTTTCGGCGATGGTCGATGACCTGCTGGCGCTCGGCACGGTGGAGTCGGGCGGGGTCGGCGAGGATCTGCTTCCGGTACCCGAGCTCATCGACGAGGCAATCGAGCGTGCCCGGGTCAGCGCCGAGACGCGGCGTGTGCCGATCGTGATCGACGACGTCGGGCGCGGCCTCGCCGTGCACGGCGATCGACGTCAGCTGGTGACGGCCCTGCACAACCTCTTGGAGAACGCGCTGAAGTACTCCGACAAGGGCACACCCGTCCGGGTCGGCGCGTCGGTCCGTCGAGGCGACACGACGAACGCGACCCGCATCGCCATCGACGTTGCCGATCAAGGTATCGGGATCCCGACTCGCGACCAGGAGCGGATCTTCGAGCGCTTCTACCGGGTCGATCGGGCCCGGGCCCGCGACACGGGTGGCAGCGGTCTGGGTCTTGCCATCGTCCGCCACGTCATGCTGAACCACAACGGAGAGGTGAGCGTTCGCTCCGTCGAGGGCGAGGGCTCCACGTTCACGCTTCTGATCCCTGGCGTCGCGCTCGACACACGCGACTCGCCGACCTCCCGAGTCCCCGACACGATGCCCGTCGCTCACGACGAACGCCACGAAAGAGTCTGATGCCACCCGATGTGATCACCGTCCTGGTCGTCGAAGACGAAGAGTCCTTCGTCGATGCGCTCACGCTCTCTCTCCAACGCGACGGGTTCCGGGTGCTGGTCGCTCGCGACGGGCTGGAGGCGCTCGACGTCTTCAAGCGGGAGTCACCCGACCTCGTCCTGCTCGACGTGATGTTGCCGAAGCTCTCCGGCATCGATGTATGCCGGGCCATCCGTGTGCTCGGCACCACGCCCGTGATCATGGTGACTGCGAAGACGAGCGAGATCGATGCCGTCGTCGGTCTCGAGGTGGGAGCCGACGACTACATCGCCAAGCCGTTCCGGATCCGCGAGCTCGTCGCCCGCATCCGTGCGGTACTGCGTCGGGGTCCGGTCGCCGGTGGCGTTCCCGCGAACTCGACGGCGGGCCCCCACCACGAGGACCATCACGAAGCAGTTGCCGTTGGCGATGTCCGGCTCGATCCCGAGAGTCATGAGGTCACGATTCGTGGCATCACCGTGGCGTTTCCGCTGAAGGAGTTCGAGCTGCTCGAACTGCTTCTCGAGAACGCCGGCCGCGTGCTCACGCGAGAGGTGCTGATCGACCGGATCTGGGGCCACGACTATGTGGGGGACACGAAGACCCTCGACGTGCACATCAAGCGGCTGCGGTCCAAGGTGGAGACGGACCCTTCGAACCCGACCCGGATCCTGACGATCCGAGGGTTGGGGTACAAGTACTCGCGCTAGGGCCGGTCGACAACCCGTCCGACGCTCCGCCCCGACGGTCGCACCCCGCTCGTACACTTCGAAGTCCATGGGTGCGCGATCGAAGGAGTTCTCCGGCGAGGGCTGGCGGCCCCTGACCAGACCGCCCGACTTCGACGGTTCCTTCCGGCTCCCGACGAGCGCGTTCGGTCGCTTCGCCGTCGCCCACGCCGCGAGCGCCGCCGGCGACACACTCATCACCATCGGGCTCGCCCAGACCCTCTTCTTCGTGTCGCCCGACGAGGCCCGCGGCCGCGTCATCTTGTACCTCGTTCTGACGCTCGCCCCGTTTGCCGTCGTGTCGCCGTTCATTGGGCCGCTCGTCGACCGCATGGCGGCGCAGCGCAAATGGGTCGTGGTCGGAGCCGCGGTTCTACGCGCCGTCCTGTGCCTTCTCATGGCACGCGACACGAAGAGCCTGCTGCTCTTTCCCGAGGCGTTCGCGACCCTGGTCCTCAGCAAGGGGTACGCCGTCGCCCGAAGCTCGTTGGTTCCCGATGTCGTTGCCGACCAGTCGCAACTCGTGCGGGCGAACTCCCGGCTCACGATCATCTCCGGCCTTGCCGGCTTCGTCATCGCCCTCCCGGGCGGGCTGCTGTCGCACTTCGGTGCGTCATGGGTCCTCTCGCTCGGTGTGATCGTCTTTGGGATCGCCACGTTCCTCGCGATGCGTATCCAGATGGTCGCACGCCCGAATGCCGTCGAGCCCGAATCCTCGCCCGACGTCGTCTTCGATGACCAGCAGTCACGCCGCGACGAACGGGTGCGGGTCACGGCGTTTCGTCTCGCCGGTATCGCGATGTCGGTGCAGCGGGCGCTGGTCGGGTTCGTGACGTTCCTCGTCGCGTTCACCTTCAAGGACGAAGGCGCCCCCACCTGGTGGCTCGGCCTTGTCGCCGGTGCCGGTGTCGCCGGAGGCCTCTTGGGCGCGGCGATCGCCCCTCGACTCCGACGGGTCGCCGACGAGGGACGAATCCTGCTCGGCTCACTCGTCACCGTCACGCTGTGCTGCCTGCTCGGGGTGCTGTGGAGCGGCCGTGTCGGTGCCATGTTCGTCGCCGGCTCGATCGGCCTGGGCGCCTCGATCTCCCGGTTGGCGTTCGATGCGATCGTGCAGAGCGAAGACACGGGAACCGTCGGTGCCCGATTCGCCCGATTCGAGACGAAGTTCCAACTCGCTTGGGTCGTCGGCGCCCTGATCCCGGTGATCTTCTCGGTCTCACGGACCATCGGCAGTGCGCTGATGGGTTTGGCCGGAGTCGCGGCCACCGTGATCCATGCGGGTGGCGAGCGGGCGCTTTCCCGAATCGACGACACGGTGCGGGCCGGCGCGTCGGTATGGCGTCGGCCGGACCGCCCCGTGGCAACCGACTGGGAACGGCCTGACGACTGGTCGCTGGACGACGACGGGGCCGGCCCAGGCGAACGGCCGGCGAAGCGGTAACGAGCCCTCAGTCCGTCAATCCAATGCGGGCTAACCACAGTCCCGGAGCGGCGAGCTCGGCTTCGGTCGGCAAACGGTCGGGGCCGTCGAAGAGGGCGAGGAGACCGTCGTGGCCGGAGCGTTCGAGGATGCCGCCGACGAAGGTCCTCCCGTCGTCGAGCCCGGCCTGGTCCACGCCGATACCGAGCAGGTGCTCGACCAGGCGGGTGCCGTTGTCGCGGTCGAGTCGTCTTCTCCGCAGCGCCTCGACGACCTGGCGATTGTCGTTGAGCAACCGAGCACCGATCGCCGAGGAGAGGTAATCGATCGCCCCGAGTACGGGGATGATGACAAGTCGCAGCTGGGCCCGCAGGCGGAGCTGTTCGGCGGTCGGCTCGCCGGAGAGCATCGCGTCTGGGGACGGACCATCTGGCGCCGGCCCGCCCAGAAGTCCGCCCAGCCCGCCTCCGAGCAGGGCGGTGAGCCCGCCCATGTCACCCAGTCCCGACGGGTCGAGCTGTCCCGCCGACGCGTGAGCGATCGTCAGGCGGGTGATCGGCTCGCCGATGTGGCGGAGTCCGAGGATCGCATGCGAGACGAGGTCGCGGACGATGATCTGGATGGCGGCGTGATCGGCTGGGAGCGACCAGGATTCGGAGAACTCGGCGACAGCGCGGTTGACCACGAGAACGCGCGTCGCTGGGGTTCGCGGTACGACGAGGTCGTAGGACCCGAGCGCCGTGGTCGCGAGTTGGCCGAGGAGTGTCCCTGCCTGCATGGCGGCAACCGTCGGTGCGATCATCTTCGCCAGGCCGGCGAACCCGCCCGGGAACGCTCCGAGGCCGAGGGCCTGGAGCTGTCCGGCGAGGTCGTCATCGGTGTCGTCGGGGTCCGGGGTGAACGCCGCGCCCACGCTGCCGGCGAGCCCGTCGAGGATGGGACGCCACGCCGTGAGCGTTTCCGCCGCCCACTCGGCGCGGGTGCTGCCGCCGACGGGCGACGGTTTGGGGGACCCGGGAAGCGACAGCCCGGTCACCTCCTCGACCAGAGGAATCGCCCGGGCGGCGATGGTCTCGATGCGGATGCGTTCGAGCGGCTCCAGATTGGCCTCGACCGTTCCGCCCGCAGCCGTCCAGACGGCGAGATGCCGGGCGAGGTCGGCATTGAGTGGACCCTGTCCGGCCGTGGTCTGCGCGAACTGGGCGAACAACCCGGCGAGCGGGTTGAGCGTTGCGTCCGGTTGAGGCGGAGGCGTTGACGGGGGCTGGCCGGCGGCAAACGGATCACCGGGGAAGGGATCTGGCGGCAGCTCATCGTCGCCGGGGCGCGTGGACATGGTTTCAGGCTACGACGACCGCCGAGTCACCTCGACCGTGGGCCGGCTGGCTCGCTTGGGCCAGGAAAGCCGGGGAAAAGGAAAGCCTGCTGGCCCGAGAAAGCCAGCTGGCCCACACTCATCGGGCGACCGACCAGACCTGCTTTGCTGGAGGGATGGCTCCGCCGCAAACCGCCGACCCGAACGGTGTGCCGCCGACCGTCGCCATCACGGGCGTGAGCGGCGCCCTCGGCCGGCGGCTTGTCGCGCAGCTGGCTGAGCGGTCCGAATGGCGGGTGCTCGGACTTGACCCGGTGCCTTTTCCGGCAGGGGTGGCCAAGCCCCGCTACTTCACCGTGCACCGCGTCGATGTCGCCACGACCGATCTCGCCCGTCTGCTCGGCGGCGTCTCGGTGCTCGTTCATCTTGCGACGGGCGATCCCGCATCCCCAACTGCGGTGGACGATGAGATGAGGCTGATCCGGCGGACGCTGGCCGCGGCCACCGTGGCCGGTGTCAACCGCCTGATGGTCCTCTCGTCGGCCACCGTGTATGGCGCCTGGGTCGACAATCCGGTGCCCCTGACCGAGGAGGCTCCCCTTCGTCCGCACCCCGGCTTCGCGTTCGCGGACCAGAAGCGGGCGTTGGAGCACGAAGTCGGCGTCTGGCTGGCCGACAATCCTGATGCGAAAGCGGTCATCCTTCGTCCGTGCGTTGCCCTCGGGCATCCGGACGCCCGCGCGTGGCTGGCGAAAGCGACCCGACCGCCACTTGCGGCGCGGCTGAGCCACGAGATCGCGCCGCAGCAATATGTGCACATCGACGATCTCGCCGCCGCGTTGCGGATTGCCGTCGAGGCGCTCGTCGACGGCCGTGTCCAGGGTGTCCTCAACGTGGCGGCCGACGGCTGGCTGACACCGGAGGACGCGCAGGATCTCTTCGGTCCGGCGACCCGCTTTCCGACCGACGGACCGCTCGGACAGCGCTTCCTGCGGCTCGTCCGCAACGTCGTCGACGGCGACCGACCCGATGGCATCGATCCGTATCTCGCTCATCCCTGGGTGATCTCCAACGACCGGATGCGCTCACTCGGCTGGGCCCCCCGGAGTTCCAACGCCGAGGCGCTTGTGGCCAGCCAACGGCCGCTGCCGGGCAGTCAGTTCCTGGCCCGACATCGCCAGGAGGTCACCCTTGCCGTCGTGGCCGTCGGCCTCACCGGGATGTTCGGCACGGTGGCCTGGTTCGTGAGGCGCTGGCTGCGGCGACGCTGAGTGCGGCCGGCGGTGTGGGTACGCAGGCGGCGGCGACCGAGGCGCGACGACCCCCGCCACTAGGGTGGACGACGATGTCCACGACCGAAGTGCTCGTTCCGCCGGCTGCGGCGGCGAACGACTGGGTAGGCCTGACGGAGCTTCCGCTGTCGATCGGCCTGTTCGCCGACTGGGCGGTGCTTCCCCGATGCGGCGCCGTCGTGGCATTCTCCGGGACGGTCCGGGACCATGCCGACGGACGTCCGGGCGTCTCGCTCCTCGAGTACGAGGCCTACGAGGAGCAGGTTGTGCCCAAGCTCCAGGCCATCGTCGACGAGGCACGCCGAATCTGGCCGACGCTCGGCCGAATGGCATTGGTGCATCGGATCGGCCCGATGGCCGTCGAGGAGTCGTCGGTGATCGTCGCCGTTTCCTCTCCCCACCGGCCCGAGGCGTTTGCGGCGGCGCGTTTTGGCATCGACACGCTGAAGTCGACCGTGCCGATCTGGAAGAAGGAGCACTGGGGCGGAAGCGCGGAGTGGGGCCAGAACGCGGTGCCGGTGGAACGAATTGCCCAGCATCAGGTCGAGGCCCCGGCCATCAACGCAGCGGTGCCGGTGGAACGAATTGCCCAGCATCGCGAAGGGGCGTCGTCATGAGCGTGCTTGCCTGGTTGGCGATCCCCGCGCTGATCGGCGTCGCCGCCATCGCCGTTCTCGCCTATCGCGGCGGCAAGCTCCGCCGACCGGGCTCGATGGAGGACGAGATGCGCCAGTTCCGTCGCGGTCTCGACGCGCTCGATCCGGCGAACGATCCGATGCGCCGCCGCGAGCAGGACCTGTCGCGCAAGCGGCCGCCGCGGCGCGGTCCTTCAGGTCGCTGAGGGGGCACGAGCACCATGGCCCGCGACCTCGCCATCGACCTGGGCACGGCGAACACGTTGGTGTACGCTAAGGGCGAAGGCATCATCCTCAACGAGCCCAGCGTGCTCGCCATCAACAGCCAGACGCAGGAAGTGCTCGCCATGGGTCGCGAGGCGTGGCACATGATCGGACGCACGCCCGGCTACATCGTGGCCGTTCGTCCGCTTCGCCACGGAGCCATCACCGATTACGACGTGACGCAGCGGATGATCCGGCTGCTCCTCCAGCGTGCTGGAGTGAGCCGCATCAACCGTCCGAAGGTGCTGATCTGTGTGCCTTCGGCGATCACCGAAGTGGAGAAGCGGGCGGTGAAAGAGGCGGCGAGGCGGGCCGGTGCCATCGAGGCAGAGCTGATCGGCCAGCCCATGGCTGCAGCGATCGGGGCGAACCTGCCGGTGCACGAGCCGGTCGGTTCGATGGTCGTCGACATCGGCGGTGGGACGAGCGAGACGGCACTGATCTCGCTGGGTGGTGTCGTTGCGCTGAATGCGATTCGCATCGGCGGGTTCAACTTCGACGAGGCGATCCAGACGTACATCCGACGCGAGCACGGCATCGCCGTCGGTGAGCGCACCGCCGAGGAGATCAAGATCGCGGTCGGCAGCGCCGCAGCAACACCCGACGAGTTCGCGGCCGAGGTACGTGGCCGTGAGGTGATGTCCGGTCTGCCGAAGACCGTCGTGCTGACGCCAGGCGAGATCCGTCATGCGCTCGATGATCTGACGAACCAGATCTGCAAGTCCGTCGTGACCTGCCTGGGGCAGGCCCCGGCCGAGCTCGCCCAGGACGTGATCCGGTTCGGCATCAACCTGGTCGGCGGCGGAGGCTTGCTCCGTGGGCTCGATCAGCGCCTGTCGCGGGTGACGGGGGTCCCGGTCAAACCGGTCGACGCCCCGCTCGAGTGCGTCGCTTTGGGGGCCGGCCGCTGCATCGAGAACTACGCCCTCCTCAAAGACCTCTTCATGCACAACGACCGCTAACGACCGACACCTTGGGAGAGAGGTTGCCCCCAGATATGGGGGCTAAACACCTCCCAACGCCGCTGGGAGGTGTTCTGCCGCATCACCTCCCGGACGATTCCCCTCAGGTGGGATCATCCTCGGAGCGGCCCGCGGCAGACAGGTCTTCGGCGGCTTGACGGACCTGCCAGTCACGATCGCCAAGCGCGGAGACGAGCGCGGCCTCGACCTCCGGCCCGTCGAAGGGCGCGAGGGCGATCACCGCTCGCCGACGAACGGTCGCTTTGTCGTTCATCGCATCGATGATCACCGGGATCGAACCGGTCGCGCCGATTGCCCCGAGTGCAGCGACCGCCGCCTCACGAACCAGAGCATCGTCGTGACGCCGCGCCGCCCACTCGACCGCACCGAGCACGGCCGCGCTCCCGGGTTCGTCGCCGCATTCCTGCCACCGCTCGCCGAGCGCCCACGCGGCGACTTCGGCGAGGTCGGGGTCCGCTCCGGCGACGAACGCGCGGAGTCGGTCGTCGATCGTCGTCGCCTCGGTTCCATGGTGCGCGCTCAACTCGATCGCGCGGCGCGCGGTCCCGCCGTCGCCGAGTGCCGCGAGAAGGTCGGCGTCACCAAGTTCCCCGAGGCGCACCAGCGCGCTTATGGCACTGCTCCGGACAGTCGGGTCCACATCGTCAATATGTGCACGTACGGTTTCCGAATGCCCGCTGTGCCCGGCGACGACAACGGCAGTCCTGCGGCCGGCCGCGTCTGCCGGGGGTGAAGCGGGCGGCGAACTCATCGCAGTCACGGTACGCCGCCTGCGGGCGAGCGGACGACGGCACGGTACGCGCCCACACAGTGGCAGGCTCGGAGGATGCTGTCTGGTGAGGAAGGCGGAACCGGGCTGCTCGACTTTGGCAACCGGTCGAGGGGATGTCCGCCGTGATGCGAATCAGACGGCCCACGCGGCACAAAGAAGAGTCGCCCATGGTCCAACTGCTCGGCCTGGACGAGGGGCACGAACGTTTCCGCCGGCGGCAGAACCGCCGGCGATTGACGATCGCGTTGGTGATCAGTGCCACGTGGGTCGGCATCGGACTGGTGAGAGTCGATTCGTACGTCATCGTCAAGCCGGGCACGGCGGATTCCGTCGACCGGCGGCTCGACATCAGCGGTGCACGGACCTTCGCCCCGAAGGGCGAGACGTTCTGGGCCACCGTGGGCGTCATCGAACGTCCGGCCCCAATCCAACTCCTGGCTGCGTGGATCTCCGGCGAACAGGACGCACCGAAGCGTTCGGAGGTTTACGGCGATCAGTCCAGAACGGAATCGCGACGCGTGAGCACGGCCCAGATGGAGGGCTCGAAACAGATCTCCGAAGTTGTCGCTGCCCGCAAGCTCGGCATCAGGGTCAGCGGGGGAGGGGCCGAGTTGGCCGGCGTCGACCAGGGTTTCCCGGCCTTCCGCGTGTTGCGGGCCGGCGATGTGATCACGGCCGTGAACGGCACGCCCATCTGT
>JANOJN010000119.1:0-6772 GCA_031418775.1 Acidimicrobiia bacterium
ACGCCCGCCGGGCGCTCGCGCTGGCCGAAGGGTCGGGCGATCCGCAGCTCGTCGCCGGAGCGTTGACAAACCTCGAATTCCTCGGATCGCTCGCCGGGCGCGGTCTCGCCGTCGAGGCCGTCGGGCAGGTCGCCCGCACCGGCGTCTCGACGGGGCGGGAGATCCTGGTCCGCCCGGACTGGACGCACGGTCTGCTCCTCATGTTTGACGACCACCTGTTGGAGGCCCGCGAACGGTTCGCCACCCTCTACAGCGAAGCCGCCGATCGCGGTGACGAGCAGTCGCTGCCATTCATCCTGTTCCATCTGGCGCGCGCCGAGCTGCTGTCCGGCCAATGGACGCAAGCCCTTCAGACGGCGAGAGAGTGCTCCGAGACGACCCGCTCCAGCGGCCAAGCGATGGAACATCCCTACGCCTGCGATATCGAAGCACTCGTCGAGGCCCACCTCGGCGCCGTCGATTCAGCCTTGACGAAAATCGCCGAGGGGCTCGAGCTGACCGACAGGTTCGCGGTCATTCCAGCGCGACTGGAGATGATGGCGACACGCGGGTTCCTCGAGTTCTCCCTTGGCCGCAACGACGAAGCCGACCGCACGTTGACGGAGGTGGCTGCGGCCGCCGAGGACTCCGGACTGCTCGAGCCTGCGCTGTTCCGCTACCACGGGGATGCGATCGAGGCAAAGATCGCCCTGGGTCGTCTCGACGAGGCAGCAACGCTGGTCGATGGGGTCGAAAGGCTCGCCGCGACGCTGCAACGGCCGTGGTTGGCGCTGATCGCCGGGCGCGGCAGCGGCCTGCTGCTGGCGGCCCGCGGCCAGCTCGACGACGCCTGCGACGTGCTCGCCGCGGCGCTCGCCGAGGATCGTGCCGGGCAACCGTTCGAGCGGGCGCGCACACTGCTGGCGTTCGGATCCGTACAGCGCCGCCACCGCCAGAAGCGTGGCGCCCGCGACGCGCTCGTCGCGGCCCACGACACGTTCGCCGGACTCGGGGCGGTGTTGTGGGTCGACAAGGCCGCCGCCGAACTGGCCCGGGTGGGTGGACGACCGGCCACTTCCGGGCTGACGCCGACGGAGCTCCAGGTTGCCGAGCTGATCGCCGCCGGACGCACCTACCGCGAGGTCGCGGCCGAGCTGTTCATCAGCCCGAAGACCGTCCAGTGGAACCTGTCGAAGGTCTACCGCAAGCTCGACATCCGGTCGCGAGCCGAGCTCCCCGGCCGGTTGGAACACCGGTGATCCGTCGTTAATCCCAGCCGACTGGCCGATTTCTATCGCCTCGACCGAGGCTCATAGTCGAGGGCGCCAACCATGTAGAAGGAGCCCCGAACATGTCTGTCTCGACCACCGAGCGCCCGGCCACTCATCAAACGAACCCTGCGAAACGCGCCGGACCTGCCGATCTCATCCGCACGATCGGCGGTGTCCATCTACCCGCCGCCGGGCCGTGGGAGATCGGCAGCGGGCAACGCCTCGGCCTCGCAGCCGGCGGCCTGCGAACGCGGGAGCTGCCCGCCCGAGTGCTCTGTGGGACGCTGATCGTCGCCGACGACCTGCTGGGCTCGTCGCTCGACTTCACCATGCTCGTGTCCGACACGGCGGATTGTGTTCTCTTCTCCACTCGGGTAACCGGGCTCCTGTCTCTCGACTCGTGGCGGGCCGATGGCATGACGACGACCGCCAGCGGCTCCCGCCCGGCGTCATTGCAGCTCCGCTACCACGGCGTTTTCCACCAGCGGGGACGGCCACCGTCGCTCTGGCTCACCATTCAGGCCACCGTCGACGTGCCCGAGCTGGGCGGCGCCGTCGGGCATCGACGGGCCAGGCGGTTGAAGATGGCCGCCGAGCTGAACCTCAACCCGCGCGTTGCTAGCGCCCGGTAAACCGCGGTGGGCTACTGTGCCCACCGCGACCTTGTGAGCGCGATGTCGCTGTCTGGTCACTTCCCGAAAGGAGAGGCCGTGACCAGCTCGTCAGTGTCCTTCGCTGCGCAGGTCAGTCGGCTCTCGTGCAACGATGCTGCGACTGCGCAGTCCTTCCTCCGAGCATTGACATCGGCGGATCGGAGACCGTCGTGACTTTCTCAGCCGAGTCCATCTCGCGGCATAGCCCGGAATCCGCGCTCGAAGGGTCGGTCGTGGTGTCACAAATGTGCCGATCAGGGATACTCGACAACCACGCCGCACGGCCGCCTTCGACCGGTGCGTGAGCACACCCGACTTTGCTTGATATGTGCGGACCAGGAAGCCGGGCTCCCTCCGGGCAAAGGAAAGCACGTCAGTCCTGCTGCCGTTGCGGGGCACTTCCAGAACCACGCGCGAATGGTCCGGGGAGCCAGTTGCTCGGAGCCGAGCGGTGGAAAATGCGCGCCGGCGCGGCCAGCCCGAGAGCCGCACTTCTTTCGGGAGAATTCCAAAGGGACCTCGCGATCGTCACACCCCCTTCGTACACTTGTACGCATGGAAGTCATCGACCCCGCCGAGATCATGAAAGGGTTCAGCCGCGTCGACCTCCGCGCCGCTCGTGCCGATGAACTACGCGGCGTGCTCGACAACATCCGCTGTGTCCGTGCACGGCTCGACGGCGTCGAGGCCGAGGTCGCCCGTCGACTCGAAACGGTCACCGGCACTCCGGAACGAGATGTCGCCAAAGGCGCGCAACGCTCCAACCGTCACGGCTCCAAGGTCATGGCTCGCGCGGCGGCGCTGGCCAATACTCCGGAACTCTCCGACGCACTCGAGGCCGGCGATCTAGGCGGCGACCGCGTCGACGTGTTCGCCAAGGTCTTGGCCGCACTTGATGGTCCGGTGAAAGCACGGCTCACCGAAGCCGCACCCGAACTCATCGAACAAGCCGCCACATCCGGCTCCACGCCGGAGGAGTTTGCCGTCAGCCTCAACGCCGCCGCGGAGCAGATCGCCGCCGACGGCGGGATAAGCCGACTCGAACGCCAACGCCGCGCTACCCGCCTGCGAACCTGGACCGACCGCGCCTCCGGGATGTGGCGACTCTCCGGCTCGTTTGATCCGGAGTCCGGCGCCCGACTGCACGGCCGCCTCGAAGCCGCCATGGCGGCGATGTTCGCCGCCAAGACCCCATCCACTGCGCCGACCGACGCCGGCGAGAAGCAAGACCACCTCCGCGCCCTCGCACTGTTGACGTTGACCAAAGGTGTCATCGGGTCACAAGCACGGCCGGCCGGGTCAAAAGCGCGGCCAGCCGCCCCGACCGGCCCCGAACCCACCGATGGCGGCGCGACGGACCGGCCGACGTCACCTGATGAATGGGACGAGTTCGCGGCCGAGGTGGGCACCGCATCGACACGATTCGGTCGACCCGAATGCGTCTTCGTGATCGACACCACCAACCTCGACCACGACGGCAACCCAACCGTGGACTGGGGCATTCCCGTCACCATCCCCTGGGCACGGGTCCAAGACCTCTGCACCAACGCCGCCATCCGACCGGTCACCGTTCGAGACGGTGCCGTGATCGACGCCGATGGCGAACTCAATCTCGGCCGCACCACCCGCCTCGCCAACCGCGCCCAACGACGCGCCCTGCGCGCCATCTACGCCATACCCGGCTGCAACGTCACGTTCGACCACACCAAACCACACCACGTGCACTGGTGGCGCCACGGCGGACCTACCAACTTCGCCAACCTTCTTCCGTTGTGCAGCCAACACCACCACGCCGCCCACGAAGGCGGCTGGATCCTCACCCTCGGACCCAACCGCGAACTCAACATCGAACTTCCGAGCGGCCAGATCATGCGAACCGGACCACCCCGGCGACGACCGGCCGCGGCGTGAGGCGCTGCGATCACGCGCAATCCGCCATGTCCGGCTTCCGAGGGAGCCATGCCATGCCCGCACCCCGACCCGCCCCCACCCCGCCGTCTCAACGGGTCACGTCCCGGCCGCCGACCCAAGCCCCCAGTTCCACTGCAAGCCCAGTCACCTCAGCCAGGCCCGGGTCGTCGGCTCGCGGAAGCGGAGCAACAGGTTCGCGGCTAGGTCCGAACGGGAGTTGGCCATACATTTCCCTCCATGACCAAGACCCACGTGCAGCGCACACCCAATGGCATCGAGTTCGTCCGCACGCCCGATGACCGGTTCGCCGGGCTCGTCGACTTCCCCTATCTGCCGAAGTACGTCGAGATCGACGGTCTTCGCATGGCGTATGTCGAGGAGGGACCGGCGGACGGCCCGGTCACCCTCCTGCTCCACGGCGAGCCCACGTGGAGCTACCTGTACCGGCGGATGATCCCGGGTCTCGTCGCCGCCGGACGACGGGTCATCGCTCCCGACCTGATCGGGTTCGGCCGGTCCGACAAACCGATCGAGCGGGCGGCCTACACCTACACCGGACATGTTGCCTGGCTCCGCCAGTTCGTCGAAGCCCTGGGTCTCAACGCCGTCACGCTGTTCTGCCAGGACTGGGGCGGGCTCCTCGGGCTCCGTGTTGCGGCGGAGAACCCCTCACGGTTCGATCGACTCGTCATCGCCAACACGGCCCTTCCCGACGGTTCCCCGATGACGGACGGCTTCATGATGTGGCAGAACGCCTCGCAGGCCATGCCGTTCATGGACTGCGGCGCCCTTCTCAAGCGTGCCGTCCAGTCCCGGGAGCTCACCGAGGCCGAGATGGACGCGTACCGGGCCCCGTTCCCCGACGAGCAGCACATGGCTGGGGCGCGTCAGTTTCCCTTGCTCGTGCCGACCTCGCCCGACGACCCGGCTGTCCCGGCGAACCGGGCGGCGTGGGCCGTGTTGCGCGCGTGGACGAAACCGGTGCTCACCCTCTGGGCTCCTGGTGACGTCGTCCTCGGCGGCTACCAGCCCTCGTTCGCCGACACCATCCCCGGAGCGGCCGGGCAGCCGCATCAGACGTTCTCCCCGGCGGGTCATTTCATCCAGGACGACTGCGGGCCCGAACTGGTCGACGCAATGCTCGCCTGGATCGGTTGAGCAACTGCTCGCCGATCCTTCCGCCATCACGACTCACCGCTTGCCGCCTTCCGACCGAGCGACCGAGCGGCCGAGCGGCCGACCGAAACGGGTAACAACCCAGCGCGCTTACCAGTCGGTGGGCTTGTAGTCCTTCAGGAACTGACCCCACACGTGGACCCCGGTGTTGACGCCGTTCATGATGGGGTCGACGATGCGAGCGGCGCCATCGACGATGTCGAGGGGCGGCTGGAAACCGTGTTCGGCGGTCTTGCGTTCGGCGATGTGCGCCGGGTCCTCGTCGCTCACCCAGCCGGTGTCGACGCTGTTCATATGAATGCCCGACTGCTGGTAGTCGGCGGCTGACGTGCGGGTCATCATGTTGAGGGCCGCCTTCGCCATGTTGGTGTGCGGATGGCGCGTCGTCTTGAACCGCCGATAGAACTGGCCCTCCATCGCCGACACGTTCACGATGTGCTTGTCCCGATTCGGGGTTCGGAGCATCAGCGGCTTGAGTCGGGCGTTGAGAACGAACGGTGCGACCGCATTCACCAGTTGTGTCTCGAGGAGTTCAACAGAAGACACCTCGTCGAGGAGGAGCCGCCACGAGTTGCGCTCGCGGAGATCAACCTGCTGGAGGTCGGCGTCGAGCCGACCCTCCGGGAACAACTGCTCTGCGTACGTACCATCTCCGGGGAGCAGTTCGGCCTGGCTCAACTCGGCGGCACGGGTGAGACCGATGATCGAACCGGCCGCGCCGGCGGTCACCACCGGAAGCATGTCCTCCCGACGGACCCCTTCGTAGGCACCGACCAGCGCCCGCACGTGCGCAGGCATCCGGGCCGCCGACGCAGTCTCCAGGTCGAGCATGTGGCGATAGAACTCCGGCGGGCGACGGACCGTCTGGCAGGCGTTGCTGATGATGAAGTCGAGCCGCGTCGTGGTGGCGAGGAGATGCGAGCAGAACGCCTCCACGCTCGGGGTGTGGCGAAGATCGAGGCCGTAGACCTCGAGACGGTGGCTCCAGTCGCTGAAGTCCGCCTCCTGGGCATAGCGAGCCGCGCAGTCGCGGGCGAACCGCGTGGTCACGATCAGGTGCGCCCCCGCTCGGAGGAGCTTGATGCCGGCCTGGTATCCGATCTTCACGCGTCCGCCGGTCAGCAGCGCAACCCGCCCGGAGAGGTCGGCCGTCTCCGAACGCTTCTGGAAGTTGAACTCGCCGCAACCGACGCACAGTTGGTCGTAGAACGGGTGAACGTCCGAGAATTTTCGTTTGCACACATAACAATGCACGCGGTCACCCAACGAACGCCCGGCTCCGTCGGGGCGATCCCCGGCATCCGACTCGTCCGCCATGTCTTCGGGCACGGCGTCGGCACCGACCAGTTCAGGCGCGAACACGTTCGGGGTGGTGAACACCGGCTTGTCCCGGAGCACACGGATGCCGGTACCGGCCAGGACCTCCTGGTCGCGCGCCGCCTTCGCCTCGCGCTCCGACTTCATTCTCGCCTTCGAGCGCCGGCGTCTCTCCGACACATCGGGGCTGAACACCGAACCGGCGGCGTTGACAAGGCGATGTCGCTGCACATCGGTGAGGCTGTTCAATGAGACTCGCCCGGCCGCAATGTCCTCGAGGAAGGCCGTGGCCTCGACCAGTCTGGTCAGGAGTGGATCGCCTGCCGGTGACGAAGCAGACGCAACCTCGACGGGACCCGGCCGCGACGACGGTTCGCTGCCTGCCACCACCCCAGGCTACGTGAGTTCGTCGACAGGGGATCCAAGAGAGCAGGCGATCCCAAAAGGCGGTCAGGTCCGACGGAG
>JANOJN010000120.1:0-8863 GCA_031418775.1 Acidimicrobiia bacterium
CCGAGGATACGCTGGAGCGCATCGAGACACAGATCGGCCGAGATCTGCAATTCGTCACCATGAACGGCACCATCGTCGGCGGTCTGATCGGCGTTGTGCTCCACGCCGTGTCCAAGCTGTTCTGACCCGCAGTACGGGGTGTTCGTCGCTGTGGGAGCAACCACGCCCCCGGGACTCTCGTGAGCGCACTAGTCGGTGTTGCGCATTGCCTCGGCGCTCATGGCGAAGTAGCCGTCGAAGCGCTCCCGCAGTTCTCGCGGCGGGGCGAGCTCGTCCAACGCGACACGCATGGCGGCGAGCCAGTGGTCCCGCTCGGCTTCGCCTATCGCGAACGGGTTGTGGCGCATGCGCAGACGGGGATGGCCGCGTGCGTCGGAGTACGTCGTCGGGCCGCCCCAGTACTGAGCGAGGAACAGGGTGAGCCGCTCTCGGGCCGGGGCGAGGTCGTGGGGTGCGGGATACAGCGACAGGAGTACCGGGTCGGCCTCGACTTCGCGGTAGAACACGTCGACCAGCGCCCGGAAGAACACCATTCCGCCCGCCGCTTCGTAGACCGACAGCGAGTCGTCGGGCAGTTTCGGAACGATTTCCACCCGCCCAGTATCCTGCCGCAGCGTGTAGCACCGGAGCAATGCTCCCGGGGAGACAGGCAACGCCAACTAACGTCGACTCCCCATGAGTGAGTTCCCGGACCTCTTCGACCGCATCGTCAATCTCTGCAAGCGGCGAGGTTTCGTGTTCCCGTCGGCCGAGATCTACGGCGGATTCCGGTCGACCTATGACTACGGACCGCTCGGCGCCTTGATGCTGCGCAACGTGAAGAACGAGTGGATCCGGTCGATGGTGCAAGAGCGCGACGATGTGCTGCTCATCGACGTGGCCATCCTCGCTCCGCCGCAGGTCTTTGAGGCATCGGGACACCTCGCCAACTTCACCGATCCGTTGGTCGACTGCACGAACTGCAAGACCCGTCACCGTCAGGATCAGCTCGAAGACCCCGACACCTGCCCGAGCTGTGGCAAAAAGGGCACGTTCACCGAGGCCCGGGCCTTCAATCTCATGTTCAAGACCCACGCCGGTCCGATCGAGGGAGCGGGCGCCGAGGTCTACCTCCGACCCGAGACGGCGCAGGGCATGTTCGTCAACTTCTCCAACGTCCTGCAGACGAGCCGCAAGAAGCCGCCGTTCGGCATCGCCCAGGTCGGCAAGAGCTTCCGCAACGAGATCACCCCGGGAAACTTCGTGTTCCGTACGAGGGAGTTCGAGCAGATGGAGCTCGAGTTCTTCGTTCCTCCGGCCGAGGCCGACGCGTGGTATTCCTACTGGATCGGCGAGCGCTACAACTGGTATTTGCGCTTAGGAATCCCGGAGTCGAAGTTGAAGATCCGTCCGCATGATGCTGATGAGCTCAGCCACTACAGCTCGGGCACGTCCGACGTCGAGTTCATGTTCCCGTGGGGCTGGGGAGAGCTCGAGGGCATCGCCAACCGCGGCGACTTCGACCTCACCCAGCACAGCAACCACTCGGGCACCAAGCTCGACTACTTCGACCAGACAACCAACGAGCGCTACACCCCGCACTGCATCGAACCCGCCGCGGGAGCCACCCGGGCCATGATGGCGTTCCTCCTCAGCGCGTATGACGAAGAAGAAGTGAACGGCGAAGTCCGCACCGTCCTACGTCTGCATCCCCGCCTTGCGCCATACAAGGTCGCGGTGCTCCCGCTCTCGAAGAAGGCTGAGCTCCAGGAGCCGGCCCGTCGTGTCCTCAAGATGCTCCAGCCCCACATGATGTGCGACTACGACGAGACGCAGGCCATCGGTAAGCGCTACCGCCGTCAAGACGAGATCGGTACGCCGTTCTGCGTCACTGTCGACTTCGAGACCATTAACGACGACGCCGTCACGGTGCGCGACCGCGACTCGATGACCCAAGAACGCGTTCCCGTCGCCGAACTCCTCGGCTATCTGGTCAACCGCCTCTAGCCGCGGCGCAGGCACGCACTGGGTCAGCACCGTGCGTGTTGCTGGGTCGGCTGATGTTCACTGGGTCGGCTGAGTACGCATTTCTGCACAAATCACGACCCAGTGCAGCTCAGCTGACCCAGGTCCTTACCGGATTCTCACGTTCACCGGGTGAAGTGACGGCGTGTCCGTGCGCCGTGTCCGATTGCTTTCGGTCGTGCTCGTCGGTGCGCTGTGTGTCGCGGGCGTGTTCGCCTATCGGGCCCTGCGGACCTCGTCAGGCACCCAGGCAGTCCGGACGGTGACCGCGTCGATTGGAACCGTCACCGAAACCGTTACTGCGTCGGGGTCGGTCGAGGCCGGCGACACCCGGGCCCTCAGTTTCGCGACGACGGGCACGATCAAGGACGTCCTCGTCCAGGTAGGTGATCGCGTCGAGGCGGGCCAACCGCTGGCCCGGGTGGATGACGCAACTGCCCAGACACAGCTCCGCCAGGCGCGGTCGTCGCTGGCGGTCGCACGGGCCAAACTCGCCCAGCTCCAGGCGGGTTTGACGTCGACCGAGCGTCAGCAGCTGGCGCTCGGTGTCCAGCAGGCCGCGATGAGCGTCGAGAACGCGAAGCGCTCGCTGTCTGACGCAAGAGCTTCCTCGGCCATCGACGGACAAAACGTGGCCTTGAGCCAGGACGCCGCCGGGAGGACTGCGGTGAACGCGGAGACCAACGGGTCGCTCAACGCCACCTCGGCCCAGGCACAGCTCGACCAGGCGCAGACCTCGCTCGACAACGTCCGAAAGACGGCGGAGTTCAACGCCAAAACGGCGCAGACCTCCGTCGACACCGCAAAGTCGAATCTGCAGAACATCAAGTCCAACGCCGAGCTGTCAGCGCTCGCCTACCAGGCGAGTGTTGACGGCGCGGCCATGTCGCTCGAGAATGCGAGGAAGAACGCCCTGCCGCCGGCCGCCGCGACGCAGGCGCAGCTCGACCAGAATGCTGCGAACGCAGAGAAGAACGCGCAGGCCATCGCGGCCGCGGAGCTCAGCCTCTCGAACACGAAGCTGCAGCAGACGACGAACCTCCAACGCGACGCCCAGTCGATCGCCGCGGCGGAACTCGCCGTCACGACGGCCCAGAACAACGCCGCTTTGTCGGCGGAGAAGGACGCCCAGTCGATTCGCACCGCCGAGCTCCAAGTGCGTAACACCCAGATCAGCCGCGACACCGCCGCCACCAAGGACGGACAGTCGATCGAGTCAGCGAAGGCCGGTCTGAGCACCGCTGATGTCTCGAAGGCGTCGTCATCGTTGAAGAACCGCCAGTCGCTGTCGAATACCGAATCGCAGCTCCGCACGGCGCGGCTCAACCTCGAGACAACGAGGCTCAACAACACGCTCAAGCTCGCGCCGGCCAAGCAGGCCGACATCCTGTCCGCACAGGCCGCCGTCGACCAAGCCGAAACCAACGTGACGACAGCGGAGGAGACGCTCGCCAAGACCACGCTCACCGCCCCGATCGCCGCAACCGTGACCGCTGTCGCTGCGGTCGTCGGGGACATCGCCTCGAGCGGAACCGGAGGGGGAGGCAACAACACCAACGCAGCGGCATCGTCGGCCGCGTTCACGCTCGCCGATCTCGACAACCTCTACGCCACCGCCGCCTTCAGCGAAGCGAACGCGGCGAAGCTCCAGATCGGCCAGAACGCCACCGTCACGTTCGACGCTCTGCCCAACGTGAGCGTGACGGCGACGGTCGACACGGTGGCCCTCACCGCCAACACCTCTGCGAACGTCGTGTCGTTCGCCGTCCGGTTGAAGCTCGACGCCGTCGCCGTGGCTTCGGGCGTGAAGCCGGGCATGACGGCACAGACCGAGGTCGTCACCAACGAAGCAATCGATGTGGTGACCGTGCCGAGTGCCGCGGTGCGCAGCCTCGGCGGACGCCGCACGGTCACCACGTTCGACGCCGTAACGAAGGTGGAGACGCCGACCCTGGTGACCGTCGGACTCCGCGGTACCTCGACGACCGAGATCAAGACGGGCATCGCCGAGGGCACCGTGCTGGTGCTGCCGACGCAGAACCTTGCGGCGATCTCGGCGGCGACCGCGGCCGGTGGAACCGGCGGTCTCGGCGGTCTCGGTGGTGGCGGTGCCGGCGGCTTCGGCGGCGGCGGTTTCGGACGTGGTGGGGGCGGCGGGGGCGGTCGAGGGTGACGGCCTCGTTGGCGCATCCGGTCGTGGAGATGACCGGAATCACCCGGCGGTACCTCATGGGCGTCGGTGATGGCGCGGTCGTCGTGCATGCGCTGCGAGGAGTGGACTTCCGGGTCGAGCGTGGCGAGTTCGTCGCCATCATGGGCGCGTCCGGTTCGGGGAAGTCGACGTTGATGAACATCATCGGATGTCTCGACATCGCCTCGTCGGGTACCTACCGCCTTGACGGCATCGACGTGACCCAGCTCGACGAGCACCAGCTCTCGATGGCCCGCAACCGCAAGCTCGGCTTCGTCTTCCAGAACTTCAACCTGATTGCGCGAACCAGTGCGGTCGAGAACGTCGGACTCCCGCTGCAGTACGCGGGCGTCCGTTCGATGGAGCAACGCCGCCGGGCGATGGAGGCACTCGACCGGGTCGGCCTCGCCGACCGCGCCGGGCACACCCCGGCAGAGCTCTCCGGCGGCCAGCAGCAGCGAGCGGCGATCGCGCGGGCGCTGGTGACCAATCCGGCGCTCCTTCTCGCCGACGAACCGACCGGGGCACTCGACTCGGAATCGACGAGCGATGTTCTCGGACTGTTCGAGGAGCTGAACGCGTCGGGTCGCACGGTCGTGATCATCACGCACGAGCAGGAGGTTGCCGATCGGGCGAAGCGCGTGGTGCGACTGCGCGACGGACTCGTCCTCTCCGACTCCGGTGTCGACGGGTACGAGCGTTCCCCCGAGCACTCCTGGGCAGGGGCCCGGACATGAACTCTGTCCGCCTTCTTCGCCTGGCCTTGCGCGGCGTCAACACGAACCGCACCCGCTCCTTCTTGACCGTCCTCGGCATCCTGATCGGCGTGGCGTCGGTGATCGTGCTGGTCTCGGTCGGCAACGGCTCGGCCATCGCTGTGGCAAAGCGGTTCGACGCTCTCGGAACGAACACTCTCACGGTGCTGCCGGGCGGCTTCGGACGCGGGGCGCGCCAGGGTGGAGGTGCGCAGCTCTCGATGAAGGACGTCATCGCGTTGCGCGACCCCGAGTACAAATCTGTCATCCGAAATGTCGTGCCGGTGGTAAGCGCGCAGTCGATCGTCGGGACCTACGCGGAGGCGACGACCACGGTGGCTCGCGTGACGGGAACCGAGCCGGAGATGGTCGACGCCGGGAACTGGGATGTGCAGTCCGGCCGCTACTTCGACAGCGGCGAGGTCGAGGATCGCCAGCGTGTCGCGGTGATCGGCGCACGGGTCGCCGACAACCTCTTCGGAACGGAGATCCAGCCCGTCGGCCAGCAGATCTCGCTCTCGAACATCGCGTTCGAGATCGTCGGCGTCCTGACCTCGAAAGGGTCGTCGGGCAACAACGACCAGGACGACATCGCGTTCATCCCGATCACCACGGCACAGGACACTCTGGTCGGCCGGACCAGCCTGAATCAGATCGTCGTGCAGGCCACGTCCCGCAAGACGACCACCGATGCCCAGGGCGCCGTGACCACGGTTTTGGCGAGCCGGTATCCGTCGAACAACGGCTCGTCGTTCGCGGTGCTCAACCAGGCGAGCCTTCTGCAGTCGAGCAACGACTCGTCGAAGACGCTGACGGTGCTGCTCGCCGCTGTTGCTGCTATTTCGTTGCTCGTCGGTGGCATCGGGATCATGAACATCATGCTCGTCACCGTCACCGAACGAACCCGCGAGATCGGGATCCGCAAGGCCGTTGGAGCGCCGAAGGGGGCCATCCTCGGGCAGTTCCTCTTCGAAGCCTCTGTTCTCGGCGCGGCGGGTGGCGCGTTGGGCGTCGCCGTTGGGCTCATCGGCAGCCGGTTCAAGGTCGCCGGCACCGTTCCGGTGGTGCGGTGGGATTCGGTCGCCCTCGCGCTGTTCGTCGCGGTTGCCATCAGCGTGTTCTTCGGCTTCTACCCGGCCAACCGTGCCGCCTCCATGCGTCCGATCGACGCGCTCCGCCACGAATAGGAACGCTCTCGATGGAACCGTCTGCCTCCGAACCCTCTCCCGTCGTTCCTGTTGTCACGAACGAGGACAACTCGTGGGCGCTTCCGCGCCCGAGGGCGACGACTCGCCAGAAGGTCCTTGCGGCCGCGCTCGCTGCCGCGTGCCTGTCGCTCACCTCGTTCACCGTTGGTGTCAGCGTCGGCAAGAAGCGGGCGTCAGGCACCGCCGGTGGGTTCGGCCGCAATGGTGGATTTGGGGCCTTCGGCGCCGGTGGGCTCCCGACCGCGGGCGGAGCGGCGACTGCTCCCGCCGCCTCGGTCCCAACTACGACGACCACCGTCGATCCCAACCTCGGTGGCCTACTCCCCGGACTCGACGTCCCACCGGACACCGCTGCGGTCGCCCCGACACGGCAGCCGTCGACGACTGCCCCTTCGGGCACCTGACCTGACCACCGTTCAACTCCTGCCACACCGCCCCGACCAACACAGAAAGCACGACCATGCGAACTCTCCCCGTCACCCTTGCCGTTCTCGCATCGCTCGCGGCACCCTTCCTCCCGTCCGCCGCCCACGCAGCAGCAACAACAGACACCACCAAGGCCTTCTGCACGCAACTGCAGACGTCGCAAGCGGCGATCGGCGCGATTCCTGCCACGGCAAAGAACCGCTACTCGCTGATCTCTGCCGAGTGGACGAAGATGGCCCGCTTCGCTCCGGCAGCAATCAAGAACGATGTGAACGCCATCGCCACGGCGTACAAGACGGCGAACGGGCAGGGCGCGGCAGCGCAGAAGTCGACGCTCGGAAGGATCACGAAAGCGGCCCAGAACGTCACCGCATTCACCGCCAAGTCGTGCACGACGGGCGGCGATGGCGACGGGCCCGGCGGCGGCAGATTCGCCGAGCTGGCCGACTGTGTCGCAAAGAAGGGAGGGAAGCTCCCTGAGCGCCCAGCCGGCGGTGGTGGCGGCCAGAACGGTGGCGGAAATGGTGGCGGCCAGAACGGTGGCGGACGCAACGGCGGGGGCCGGGGGTTCGGCAACCTCGACGCAGCGACCCAGGCCGCGTTCGACGCGTGCCGCACCGAACTCGGGCTCGGTGGAGGTTTCGGTGGCGGTGGCGGTGGCGGTAACCGCAACAACCCGCAACTGACCGCGTGCCTCAAGAAGAAGGGTGTCACCCTGCCGGCCGCGCCGACCGGAACGCCGGGCCAGGGTGCGGACCGACCGCAGTTCGATGCCAAGTCACAAGCTGCCCTGGACGCCTGCCGAAAGGAACTAGGTCTGCCCGCGCCCGGTCGGGGCAACGGCCCCCGCGTCGAACCGCCCGGAACACCTACGACGGGAAAGGGCTGACGGGTAAGGCCTGACGAGCAAGGCCTCACGGGTAAGGCCTGACGGGAATGGCCTGACGAGCAAGGCCTGACGAGTAAGGCCTGACACCAATCGGAGTGCCGAGCGGGACCTGGGCATTGCGAGCCTCGCTGCGGCCGTGCCTCGCAACGAACCGCCGCGCCGCCGGCCGGAGTCCTACACTTCTCCGATGCGCCGCTCACTCGCCCTCGTCGGAATCGCTCTCTCCGGAGCGCTGCTCCTGGGTGCGTGCAGCTCGGACTCGTCCGACACCACCGTGGTCGCCACCGAGGCCGCCGTCGACGAAACGTTCGCCGCGGAAACGGAGGCCTCGGCGACCGAAGCCGTCACCGAGGCGGTGGCCACGGACGCGGTGGCCGGTGATTCGGTGGCCATGGCGGCCGATGACCCGTCGTCGATGGCCGGTCAGCTCGCGGCGAGCTTCAAGGAATCGACCGGCGTGGACCTCACCAAGGAACAGGGCGAGTGCATGACCAACGCGATCCTCTCGGCGTTCACGGCCAAGGAGCTCATCGACCTCGGTCAGAGCCCGGCCGGTTTCGAAGGTCTCCCCGCGGCCGACAAGGCGCGGGCCGTCGGTTCGTTCCAGAAGTGCCCCGGCATCTTGGAAGAAGCGTTCTTCGCCGGGTTCAAGCAGGCGCTCCCGACGATCGACGAGGACCAGGGCCGATGTGGTGCGGGCGAGTTGGGCAAGGCCTTCTCACCCGAAGAGCTGGTGACGCTTTCCACTGGCGGCGACGTGGCCCAGAATCCGGAAGTCATGACGAAGGTCTTCACGGCGTTCGGCAACTGCGACGGTCTACTCTCCGGCCTCTTCGCCGCCGGCATCAAGGAGTCCGGTGGCATGACGGACGCGCAGGCGAACTGCGCCGCCGAGGCAATGGTGAAGACGCTCGGCGTCGAGACCCTGGTGAAGTTCTCCACCGATCCCAACAGCGTCGACGCTGCCGTCACCGCGAAACTCACCGAGGCCGTCACGTCCTGTCTGGCGAAGTAACGCTGGGGCTATCGGGCGCGGAAGCGCGGTCCGCCATCATCTCGGGGGAAAGCGACCGGGGGACGGGCTCGCGCAAGTAACCTTGCTCTCCGCCATGGCTACGAAATCCGCCCCCAAGAAGACTGCCCCGAAGAATGCGCCGAAGAAGGCCGCATCCTCGCCCGCCAAGCTCGCGTTCGCGTTCGACCACAAGCACAAGGTCGCGCCGATGAAGCTGAAGGATCTCCTTGGTGGAAAGGGGGCGAACCTGGCCGAGATGACCAGCGTGCTCCGGCTCCCGGTACCGCCCGGCTTCACGATCTCGACCGACGCCTGCCGTGCCTACATGAAGTCCGGCTGGCCGAAGTCGCTCGACGCCGAGATCCTCGTCCAGGT
>JANOJN010000121.1:0-59722 GCA_031418775.1 Acidimicrobiia bacterium
GTTGAACGGCGACCCGGAACCCGATCTTGGTGAGATCGATGCGGGCGTCGTCGGGGGACTTCCCGGCAACGTCGGGGATTTCGACGGTGAGGGTGGCCTTTGCCACGAAGACGGTGACGGTCTGCCCGGCAGTTGCATCGGAGTCCGGCGCGGGATCCTGCCGGATGACCGTACCCGGCGGTGCCGTGTCGTTCGGCTCTTCGGCGGTGACCATGACGTAACCACCGGCCAGAAGTTTCGAGCGGGCCACCTCGACGGTGTCGCCGATCACCGACGGGATCACCGGCTTGTCGACCCCGGTCGACACGTAGATCGTGATGGTGGCGTTCTTCGACACCTTCGCACCGGCTGCGGGCTTGGTCTTGAAGACCACGTTGGCCGCGAACGTGTCGTTCGGTTCGAGCAACGGACTCACCACGAGACCTGCTGCCGCGACGATCCGGTTCGCCTCACCGGATTCCTGCCCGACGACGTTCGGCACCTCGATCGTGGCACTCGAGTCCTTCAACACGCCGAGCTGACGGGCGAGTAGGAACAGCAGGGCGCCGAGGACCGCGAGAAGAGCGGCGAGCACGATGAGGTAGAGCCCGTTGCGCTTGCGCTTGCCATCCAGGCGGGCGAGGTCCGAGGTGACGCGGACTTCGTCGTCGGGGAGCGAAACGGTGCGTCGGCGTCCTTTTGACGGCGGCGCAATGACGGTGGCGTCGTCGGACCCGATCGCGCCGAGTGCCGCTTCGCGTCGGTCGGCGATCGGGGCGTTGACCGGTCGGGCGAGGATCGCGGTGGGCTCGTCGACGCCATCGCCGTCTGCCGGATCGGCAGGTCGGGTGGCGAGGCGTTGCTCGCGGAGGCGGATCAGCGCATCTCGCTGATCGGTTGCGGCTGCGAATCGTTCCGCGGGCACCTTCGCCATCGATCGTCCGATGATCGACTGCAAGCTCTTAGGGACCTTCGGGTTCTTCTTGATGGGTGCCGGAGGAATCGTCGTGAGCGCGCGTTCGCGGATCACGCTGACGGTCTCTCCCGGAAACGGTGGCAGTCCGGTGACCATGTAGTACCCGACAGCACCGACCTGGTAGATGTCGGAGCGGGCGTCGGCGGGCTCACCCCGGAACGACTCGGGAGCCCGCCACAGGACCTGGTCCCAGCGGATCTCCGGCGGCGTCCAGTCGGGGGCGAACGAATTGGCGAGCGCAACCTCCGAGATGCGCACGTCACCGCGCGCCGACACGGTCACCAGGTCAGGGGTGAGTCCGCCGTGGAGCACGCCCTCGCGGTGGCAATGTTCGAGCACGGACGAGATGCCGATGAGCACGTGCAGGGCCCGCTCGACCGGAAGCGGTCCGTTCGATGCGACGTAGTCCGTCAGGGTGCGATCGCTGTTGTGCTCGGTGACGAGGAAGTACGTCGGCCCGGGGCGCCCGTCGATGCCTTCGACCTCGCGTCCCCAGTCGAGGACTCCGACGAGTCCGGGGTGCGTGAGGTTGGCGGCGGCCTGGGCCTGTAACCGGAACCGGTCGACGAAGGTCGGGTCGGCGGCGAGCTCGGGGAGGAGCGCCTTCACGGTGACGGTGCGATCGAGCAGGGTGTCGTGCGCGTCGAAGTCGTCGGTCAGCAGCCCTCGACCCCGACGCTGATCGAGTCGGTAACGATTGTTCACGACGATGTCTTGCAAGCCCATGATTGTCTCAGACGCTAGTTGGCGAGGGTTGACGAGGAGTGAGCATGGCGCGCTCTGCACGCACGACCACCCGGTCGGCTCCGATCATCGAGGATTCGCCTGTGCCGCGAGCGCGGCCTCGAGCACCTGGCGGGCTACCGGCGCAGCCACTCGACCGCCGGTCGCGGTGCTCACTTCGGGTTGGTTCTCGACGATCACGGCGACTGCGACGGTCGGATTCTCGGCAGGGGCGAACCCGATGATCCAGGCATGAGCAGTATTGCGTCCGGTCTGTGCCGTTCCCGTCTTGGCCGCGACCTGGACGCCGCTGATGGCGGCGCGTTGCGCGGTGCCTCCGTTGACGACGTCGATCATGAGGTCGCGGATCTTCGTCGCCGTCTCCTCGGACACGGCGCGGCGCCACTCGTAGCGTGGTTCACCGCGCACCTTGGACCCATCCGAATCGCGGATCTCTTGCATCACATGCGGTTCCATGATCACGCCTCCGTTGGCGACCGCCGCGGCGACGAGAGCCATCTCGAGAGGGGTGGCCGCCACCTCGCCCTGCCCGATCGCGGCCTGGGCGAGCTGGGGATCGTTGCGTTTGAAGAACGGCACTTCGGGGAAGGTCGAGGCGGCGGCCCCGGGTGAGAGGTCGAGGGGAGGTGTGCGGTTGAAGCCGAACGCGACGGCGCCGGCGTGGAGTCTCTCCGGCCCGAGGTCGAGGCCGAGTTGGGCGAATGCGGTGTTGCACGACACCCGGAAGACCACCGGGAGCGTGCCTCCGCATTCGCTACCGCCGAAGTTGCGCAGCGGCCGCTGGGTGAATCGCAGGGGGAGTGCGCGGAGCTGCGGGTACACCGGCGTCTCCAGACCGATCACCTCGGTCTCGAGTCCAGTGGCGGCAGTGATGGCCTTGAACGTGGATCCCGGTGGGTACCGCTCGCGATACGACCGGGCGAGCAATGGTTTGGTGGGGTCGTCTCGGAGACGTTCATACGCAGTGCGCGTCGTGTCGACATCGGTGGATGCAAGCGGGGTCGGATCGAAGCGAGGCGTCGACACTGCAGCGAGGATCGCTCCTGTGCGGGGATCGATCGCGACCACGGACCCGCGGCGATTGCCGAGCGCCTTGGCGGCGACACGCTGGATGCGATCGTCGACGGTCAGCGTGACATCGCTGGTGACGGTCTTCGACGCAAGCAGATCCCGGAGGCGCTGCGGGGACAGGTTGACCTTTCGCCCGGCCAGGTCGGCGTTGTAGGAGTGCTCCACGCCGGTGGTGCCGTAGACGAACGAGAAGTAACCGGTCAGGTGGCCGTAGAGCGAACCGCCCGGGTACTCCCGGACGTAGGCGTACCGGCTCTTCGGGTCGGGGTTCTTCAACGACTCGGCGAGGACCTTGCCGTCGGCGGTGAGGATGCGGCCCCGCTGCTGACCGAAGTCGCGCTCGGCATTTCGCGAGTTGCGCGGGTCGCTGGCGAGGTCCTCGGCCTTGATGACCTGGAGCACGTTGAGCTGAACGATCATGGCGAGGAAAAGGACGACGAGCGCGATACCGAGTCGTCGGATCTGGGTGTTCATCGACCCTTGCCGCCGAGCATCCTGGTCTCGTCTTCGTTCCCGCCGCCGAAGCCGTCGCCGTCAGGCGCAGCTCGTGGGCCACGGAGCGTCGGCGTGTTCTTCTCCTTTCGCTCCTGACGGCGCTGGCGCCAGCTGAGGGGCTCGGGCTCGCCGAGCCGGGCGTTGGCATCGTGGGAGATCCGGGCGAGCAACGCGAGAAGGATGTAGTTGACGACGAGGGACGAGCCGCCGTAGCTCACGAACGGCAGGGTGACACCGGTGAGCGGGACGAGACGGGTGACCCCTCCGACGATGATGAACGTCTGCATGCCGAGGATGGTCGTGAGGCCGACGGCGAGGAGTTTGTCGAATGCGGTGTCGGCGCGAAGCGCAATGCGGAGGCCGGCGCCGACAAGCAGAAGAAAGCACAGCAGCACCGCAGTGGTCCCGAAGAGACCGAGTTCCTCGCCGATGGCGGCGAGGATGAAGTCGTTGTACGACGCCGGTATCCGGGTGGGACGTCCCTGAGCGAGACCCGTGCCGGTGATCCCGCCCGACCCGAACGCGAATGCGCTCTGTACGAGTTGGTAACCGCTTCCGGACGCGTAGCTCCACGGGTCGAGCCAGGTCGTGACCCGGGTCTGCACGTGGCCGAAGAGCTGGTAGGCCGTGGTCGCTCCGGCGGCGAACATCGCCGCGCCGAGGCCGAGGAACGCAGTGCGTCCGGTGGCGACCCAGAGCATCGACACGAAGAGGGTGAAGAACAGCAGTGAGGAGCCGAGGTCCTTCTCGGCGACCATCACTGCGATCGAGAATCCCCATGCCAGAAGGATCGGTCCGAGGTGACGGAACTCGGGGATGTGCACACCGAAGACGCGCCTTCCGGCGACGGCGAGGAGCTCGCGCTTCTCGACGAGGTAGGAGGCGAAGAACAGGGCGAGGGTGAGCTTGGCGACCTCTCCCGGCTGAAAGGTGATCGGGCCGAGCCGCGCCCAGATCCTCGATCCGTTCCGTTCGTAGCCGATGCCCGGCAAGAGCGGTGCGAGCAGCAGGGCGATGCCGGCGAAGAAGAACGTGTAGCGGGCGTATTGCAGGCGCTTCGCCTCCCGCACAATGACGATGGTGGCGATGTAGCAGCCGATGCCGACCCCGGTCCATGCGGCCTGCTTGTTGGCGAGATCAGGGCGGAGTCTGACGATGAAGACGTAGCCGATGCCGTTGAGCACCGCGGCGATCGAGAGGATGGTGGCGTCCGCGAACTTGGCGTAGCGCCGCGTAGCTATATGTGCACTTATCAGTAGCGCGGCGACGGCGCCGACGAAGGGTCGGATGTTCGTCGGAACCGTCGCCGTCTTGCCGAGCGAGACCAGCGTGTAGGCGCTCGCCGTGAGGACCACGGCGAGGACCATGAGCCCGAGCTCGGTCCGTCGGCGCGGTACGGCCAATCGGGTGAGGCGCGCCACCGGTTACCGCGGCTTCTTGGTCGTCGTGGTGGCTGTTCTGGTCGTCGTCGTGGTCGGGGCGAACGGGTCGACGACCGCGGCGGGCACCGGATCGCTGACGGTGTCGCTTTCAGTCAGCGTCGCCGTGTCGGCTCCTGTTCCGGGCGCAATCGAGGAGGCTGACGCGGCGCCGACGGTTTTGTCCGGGACCGTGGTCGTTTCGAGCGTGAGCTGCACGAGCGTCGTCTCCGCGACGGTGGTCGCCGTCGGCTCGGTGTCGGCGCCTGGATCGTTCTGAATCGTCCAGACCACCACCCCGACGATGGCGGCGAGACAGGCGAAGAACAGCACGACACGGAGGTTCACGATCCAGGGGCGTCGCGGGGCCTTCGGCTCGGGAGGTGAGCCGGGTGGCCCGGGACGGGCAGCCCCCGCGGCTTCGCTGCTCGACGCCGGCGCGACGTTCCCGCCTCTGCGTGATCTCGCGTCCGCCGTCAACCCGCTTCCGTCAAGGCCGCTGACGACATCAACGACGATGACGGTGATGTTGTCGCGCCCGCCATGATCGACGGCCTCGCGTACGAGGGCTGCCGCTGCTTCCTGCGGATCGCGGAGCTGGCGGAGGGTCGCGGCGATGGTCTGGTCGGTGAGCTCGGTCGGAAGGCCGTCGGAACAGATCAAAAAACGATCCCCGACGATCGGGACGATCTCGAGCACGTCGCACTCGACGTCGGGCTCGACGCCAAGGGCGCGGGTGAGGACGGACCGGCTCTTGTGGGTCCGGGCGTCGACTGCCGTGAGCTTCCCTTCGCGTTGCAGCTCTCCGACGACCGAGTGGTCCTCCGAGAGCTGTTCGAGGTCGCCGCCCCGCAGCCAGTACGTGCGGGAGTCTCCGACGTTGAGCACCAGCAGCAGAGCGGGCGTGGTGTCATCCCCCTCCACGACGGCGATGCCGGTCAGCGTGGTGCCCATGCCACGGAGATCCGGTTCACTTCGGGCCCTGGTGAGAATGCCGAGGTTCGCGGACTCCACCTGTGCGATCACGGCATCGACGCGCAGCATGTCCTCGCCGGGACCGAGTCGGGCGAGCGTCTCGACGGTGAGTTGTGCGGCGACCTCGCCGCCGACGTGCCCGCCCATGCCGTCGGCGACGATGAAGAGTCGTTCGTCGACGATGAGGAACCGGTCCTGGTTGTTCCTACGGACGCGTCCAGCGCTTGTCGACGCGCCGGCGCGGAGGCTCACGGGATGCCCGGGGGGTCGCCCTGAGCTGTCGGTGCCAGTGTGGTCCATCCCTGTCATAGGTGCGCTTACTTCTTGACTTCCAGCACGGTGTCGCCCATGGCAAGGCGGTCGTTCGGTGCGATCGGGATCGGTCCGGCGACCCGCTTGCGATTCAGGTAGGTGCCGTTGGTGGAGCCGAGGTCTTCCACGAAGTATTGCCCGTCGCGGCGGAAGATCCGGGCGTGGAGCTGGGAGATGAGCGGATCTTCGATCGACACGGCGCAGCCTGCGGCACGCCCGATGGTCATCTCTTCCGACATCGCAAACGTGCGTCCGCGACGCTCGGGGGGCTCGACGATCTTGAGCTCCAACGAGCGGGCCTCCCGTCGTACCTTCCTCGGGGCGAGCGGCCGTTCACGGGCACTCGACACGGCTTCGGTGGCGGCCTGGCCACCCCCGTCCGACCCGCTGCGGACCCGTTCGGCCAGCGAGCCACGCTCGGCGTGGATCTCGACCCAGACCGCCCGCACGACACGGGCGAGAAACAGGTACAAACCGGCGAGGAACGCCAGCTTCAAGACGGTGAGGACGGAGTCACTCATCGTCGGCTCGGCTCGGTCGTGGAGTAGTGGATCGTCGTGGTGCTGATCTGGATTCGGTCACCGTCGGCGAGCGGGAGGCCGAGGGAATCGGCCGGAACCCCCCGGCCGTTCAGCTTGGTTCCATTGAGCGACCCGAGATCGAGCACGGTGGCTCGGCCGTTGAAGATGCGAACCTCGGTGTGTTCACGCGAGACGTTGGGGTCGGAGAGGACGATGTCGCACTCGTTCGAGCGGCCGATCACGATCGGGTCGGCGTTGCGGAGGGCGACGACCGTGCCGTTGGACAGCTGCAGCCAGCCCATCGGGGCCTCCGCCCGGTGGCCGGGGCGGATCTCGGCGGTGACCTGGAAGCGACCCGAGCGCAAGGACTCGTCGGTGACGATCTCGACCATCGCCGGACCCTTGAGCGTCAGCCGCTCGTCACGGGCGTAGGTCTCCACCATCTCGGTCAGCTCAGTGACGAGGGTCTCGCCGAAGGGGATCAGGCGGGCGTAGTCGTCGGAGGACACGCTGCACGCGAAGGCGTTGGGGGCCACCCGCTCACCCTTCACCCCGACCGTGGTGCCGAGATCCATCTCGCGGACCATCCGGCGTCCGAGCTCAACTGGGCGCACATGGGTGCGGAACACCCGGGCGAAGCTTCCTTCGACCAGCTGCTCCAGACGCCGTTCGATTCCCTGGAGTCCCATCGTGCCTACCGAGGTTAGCGACGGCATGTCGCCTGGCCGGGCCGCCGCCGTTTCCCTGGCCGTCCGCCCCCGATGCTCGGCTACGATCTACCGGCTGTTCACTCGGGCGAGTGGCGAAATGGCAGACGCACTAGCTTCAGGTGCTAGCGAGGGAAACCTCATGGGGGTTCAAGTCCCCCCTCGCCCACTCCGTGACATTGGCGGCGGGCCCCGCCTCCGCTGCGCTAGCAGCGACGGTTGCCAGAGAAGTAGCGCGGCGTCGCTCAGGGAGCGACCCAGCGCGACAGTTCCAGCCGCGTACCGCGGCGGGAAGGGCTTTCGGCCCTGTTTTGCAGCGATACTCGTTCGTACGCTGAAACGGACAGCGAGAAAGGTGGTGTCGCGTGAAGCCAACCATGTACGACGAGGTCGGAGGCGAGACGGCGGTTCGGGAGCTTGTCGGCGACTTCTACCGACGAGTGTTCGCCGACCCGGAGCTCAGGCCCTTCTTCGACGATGCCCACCGCGACCGGCTCGAGCGCATGCAGCTGGAGTTCTTCAGTGCCGCCCTGGGCGGCCCAATCGCGTTCTCCGGCACCTCGTTGCGTGATGCCCATGCCGGCCGCCACATCGGCACTGCGCAGCTGACGCTGTTCACCCAGCACCTGCTCGAAACGATGGCGGACAGGAACCTCTCACCCGCGGCCGTCGACATGATCATCGACCGCATCTCCCGCTACGCCGACGACATCGTCGGCGGGTCGGCCGAGGACGGCTGACCCGCAGTCAACGCGCCAACCACTACGTCGGTGAGCTTCGTCGTCGTCGGGGCCGGGGAACGACAGTGACATCGGGGTCGAGGGCGGCGCGGACGCCGTCGCGGAAACGGGCGAGCATCACGCCCCACGCACGTTCCATGTAGCGCGCCTCGGCCTCCGAGCGGACGAGCTGATGCAGCTCGAGGTGGCATCCGCCAGAACGCGGCGTGATCTCGAGATACGCGCGCTGGCCGGCACCGGGCACCGGCACCTGCTCGGCCTCGAAGTCCCACGTCATGACGATCAGTGACGGCTCGATCACATGGTCGTAGGTGCCGCGGACGCGCAGTCCCCACTCCATCTCGGCGGCGAAGTGACCATCGACCAGCGTGACGGGGACGCCCGCCCAACGGCTGTAGATCGCGGGATCCGTGAAGGCCCGGAACGCCTCGGTCTCCTCACACGGGGCGTCGGTCTCGACGACGACCACGGCTGATGTCCGTCCCGGGGCGATCGGCTGGGGTGTTGACCCGGGGAACCACTTCCGGTCGTCCTCGCGCAGCAGCGGTCGGAGACTGGCGACGGCGTTGCGATCCGCGCAGTAGCGGCGGAACGTACCGTCGACACGCATCGTCACCAGGCCGGCGTGGCGAAGCGCCTGCAGATGCTCGGAGATGGTGGCCGCGCCGAGATCGAACGACGCGGCGATCTCGCCCGCCGGAAGCTCACGATCCCAGACCAGCCAGAGGATCTCGCGTCGCACGGGTGAACTGAGCGCGTCGATGACGCGCTGCATCGACGAATCGTTCATGACGCTCGTCCCGTCCGTGCAGGCGACGGGTGTTGCCGGTCAGCGACCCCGGAGAGTCTCGACCCCGGGACCGGTGCAGTCGTCGATCGCCCGGCTCCGGCCGACCATGGCGAGGATGAGCGACATGGCCGGGCCCCGGACCTCCGGGCCCTCGCCGGCCGACCAGTCGATGTCGTCGGCCACGAACCGGAGCCCGGTGCTGCGCTTCTTCCCGTTGAGCGGCTTTCCGGTCGTGCGATATGCATCGGCGACGGCGACGAGATGTTCGCGTGGGTGGTCGCCCTTCGACCCGAGTGCTCGCCTGATGTCCTCACCGTGCACCAGTATTTCCCCAAGTGCCACGTAGCCCGGCCCGGGCGGTTTGCGGGTGCTGCCGATGATGCCCTGGAACCGCTTCAGTACCTCGGCCGGGGTGCCGGTCGCATACTGAACGAGGTCGGTCTCGACGACCTTGTCGAAGTTGAAGCCGGACTTGATGAACCCGGCGAAGAAGTGGGGAGCCGTGATGTTGGCGGCGGCGATGAGATGACCCACCAGTTCCCGGACGTTCCACTTCGCGCACCAAGTGGGCAACGTCCACTGCGCCGGTGTGAGGGTTTCCAGGTATGCGGCGAGCGAGGCGCGCTCGGCCTGCACCATGGGTGTGAGGTCGGCCACCGATCAGCCCATGTCGTGGGTCTCGTAGACGCCAACCGTACCGCCGCTGGCCAGCAGGGGACATCCTCTCGCCAGGCCCGTGGCGGCGTCGAGGCTGTCCGCGCTGATGATCGAATAGCCGGTCAGCCCACCCGGTCCTCCGTCGGTCACCGATCCGTCCGCGGCGATCACTTTCGATGACCCGAAAGGATTCCCGCCGTCGACGACCGACGCGCCGAGCGACCCGAACCAGTTCATCCACGCCGCCATGACCTTCTCGCCCTCTTCCGGGGTCTCCGGCATGCCGCCGCCTTGGTACGCCAACACGAACTTGCCCATGGGAGTGCCTTCCGCTCTGTCAACCGTATTTCGGCTCTGACCGAAGTATGCGCCCGCGAAGCCTCGACGTCAACCGGAGCGTCCCCGGTTTGCCCTTGGGCGCTGCGGGAACGGGAACCCGGCTTGGAGCGGCCCCGTTGTGCCGTTGCGATACACGATGGTGTGATCGGCGAGTTCTGCGGCCTCATCGAGGTCGTGGGTGACAATGAGGGTTGCCACACCAGTCGTGGCGACGAGGTCACGCAGGAGGGCGCGTAGCGACCGTCTGGTGGTGTCGTCGAGCGCGCTGAACGGCTCGTCGAGGAGGAGCAGGTGAGGTTGGCCGGCGAGCGCCCGGGCGAGTGCGATGCGTTGCCGCTCACCACCGGAGAGTCGGAGAGGTGCGGCCTCGGCCAGACCCGTCGCCCCGACTTCGGCCAGAAGTCGATCGGCCTCTCGCCGTCGCTCGGCTCTGGTGCCCGCCCGCACGGCCAGGGCGACGTTGTCGCGGACGTTGCGATGGGGAAGCAAGAGCGAGTCCTGGAAGACGACGCCGACGTTGCGGTCCTGGGTTCGCACGTGCATGCCCGACGACGCGTCGCCAACACGCCGGCCGTTGATCGTGACGGTCCCGGTATCCGGTCGGCGAAGACCCGCGATGGTGGCCAGTGTGAGCGACTTTCCCGCACCCGACGGGCCGAAGAGCACGGTGATGCCCGGTTCCGTGCGGATTGTCGCCTGCATCTCGAACTCCCCGGCACGAACGGAGAATTCGGCCTCCAATGCGGGTACCGCCGGGGCAAACGGACCGTCGCCGCGTGTCGGAACGATGCTTGTCATCGGTGTCCCGCGTTCGGGATCCGGCTCAGCCGGTTGACGGCGACGAGCACGACCACGGCGATACCGGCGAGGACGGCGGAGAGCACCGACGCCCGGTGGTCGTTGCCTGCCTGCACCGCGTCGTAGACGGCGATCGGCATGGTTTGGGTACGACCGGGGATGTTACCGGCGAGCATGACGGTGACCCCGAAGTCACCGAGCGCCCGGGCGAAGCCGAGGGCCACGCCGGCGATCAGTCCGCGTCCGGCAAGAGGAATGGTGACCTGTGCCGCAACGCGCCACTCGGGCAGGCCGATGGTGCGTGCGGCCTGCTCGAAGCGGGGGTCGACGGCCTCGATCGCCGCGCGGGCGGTCCGAAGGACGAAGGGCATCGCCGACACCGATGCCGCGATGACCGCCGCTGTTTGGGTGAACACCAACGGGTGGCCGAACACCGACTCCCACGTCCGCCCGATCGGCGACCGCGCTCCAAGGGTGACCAGGAGGTAGTAGCCGAGCACTGTCGGGGGGAGGACGATCGGCACACTGGCCACGGCCTCGAGCAGGCCGCGTCCAGGGAAGCGGCCCTTGGCGAGGACGTATGCGAGAGCGATGCCGACAATCGCCGCAATGACCGTCGCCGAAGCAGCGACGCGCAGCGACAGCCACAGCGGAAACCAGTCCATACGTGTACGTATTACCCAGGTCAATCGTTGTTGTTGGACGGTTTGGGATCACCCGGGAGTAGGAAGCCGTACTTACGCATCACGTCGCGGCCTGCCGTGCTCGACACCAAGGCCACAAACGCCTTCGCCGAGAACGCTCGGTCGCCCTTTGTCGTGACGGCGAGCGTCTGTTCGAGTGGTTTGTGTGCGTCCGCCGGCACGACGACATAGCGGCCACCGTTGTTGTTGGCGATCACCAAGGACAACGAAACCAGGGCGGCATCGGTGTTCCCCGACGTCGCCAGACGGTATGCGTCGCTGACGTTTTCCCCGTAAACGAGACGTTCCGACACCAGCTCATAGATGTTGGAGGACTCCAGCGCCTGAACGGCGGCCACACCGTAGGGCGCGTGGTCGGGGTTGGCGATTGCGATTCGTCGAAAGGATCGGTCGGCCAAATCGAGAACATTGAAGATCCGCTTCTGTGTGCGGGCCGGCACCCATAGCGCCAAGCGACCGAACGCATACGTAGCTTTGGTCGAACGGTCACCGACTCCTGCCTTCACGACATCATCGACGTAACCGATGTCAGCGGAGGCGAATACGTCAAAGGGCGCTCCGTTGATCACTTGCTGGGAAAGTTGACCACTGGAACCGAACGAGAACGTGACCTTGGTACCCGTTTTTGCGGTGAACGCTCGACCGAGTTCTTCGAACGCCGGACGAAGGTCCGACGCCCCTGCGACCAACAACTCCTTGACCGGCACACCTGTCGGTTCGGTAGTGGCCCCGACGGTGGGGGCCGACGGCAGGGTCGCCTTCACCGGCGCCGAGGTCGTCGCCCTCTTCGTCGCTTTCGCGGTGGTTGTCTTCTTCGTCGCCCCGTTCGCTTGTGGGCTGACACCCATCAGCACGATGGCAGCAAATGCCAAGGCCGTCGTCCGCCGCCGCACGGTCGAGCGCTCCGTCATGACGCCAGAACCTCCGTCCCCATCTGGGTGACGTCGTAGCCGGGGAGGCGACGGGCGCGACCGACGAGCGCGGCGTCGGACAGCACCCCGACCAGCGCAACGGCGCCGCGGTGGTCGAGGTATCGGGCGTCGATCCAGAGTTCGCTGTGATGCGTCTCCAGCGGAAGGAACGTGAGCCCGAACGCACGGGCCGCTGCTTCCATCGTGATGCCGGCGGGTAGTCCGGCGACGACATGGCGGGCCGCGTCGACGTGGCTGTCGACCCGCGGCCCGGGCAGCGAGGCGGCACCCACGGCCGAGAGCGCTCGTTCCAATGCCCGCTGGGTGCCGGCGCCGGGCTCGCGCTGCGCGGTCCGTATCCGTCGGGTGGCGAGATGCTCGACCGAAGCCACGCCTCGCGTCGAGGACGACGCCACGCCGACCTGCCAGCTCGAAAAACGCCACCGACGCACCCCGACGGGCGGTGTCGGGAGTGCACCTGCCGGCCCGTGCACGACGACGCCATGTACGACGCCGCGTGACAACGCCGACACAGCGGCGCCGGTCGACAGGTGGACGGGAACCAGGCGCGGTCCGCGACGTTGGGTGAGTACTGCGGCCGCCATGCCGAGCAGGGGATCACAGCCGGCCACGACCAACCCCGACTCATCGATCTCGTCGAGCAACTCGACCCCGTCCTCGCCGACGAAGCCGTCGGCCACCGCCCATGATTCGGAGCTGTTGATCAGATGTCGCACCGGCGCATGCACCCGTTGCGCTCCGACGTGTCCGACGACGACCGGGGTGCCGGGCGTGACCGTATCGGCGACGGGGGTGTTCGGCCGATCGTCAGCAGTTGCGAACAGAGCTTCCACGGCGACGCCGAGGACGCCGGCGATCCGCAACGCGGCATCGACGCTGGGCGAGTGGCGTCCGGCTTCGATGGTCCCGAGCGACTGACGGGTGACCCCGGCCAGCTGGGCCAGCTCCGCCTGGCTGAGCCCGTGGCGCACCCTCGCCTCTCGAACACCGTTTCGCATGAGTCAGGAATCTAGCGCAAGGACAGAATACTGGTGTGCTGCCTCCCTTTCGCCGGTGGTCCACAATGCGTCTGTGGAGTTCCGATTCTCTTCCGAGGTCAGCCGGTGGTCGGGCGATAGCGCGTGGTACTTCGCCACGGTGCCGCTGGAGGTGTCGGAGATGATCCGCGAGGAAACCGACGGCCTGCGTGGAGGGTTCGGGTCGGTGAAGGTCGCGGCCCGGATCGGGGACACAGATTTCGCCACGTCGGTGTTCCCCGACTCGAAGAGTCACTGCTTCGTGCTGCCGGTCAAGAAGTCGGTTCGCATGGCCGAGGAGATCGACGACGGGGATCCCGTCGAGATCACCCTCGGCCTCGTAAACGTCACCTGATCGACAGACCCTGATTTCCTTCTGAGCGGAGGTGGTGCACCTCGCTGCGGATCGTCGGAAGGAGTCGAAAGGCGGCGTCTCCCGGGCACGAGGTCATCGACAATGCGCGGTGTCCTTCAATGCTACGTGTACGTATGAGTTCTCCAGCCGGCCATCGAGATGATCCGCGCGATACGAAGTTGGTGGTGGCGTCCGGCTCCATCGGAAGTACGTAGTGGTCGGCGAGGGCTGCCAGAACACGGGTCAACGACGCAAGAGCGGCTTCGCTCGGTGGCGACGTGTTGTGGTTCCCGACGAGGCACACGAGTTGGCTGCCACCCTGATTTCCGCCCGTTGCGCTACCCGCTACTGGTGCGGCAAGGCTCCCGGTCCGCCCCTCCCAGACTCCGCCGAAGCGATCGACGAAGAAGTTGTACGCGACGTCGGGCCAGCCCTTCCTTCGGCTCACGTGGTAGCTGCGGAACGAGCGCAACACCTTCGGGACCTCTTCGACGGCGTAGGTGTTGGACGTTTCGGAGTGGTGCACGACGAGGACGGCGACTGACGGTTCCACGTCGAGGTCTTCGACAATTGGTGCCTTCGCTGGTACCCAGGATGACCGAGATGCCACGGCCGCTCCGTACGCGTTGTTCCATGTAGGCACCGGGGCCGGCACCGGCGCCTGACCGTGGGTGGTTGTTGCGGCCGCCGAAGCTGCTCTCGAGAACGCGACGCCGGCGGCGAGCGACGCCAGTAGTGCGCGGCGACTGAGGCGGTCCTGGTTCGGTGGGTCAACGGACTTCTCCGGCATGGCCGAACCAGTCCACCAGATTCGTCAGCGCAGAAGTCGCGCTCGACCTACTGTCGGTCCTTCTTCACCAGAAAGGGCACCGATCCGTGTTCGAAATCACCGCATCGTCCCGTCAACGCTTTTCCCCGTACTTCGAGTCGACTGTCGCCGAGGGAGTCGCGAGTTTCATCACGTACAACAACATGTTCATGCCGACCGGATTCGGCCATCCGGAAGAGGAGTACTGGCGTCTCATCAACGGCGTCTCGATGTGGGACGTCGCGGTGGAACGACAGGTGCGGATCAAGGGTCCCGACGCCGCCCGGCTCGCCCAGATCCTGGCGCCGCGTGATTTGACGAAGTGTGTTGTCGGGCAGGGTAAGTACGTGGCGATCTGCAATCACGCGGGAACGCTCATCAACGATCCCGTCCTGCTCCGCGTCTCCGACGACTGCTTCTGGCTGTCGATCGCCGATTCGAACATCTTGTTCTGGGCGCGCGCGATCGCCGGGGAACGGCGCCTCGACGTGGAGATCAGCGAGCCCGACGTGTCGCCGCTTGCCATTCAGGGTCCGAGCGCCGCTGCGGTCACCGCGTCGATCTTCGGCGACTGGGTGAATGGTCTCAAGTACTTCTGGTTCAGGGAGACGTCGGTTGAGGGGATCCCGGTGGTCGTGGCTCGTTCGGGCTGGTCGAAACAGGGCGGCTTCGAGATCTACCTGATGGACGGGTCGAAAGGCACGGCCCTGTGGAACATCGTCAAAGAGGCGGGTGCTCCGTGGGACATCGGTCCCGGGAACCCGAATCTCCATGAGCGAATCGAAAGCGGCCTGCTCTCGTGGGGAGGCGACACCGACGACCAGACGAACCCGTTCGAAGTCCGCATGGAGCGATACGTCGACCTGGACGTTCCCGACGACACCGTCGGCATCGATGCGTTGCGCAGGGTGAAGGCCGATGGCCCGAAGCGCCATCAACTCGGTGTGGTCCTGGACGGTGACGTGCCGACCCCTTCGTTGCTGACGTGGACCGACATCGCCCGCGACGGCCGCAAGGTCGGCGATCTCACGAACAAGGCCTGGTCCTTTCGGCTGAACGCGAACATCGGCTTCGCTCTGGTCAGCGTCGATGCTCTCGCGGGCGACCGAGTCGAGGTCGCGCTTGCCGGCGGCAGCGTCCCCGGTCGCCTCGTCGACCTGCCGTTCATCTGATCAGTGGTTCATCTGATCGGTGGTGTTTCAGTGGTTCATCTGATCGGCGGTCATCTGATCGGTGGTTTCTCAGAGAGTCCGACGGTCACGGCCATCTCGATCTCGGCGAGGCCGTCGCGTTCCCGCACCGTTGCTTGGCCGGTGCGCATGAATCCGAGCCTGGCGTAGAGCGCTTCGGCCCGGGTGTTGCCGTCGGTGACGTGCAGCCGGACGACCCGGCAGCCGCGGCCCGCGGCCCAGCCAAGGACCAGTTCGGCGAGTTCTCCAGCGAGCCCACCACCGCGGGCGACGGGGTCGACCCACATGCCGACCAGGTGGGCAACGGAAGCGTCCGCAGCATCGGGTAGGCCGACGGCGAGACCGACCAGCGCGCCTGCATGGTCGAACCCGCCGAAGTGCGCGTTGGCATCGGCACGCAGCCGGTCCCTCCACGTGTCTTCGGTGAACGCGTCTTCGCGTTCGACGGTGGAGCCGAAGGCGCTCGGCTCACCGGCAAGAGCACGGAGTCGGAGAGCGCGAAGGTCGGCGTGGTCATGTGTTCCGAGACGACGCGTTGACGAGCACATGGGCCGAGTCTGCCAGCGAGGGTCGGGTCGCAGTCGTGGATTTGGTCGATCACCGACCTCCGGCCGACCCGCGCACTTCGGGCAACGACGCGCATCTCGGCGGAATTCACGAACGCCACAGCGGTTTGCCTGGGGCAGGTTCCTCCATTCTCGGCGGAGGTGCGCGTGGAGTTCGTCTGAGGTGCGCGCCAACCGGGGTTGCGGCGTAAAGGGACAGCCGTCCGTCGGCGAGACTTGGCCGATGTTCCCTGTCGTGCTGCGCTTCGACGGTCGTCTCGCCGTCGTCATCGGCGGCGGCACCGTTGCCGACCGGAAGGTGAGCGGGCTGCTTGATGCCGGGGCCACCGTCCGGGTGGTCGCCCCGATGATCGTCGGCGGACTCCGACAACGTGCGGCGGCGTCCGGAGAGGCGGTGGATCTCATCGAGCGGGCCTATGACCCGGTCGACCTCGACGGGGCCTGGTACGTCGTGGCGGCCGCCGGCGACCCCGTGGTGCAGCAGGCCGTCGCCGACGAGTGTGAGCGGAGGGGCATCTGGTGCAATGCCGTTGACGACCCTGACCGGTGCACCGCCCTTCTGCCGGCAGTTCACCGGTCAGGCGACGTCATTGTCGCCGTCTCCACCAGCGGGTCGAGCCCGACGCTCGCCCGGATCCTGCGGGACCGCATCGCAAACGCGCTCCCGGCGTCGCTCGGCGAAATCGCCCGGACACTTGCCGAACGACGTCAGGCCTGGCAGGCCGAAGGGGCCTCGACCGAGGACCGGAATTGGGCTCCCGAGATCGACGAACTCCTGGCTGAGCAGATTCCTCGGTGTCCGGCCTTCCGAAACTCATCTGACCGGAAGTAACCTTCTGCCGTTGCTTGCTGGAGCCACGGATTTCCGGGTCTCCCTACACCCCATCTCACCCGCCCTTCCTACTGAGGAGCTCCCACGATGTCAGTCACGATCGAAGTCGCCATCGAGGTCGGCGACGACATCGTCGAGGCATTTGCCCGGCTGATTCCCCAGCTCTCGAAGTCTTCTCCTCCGCCGTCGAAGGCCGAACTGCAGGCGATCGCCGATCACGAAGCGTGTTTTCTGCTCATCGCTCGCGAAGGCGATGGCCCTATCCTCGGCAGTCTGACCCTCGTGGTCTTCCCGATCCCGACTGCCGTGCGTGCCTGGATCGAAGACGTCGTGGTCGACGACGCCGCCCGCGGCAAGGGGGTCGGTGAACTCCTGAACCGGCGGGCGTTGGAGATTTCGGCGGAGCACGGTGCGAAGACGGTCGACCTCACGTCCCGTCCGTCGCGCGAAGCGGCCAACCGTCTCTACCAGCGCATCGGTTTCGAGCAACGCGACACCAACGTCTACCGCTATTCGCTTTCCGCTTCGTACAAGAACATCTGAATCACCCGCCAGGCCCCGACTCAAGAAACGATGACCATGCCCGATACCTTCACCATCATCGACAACCGGACCGGCAAGCAGGTGGAGGTGCCGATCGTCGACGGTGGCATCTCGTCCAAGGCCATCCGCGAGCTCGATCCCGGGATGTGGGTCTACGACCCGGCGTACATGCAGACGGCTTCGTGTCGTTCGTCGATCACCTACATCGACGGGGACGCCGGCATCCTCCGTTACCGCGGCTATCCCATCGAACAGCTGGCCGAGCATTCGACGTTCCTGGAGGTCGCGTATCTGCTCCTCAACGGTGAGCTCCCGAACGCCGAGCAGCTGCAAGCGTGGACGTTCGACGTCACCCATCACACGTTCTTGCACGAGAACGTGCGTAAGCGCTTCATGGAGGGCTTCAACCACGATGCACATCCGATGGGCATGTTCGTCTCGGGCCTCGCCGCCCTGAGCACGTACTACCCGGATGCGAAGGACATCGACGACCCGGCGATCCGGCAGAAGCAGATCCTTCGACTGATCGCCAAGGCCCCCACGTTGGCGGCCTACTGCCACCGCTTCAGCGTCGGCCAGCCGACGGTGTACCCGGACAACAAGCTCGACTACGCGTCGAACTTCTTGAACATGATGTGGCGCATCGGCGACGACCACACCGTCGATCCGAAGCTCGCCCGGGCACTCGATCAGCTGCTGATCCTGCACGCCGATCATGAGCAGAACTGCGGCACGACGACGATGCGAGTGATCGCGTCATCGCAGGCCGACCCTTATGTGGCCGCCGCCGGCGCGGCATCGGCGCTCTACGGTCCGCTGCACGGTGGCGCGAACGAGGCGGTCGTGAAGATGCTGCGCGACATCGGCCACATCAGCAACGTGAACGCGTTCCTGGGTGACGTGAAGAGTGGCAAGGCGGAGACCCGGCTCATGGGGTTCGGTCACCGCGTGTACAAGAACTACGACCCCCGTGCCACGATCGTGAAGAAGACGGCCTACGACGTGTTCGAGGTGACGGGAATGAACCCGCTCCTCGATATCGCCCTCAAGCTGGAAGAGGCGGCGCTGAGCGACGAGTACTTCATCAAGCGAAAGCTCTACCCGAACGTCGACTTCTACTCGGGCCTGATCTACCAGGCCATGGGCTTCCCGACCGACATGTTCACCGTGCTCTTCGCGCTCGGCCGCATGCCGGGCTGGTTGGCGCACTGGCAGGAGTTGCTCGACGATCCGGAGCAGAAGATCAGCCGTCCGCGTCAGCTCTACGTGGGCGCCGGTGAGCGCGAGTACGTGAGGATGGCGGCACGCTGACCTCCTCGTCGTCGAGGTTCTGATCGCAACGCCGGGTCCTCACAGGCCCGGCGTTCGTCGTTCCTTCAAGGACCGGTGTTCGAGCCTGTGCAACGCGTCCGGGACCGGATCATGCGAGGAGTGTGCGGCGGGTCGTGGTCCGCGAAACCACTCGGCCACGGTGCACCACGATCCGGTCTTCGCTCGCCATCGACAGCGCTTCGGTCATGTTCGTTCCGTCGATGGCGACGAGGTCGGCTCGCGAGCCGGGCGTCAGCGTCACCGCCGGCCGGCCCATGGCCTGGCGAGCGGCGCCGCTGACCATGTCCCATGCTTCGTCGGCGGTGAGGTGGGCGACGAGGGCGAGGACGCCGGCAGTCTCGAACGGGTCGCACCGTCCGTAGGGAAAGAACGGGTCCTGCACGTTGTCGGACCCCGCCGCCACCACGACACCGGCGGCGCGCAGGGTGTTGATCGCGGTGACGCCCCGCGGTGGGCTGACGAGCTCGTCCCATCCGAAGAGGAAGAGGCTGGTGAGCGGCATGGTGAAGACGGCGATGCCGGCCGCCGCAAGCTGATCGGCGACCCGCCGCTGGGTGTCGATGTCCTGCGAAGCGAGGCTGACGCAGTGGCTGGCGACGGCACCGGTGAGCCCGTGGGCCGACACCTGTCGGATCAGTTCGGGGAGGAAGAACAGGTTCGGATCGATGGTCTGGTCGGTGTGCACGTCCATGCGGAGACCCGAGCGTCGGGCAGCGTCGACGACATCGGTCGTCGCGCCCACCGGGTCGTGGGAGATATCGGGACTTGCGCCGACGATGTCGATCCCCGCGTCGATCCCCTCGTCGAGAAGTCGTCGCACCGGCGCGCCGAGTTCACCACCGAGCGGCGCCGCGAGACCGACCAACTCGATGTCGGCCAGGCCCCGTTCGTGCATCCGGTCGCGAACCTCGATCAGCGCGTGGACGCCGCGGAGCCCGTGGATGGTGGCGATGTCGACGTGGGTTCTGATGGTGGTGGTGCCCCGGGCGACGAGGGCCTCCACCGCGGCCGTCGCCCGCTCCACGAAGCTCTCGTGTGGCAGGTCGCCGACCCGGGCGAACCACTCGGCGACCCCGGCGTCGAGGTCGGCCGGGACCGGCACGCCAGCCGAGAGGAAGGCTTTGTCGAGGTGGGCGTGGGTCTCGACCCCGGCGGGCAGGATCACCTTTCCGCTGCAGTCCTCGACGAGGTCGGGTGGTGCGTCGGTCGGTGTGGGCGACACCGTGCCGACGTCGGTGATGAGTCCGGTCGTGGTGTCGATGGCGACGTCGGCCGGGGATCCGTTCGCCAGCGACCCGCCGCGAAGAATCAGGCGGCCCATCGCCGGTCCCCCTTCCGAGGGCTGGGTAGGGTCGAGTGAATGGGTCTCACCATTCCGCAGAGTATTCCACACAGGAATATGGGGCAGTGTGTGGCCTGATGCCCGAAGCTGACGAACTCACCGAGAGCCTGGGCCGGACGATCCGGGCCCGTCGCATTGAGCAGGACCTGACGATGGCGGCGCTGGCGGCCGCAGCGGATCTCTCGCAGCCGTTTCTGAGCAAGGTCGAACGCGGCGTCGGACGCCTGAGCATGGGCGCACTCGATCGTGTGGCCAAGGCGCTGGGGAGCAGTGCGGTCGGTTTGTTGGCGGGGTCCGACGCGCCGGCCATGATCGATGTCGTTCGGCGCAGCGAACGGCGAATGATGGCAGCGTACGAACGCGAAGAAGGCATGGGCCAGGCCCTGACCCGTCGATCGGGGCAGCTCCGCGTGGTCGAATTCGACAGCGGACCAACGGAGTTCGCGCCAACGCCGTATCTGCACCGCAACGATTCGGTCTGCCTGGTCCTCAGCGGGTCGTACGAATTCGAGGTGGACGACACCCGTCTGACGCTGACGGAGGGCGACTGCATTTCCGCGAGCGGGGGCGTCCCCCAGCGGTATCGGGTCCTCGACAAACCCGCCCGCCTCCTGCTGATCCTCGTCAGCGAGGAAGTCGACGTCATCCCCCGACCGGTACCCGGGGGCAGGGGAGCGGCGAAGGGCCGCACGCGAAAGAAGTTGTAATAGTCCCGACATGCATTTGATATTCCTCTGTGGAATACTGCTCGTCAGGCCTCGCCCCGTCCACCAGCCTGCGAGCGCCTGAGAGGGAGCTATGCACACACATCGAACTTTGCGGGCAGCGATCCTGCCGGTCGTCGTCGGGCTGATGCTCACGGCGTGCAGCAGCGACGCCGCCGACACGACGGCTGCGCCCGCGGAGACCACAGCCGCCGCGGCCGAGACCGAAGCGACCGCCGTGACCGAGGCCGCCGCCCCCACCGAGGCCGCCGCAGAAACTGCCGCCGCCGAGACCACCGCCGCTCCAGCCACTGCATCGATGGCTGGGTCGCTCAAGGGTGTCTGCCCGGACACCATCGCCATTCAGACCGACTGGTACCCGTCCGCCGAACGCGGCCCGCTGTTCAATTTGCTTGGTGAGACGTTCGCCACGGAGACCAAGACCAAGTCGATCTCCGGCCCGCTCATCGCCAGCGACGGATCCGATACCGGGGTAATCCTGCAGATCCGCTCCGGTGGACCGGCCATCGGATTCTCCCCGGTGACCGCCCAGATGTACACGGACAAGTCGATCACGCTCGGCTTCACCAGCCATGATTCGGCCGCCAACGACTACGCCAAGCTACCCACCCTGTCGGTCGTGGCTCCGTTCGAGAAGAACCCCCAGATCGTCATGTGGGATCCGGCGACCTACCCGGACGTGAAGTCGATCGCCGATCTCGGGGCCAAAGGCGTAACCATCAACGTGTTCCCAGGCGGTCCGTGGCAGGAGATCCTGTCGAAGCAGGGTGTCGTGCCGAAGAACCTGTGGGACGGGTCATTCGACGGAACCCCGGCGCGGTTCGTGGCGGAGAAGGGCAAGATCGCCCAGCAGGGCTTCGCCTCGGCGGAACCGTACGAGTACGAGAAGCTCCCGGAGTGGGGCAAGAAGGTCGCCTCGCAACTGGTCTACGACGCCGGCGTGCGCTTCTACTCCCAGCCGCTCGGCATCCGCTCGGCCGAACTGGAGACGCTGCGTCCGTGCCTGGCGAAGCTGGTCCCGATCATCCAGCAGTCGACCAAGGACTATCTGAACAATCCCGCGGCGGCCAACAAAAAGATCGTCGACATGCTCGCTGAACTCAACGAGGTTGTCTACTCCGCCGGTGAGGCCGAGTTTGCCGTGGCCACGATGAAGGAACTCGGACTCATCTCGAATGGTCCCGATGCGACGCTCGGAAACTTCGACCTCGCTCGTGTCCAGGAAGGAATCGACCAGATGATCGAGGCCGGCGTCGCCAGCGTGTCGAAGGACCTCAAGGCCGACCAGCTCGCCACCAACGAGTTCATCGATCCATCGATCGGTCTCTGACGGCAAAAGCGTTCCCCTGATCGTCGACGCCCGAGGTGGATCCGGGCGTCGACGGAGGAGTAGCGCGACGGCGCTATGACGAGGTCGAGCCGCTACCGTCGCGGGCATGGGGGAGAGGGTCGCCATCGATCTCACCGCTCCGGTCGAACGGGTTGCGCTCGACCCGACGTCGTGGGTCGACATCTCGCGGAAGTGGCTCCTCAACTCGGACGACCTGTTCGTCCTCTTGCGCGACACGGTGCCGTGGCGCACGTCGCAGCTCTTCCGCTACGACCACGTGGTCGAGGAGAAGCGGCTCGGCGCGTCGTGGCACCGGGGGCGTCCGCTTCCGCATCCCGTTCTGGCGGAAGCCACGAGATGGATTCAGCGGACGTACCGGGTGGAGTTTGCCGGCTTCTCGATGATCCAGTACCGCGACGGCGGTGACGGCCAGGGCTTCCATCGCGACACGGACATGCGGTGGCTCGACGACACGATCATCGCCGTACTCACGCTCGGAGCCACCCGCCCTTGGCTGCTGCGACCGCGGGAGAACCGCTTCGCCGATGCCCTTGCCCAGGGTGCCACCAACGACCTGTCGCCAGCCTCAGGGGATCTGCTGGTGATGGGAGGCCGCTGCCAGGCCGACTGGGAGCACTCGGTTCCCTACCTTCGGGAACGGATCTCCGAGCCCCGCATCTCCCTGCAATGGCGTTTTGCCCGCAAGACCGGTGAGCCCTTCCTCGGCCCGTCCTACCGGGCCGACGTGCGTTTCGGCCATGGGAAACCGCCGCCCCGGGACTGATGGTCGGCCGGATGCGCGGTGGAGGAAACGTCCAGGTGGGCGTGCCGGATCATGCGAGGCTGTATCCCCGCCTATGCGTAACGACTCCCTCCGCGCTATCTGTGCCGCCTGTATCCATCCCCGCTATGCGCACTGATTATCTTCGCAAGATCCTGACTGCCCGCGTCTACGACGTGGCGATCGAGTCGCCGCTCGATCCGGCACCGAATCTGTCCAAGCGCATCGGCAACAAGGTGTTGCTCAAGCGCGAAGACCTTCAGCCGGTGTTCTCCTTCAAGGTGCGTGGCGCGTACAACAAGATGATCAACTGCTCGCCCGAGCAGTTGGCCCGAGGCGTCATCGCGGCGAGCGCGGGAAACCATGCCCAGGGTGTTGCACTGAGCGCCGCGAAACTCGGCTGCCGGGCCGTGATCGTCATGCCGACGACCACACCGCAGGTGAAGGTCGACGCGGTGAAGGCATTCGGCGGCTCGCATGTGCAGGTGGTGCTCCACGGCGAGTCCTACTCTGACGCCGGTGCCCACGCCCTCGAGCTGCAGGCACGCGACGGTCTGACGCTCGTCCACCCGTTTGACGACCCCGACGTCATTGCCGGCCAGGGCACGATCGGCATGGAGATCCTCCGTCAGCATCAGGGTCACCTCGATGCGATCTTTGTGCCGATCGGCGGCGGCGGACTCGCTGCTGGGATCGCGTCCTACGTGAAGGCGGTCCGACCGGAGGTCAAGGTAATAGGTGTACAGATGGTCGACTCCGACGCGATGGCGCGAAGCGTGCAGGCCAAGAAACGGATCACGCTGGCCGAAGTCGGACTCTTCTCCGACGGTACGGCGGTGAAGCAGGTCGGCCTGGAGACGTTCAGGTTGTGCCGGGCGCTGCTCGACGACTACGTACTCGTCACGACCGATGAGGTCTGCGCGGCGATCAAGGACATCTTCCTCGACACGCGAAGCGTGACCGAGCCGGCCGGAGCCTTATCGATCGCCGGCATGAAGTCCTACGCCAAGACGCATCGCCTTCGCCATGCGACGTTTGTCGCGTTGTCGTGCGGAGCCAACATGAACTTCGATCGCCTCCGATTCGTGGCGGAGCGAACCGAGGTCGGCGAGGCCAAGGAAGCGCTGTTCGCGGTCACCATGCCCGAGAAGCCGGGCAGCTTGAAGAAGTTCTGTCGGCTCATCGGGAACCGCAGCCTCACCGAGTTCAACTACCGGATCAGTGACGACGAGCGAGCGCAGATCTTCGTCGGCATCGGCGTGCAGGGAGAAGATGGCGCCGTCCGTCTGGCTTCACAGTTCCGCAAGGGTGGCTTCGAGGTACTCGACCTCACCAGCAACGAACTTGCTGCGCAGCACTTGCGCCACATGGTCGGTGGACACAGCACCCTGGCCGAAGGGGAGATGGTGTTCGACGTGGAGTTCCCGGAACGGCCCGGTGCGCTGATGAAGTTCCTGACCAGCATGGCGCCGACGTGGAACATCTCGATGTTCCACTACCGCAACCAGGGCGCCGATTACTCGCGGGTGCTGGTCGGATTGCAGGTGCCGGGCGCCGAGCGCCGGAAAGTCCGCCCGTTCCTGGCGGAGGTTGGCTACTCCTACCGCGAGGTCACCGATGACCCGGCATATGCACTCTTTCTCAAATAGCCAGTACGCATACTGACGAGATCAACGAGCCGCGATCTGCTCCACGCTGCCGTTCGTCGATGACACGAAGACGTTGCCGTCAGCATCCGTGCCGAAGCTCGACAGACTCTTCAGCGTCAGTCCCGTCGAGCTTGCCGTGACCCGTCCGCTCATCGCGTTTCGACGGAGCGTGCGAATTCTTCCATCACAAAAGTCACCGAAGAGATAGGCGCCGCGCAGCGATGGCAGGGACGGCGAGCGTGACACGAGGCCACCAGTGACGGAGCATCCTCCCGACTTGTGGGAATAGTCGTGGACCGGATCGACATTGCCCGCGGGCTTCTTCCCCCCTTCGAACGCGCTGCGTCCCTCCCGCAACTTCCATCCGAAGTTCGGCGTCTTCGCGTTGACATCCACCGAGTTGATCTCCTCCACTGCGTTCTGGCCGACATCGCCGATCCACACGGTCTTGGCCGTCGCATCGATGTTGAAGCGCCATGGATTGCGAAGCCCGTATGCCCAGATCTCCGGCCGGCCGCGTGACGGTTCGAGGTTGCCGGATGGAATCGAATACTTGGACGCGGAGCCAGGAGTCGGTATGACCCGCAGAATCTTTCCCAGCAGACTGTCAAGGTTCTGCGCGCGGTTCCCGGGGTCGCCGGCCGACCCTCCGTCGCCGAGACCGATCCACAGCACTCCGTCGCCGTCGATCACCAACCCGCCGCCGTTGTGGTTTCCAAAGGGCTGAGCGACTTCGAGCACCTTGACCATTCGGGCGGGGTCTGCGACACCCCGCTGGAACGGGTATTCGCGGATCTCGGTGTCGCCGTCAGCGTTGGTGATGTTCACATAGAGCCACGCACCGTCGTTGCTGAACACCGCCCCGAGCAGCCCTTGTTCGTTTCCTCGGGAGATCTCCGTGGAGACGTCGACGATCGCCGCGCCCAGCGTCGACCCGACGAGCTCGCGGATCCTCCCGGTCTGCTCCACCACGTAGAACGACCGGTCGGGGTGGAGGGCGAAACCGACGGGCCGATCCGCCTCGGCGACGGCGCGCAGTCGCAGACCCGTGGTGGCGCCGGTGCCCGCCGATCCGGCGATCGCCGTGATGGCCGCTGCGGCGGCCAGAGCGATCGCTGCGACCATCCGACCTGGCCGCACTCGGCGAAACCTGTTGTGACGACGATGGCGATGAGATCGCATCGTCCCAGTTTCTTCGCGTTTGCGAACTACGCGCGACAGCAGAAGGTTTGCGTTGTTCAGTAAAACGGCGGTCGCGGCGAGGCGCGGCTCGGTAGCGTGGGTGGAGTGATTGACCTGCGCGTGCTCCGAGAACATCCCGAAGTCGTACGCGCGTCGCAATCGAAGCGTGGCGAGGATCCGACGATCGTCGACCGGCTGCTCGCCGCCGACGATCTGCGCCGCGCCGCGATCGTTGCCTTCGATGAGCTTCGCAACGCCCAGAAGAACCTCGGACGTGAGGTGGCCAAGGCGCACGGCGATGCCAAGGCTGCACTCCTCTTGCGGGGCCAGCAGCTGTCGACCGAAGTCAAGGTGGCGGAAGCTGCCCAGGGCGAGCACGAGGCAACGGTGAAGCGTCTCCAGATGCAGCTGTCGAACCTCGTAGAGGACGCTGCCCCGGCGGGCGGGGAGGCCGATTATGTCGTGGTCGAGCATGTGGGCACGCCGCGCACCTTTGACTTCACTCCTCGCGACCATATCGAGCTCGGTGAGATCCTCGGCGCGATCGACACGGAGCGGGGTGCGAAGGTCAGCGGCGCCCGTTTCTATTATCTGACCGGCGTCGGCGCGCTGCTCGAACTGGCCCTGGTGAACATGGCGGTTGCGCAGGCAGTGGAAGAAGGTTTCGTCCCGGTGATCACACCGGCGCTCGTGAAGCCCTCGGCCATGGAAGGCACCGGCTACCTCGGCGAGCACAGCGATGAGATCTACTACCTCCCCGCTGACGACCTGTATCTCGTCGGCACCAGTGAAGTTCCTCTGGCGGCTTATCACGGCAACGAAGTTCTCGATCCGGCATCGCTGCCGCTTCGATACGCCGGGTTCTCGTCGTGCTTCCGACGCGAAGCAGGTTCCTACGGCAAGGACACCAAGGGCATCATCCGGGTCCATCAGTTCGACAAGGTCGAGATGTTCGTCTACTGCGATCCGGCCGACGCGGTCGCCGAGCACCAGCGGCTGCTCGGGTGGGAGAAGCAGTTCCTCGACAAGCTCGAGGTCCCGTACCGCGTGATCGACACGGCGGCAGGTGACCTCGGTTCGAGCGCGGCGCGCAAGTTCGATTGCGAGGCATGGCTGCCGACGCAGAACACCTACCGCGAGGTCACCTCCACGTCGAACACGACCGACTTCCAGGCCCGTCGGCTCGGAACCCGGATCAAGCGGGACAAGGGGACGGACGTGGCGGCGACGCTCAACGGAACGCTGTGCGCGATCGCCCGCACGATCGTGGTGATCCTCGAGAATCACCAGCAGGCCGATGGTTCCGTTCGGGTGCCCGAGGCGCTTCGGCCGTACCTCGGTGGGCGAACCCTGCTCGAGCCCCGCTGACGCCCGAGTACGTTTCCGGGACACCGGTATTGGGAGTGAGAAACATTCTCGTATAGTGGTTTGCATGATTCGTCACTTGTTGCGCCCAGCGGTACTTGCGGTTTTCGCCGTGTCACTGTCGGCGTGCGGGTCATCGGGCGACGACTCGTCCCAAGAGCCAACTTCGGACGTCACCCAGGGGTCAGCGTCTGTTGCCGAAGTCAGCGAATCCGTGGCAGGGACGATCCCGACCGCAGAGGTAACGCTTGCTGACGCGCCGCGAGAGGCCACTATCAGCGTGGTCGCCACCTTCTACCCCCTTGCGTGGATGGTTGAGCAGATCGGGGGTGGGCGCGTCTCGGTGACGAATCTCACGCCGCCGGGCGTGGAGCCCCATGACCTCGAGCTCGCACCGGATCAGGTCGACGCGCTCACCGATGCCGACGTTGCCATCGTGATGGGTCGCGACTTCCAGCCCGGCCCGGAGAAGATCGCGAAGAACCGGAAGAAGCCGACCGTGGTGCTCCTCGATGCCGTCAGTGCCGGCGACGGACTTGTCGTCGAGCACGAAGAAGGCGAGGCCGGACACGATCCTGCCAATGATCTTGACCCACACGTCTGGCTGGATCCGAGAATGTTCAGCGCCGCTCGTGCCGAGATCGTACGTGCGCTCAGCGAAGTCGATCCGAGCGGCGCGGCCGAGTACACCCGCCGCTCCGAGGATCTCGGTGTCGCGCTCACCGAACTCGATTCGTCGATGGAAGCCGGCCTGAAGTCCTGCACCCGTCGAACGATCGTCACGGCGCACGAAGCGTTCGGGCGATTGGCGGACCGTTACGGTTTGACCGAGGAGGGCATCGCCGGACTGTCACCTGATGCCGAACCGGATCCTCAGCGCATCGCCGACCTCGCCGACTTGGTGAAGAAGCAGGGTCTCACCACGGTCTTCTTCGAAGAACTCGCGCCGCAGAACTTCGCCGACACGCTCGCCCGGGAAGCCGGTGTGAGAACCGCAATGCTGAGTCCGATCGAGGCACCGACGCCTGATGAACTCGCGGGAGGAGCGTCGTACCTCACGATCATGCGTACCAACCTCGAGACGATGAAGGCTGCCCTCGACTGCCAATAGGTGCTCTCGCACTACCGTTGGAGTGGTGGGAGCGAATCGACGCACCGACACGTTCGGCAGCCATCGTTCTCATGGCCGGTCCCTCGGTGTTGGCTTCTTCGCCTGTCTGTTCCTCGCAGTCTCGGTGCCGCAGCCGGTCCAGGCCGACGCCGTGTCGAGCAAGCGCCGCGAGGCGGCCAGGCTCGCCGCGTCGATCGAATCGCTCGGCGACCGGCTCTCCGCGCTGGCCGAGGACGAGAACGAGGCCCAGCTTCGCCTTGCGAAACTCAAAGCGCGCGTACGAAGTAGCGAACGGGAGCTCGGGGCTGCGGACGCCAAGACCGTCGCCCTCGAGTCGCGTGCTCGTCGCGCCGCGCTCGTCGCCGTGACCGACCCGTTTGCCAGTGCAGGGATCGCCATCGACGGCGCCGCTGCGATCGACGAGTTCGAGCGCAGCGCGGTCCTGACCGAACGGGCCCGGGACTTCGACCGCAACGCCATCGATGCGTTGCGCGCGTCGAGAGAGGACATCGATCGAAAGCGCCGAGTCGTCAGAGCGGCGCGCGCGGATGCCGAGACGTTGAGCGCGACATTGGCGAAGAAACGACGCGACGCCGATCGGCTGCTCGCCCGTTACGAAGTGCTCGAGCGTCAGGCCAATGGCGAGCTCAAAGTGCTGGTTGCCCAAGCGGAGAAGGCACGGATCGCCGAAGAGGCGAGGCGTTCTCGTCTTGCGATCGTGAAGGAGCAGGAGCAGGCCCGTCGCGACCTCGCGGCACGACAGGCGTCGCTGGCTCGTTCCTCCAGGGCGTCACGTGCCGCGGCGATCAAGAAGAAGGCCGCCGCCGACAAGCGGCTCGCTGAGCTCAGGCGCAACGGTTCGGGCGCGACACGCCAAGACATCGCCGCAGCGCGCGAGGCAGCAGTCGAGGCGGCCAGCGAGGTCGTGGCGCCCACCCGGGGATCGGCGGCGAAGGAACTCGCCCGACTGGAGATCGCGGCCGGTTCCGACAGCGGCCTTCCCCCCGCTCCGGGCGGTTCGAGCGCCGTCAGCGCGGCATTGACCCAGTTGGGCAAACCGTACATCTGGGGTGCCTCTGGGCCTGGTGGCTTCGACTGCTCTGGTCTGATGCTCTACGCGTGGCGGTCGGCCGGGCGTTCGCTCCCGCATTCCTCACGGGCGCAGTACGCCGCCACCACTCGCGTGTCGGTCAGCCAGATCCGCGTTGGCGATCTCGTGTTCTACGGTTCTCCGATCCACCATGTGGGCTTGTACATCGGCAACGGGCAGATGGTCGAGGCATCGCGTCGGGGAACTCCCGTGCGTACGAGATCGATCTTCCGGCGCGATCTCGTCGGTGTCGGCCGCGTCGGCTGACTCTGCGCGACCGTGTTGACGCCCCATCGGGCGGCCCGGTTTGGCCCTCGCCGGGAAACCGTATGCTCGTCGTTGTGGAAACGGTTCTCAGCCTCGAAGACGTTTCCTTCGCCTACGGACACGAGTTCGTGCTTGAAGACGTGAACGTGTCGATCGCTGCCGGCACGTTTGTTGCGCTCGTCGGACCGAACGGGTCCGGCAAGTCGACGCTGGTCAAGATCGCCCTGGGTCTCCTCCCACCCAGTTCGGGGATCGTTTCGCTGTTCGGGAAACCGTCGACCGACCCGGTGGCGCGTTCGCGCATCGGCTACGTCCCCCAGCGGCACTTCCTCGGCCGTGACTTCCCCGCCACAGTTCGTGAAGTCGTGGCGTCCGGGGGCTTGGGTCGTCAGTGGTGGCGCGCCACCCCCCGCGACCGAGTCGACGACGCGCTTGCCGTGGTCGAGATGAGCGATCTGGCGAGTGCGCGGATCGGCCATCTATCGGGCGGGCAGCAACAACGCGTGTTCATCGCGAAGGCACTTGTGCGTCGTCCTGATCTCCTGGTTCTCGACGAACCCGTCGCCGGTGTCGACGTCGAGCAGCAGGAGCGGTTCTCGGCGACGCTTGGCCGACTTCGCGATGAACGAGGTGTTGCCATCCTCCTCGTCTCGCATGACCTGGCGGCGGTCGAGGACCGTCTCGATCGGGTGATCGTGATCCGTCGCAGCATTCGCTTCGACGGTCCTCCGGAGGAGCTCTCCCGCTCTGGCGTCAACCTCGGGACCCATGGTCACGACCTCCCTCGCTGGCTCGAGGAAATCGCGTGAACGTTCTCGCGACGCTTCCACTACCGTGGCCCTTCGAACGGGAGTACCTCCAGCTCGCTCTTGCGGGTGCAGTCCTCGTCGGGGCCACCGCTCCGATCACCGGAACGTTCCTCGTGCAACGACGTCTCTCGCTTCTCGGAGACGGCATCGGCCATCTTGCGTTCGCCGGCGTGGCGATCGGGCTCGTCACCGACGTGTGGCCGATCTGGACGGCGTTGCTCACCGCGGTCGTAGGTGCACTTGCGATCGAGCGGCTGCGAGCGCGGACGCGCGAGAACGGCGATCTTGCGCTGGCACTGGCGTTCTACCTCGGCCTGGCGTTGGCGTCGGTTCTCCTCAGCCGGCGCGGCAACGTCGCGTCCAACGTGCAGGGCTATCTGTTCGGCTCGATCCTCACGATCACCCGGTCGGATGCTGTTGTGCTGGCCGTGGCATGTTCGCTTGTTGTCGTTGTCCTCGCGTTCGTCGGCCGCGCCCTGTTCTCGGTGATCGTCGATGAGGACGCCGCGCTCGCCTCCGGGATACCGGTCGCCCGCATGAACGACCTGTTGATGGTCCTCACTGCGGTGTCGATCGTGACGGCGATGCGGGTGGTGGGCATTCTGCTGGTGAGCGCGCTTCTCGTGCTCCCGGTCGGCATCGCCCAGCGGGTGTCCCGATCGTTCCGTTCGACCCTGGTCCTCTCCTCGTCGATCGGGGTGATCGCCGCCGTCACCGGTCTCGTGATCGGACGTGTGGCCCGCCTGGCGCCCGGTGGAACCATCGTGCTCACCCTCGGCGCGCTGTTCCTCGTCGTGCTCGCCCTCGAAGGCCCGCTCCGCCGCAGAACCCGTTGAGCAGCCATGCGGGGTCGGGGTTTGTGCGCAGGGTCGGGTTCCGTGCCCTGGGTCGGGATCTGTGCCCTGGGTCGGGATCTGTGCGCTGGGTCGGGATCTGTGCGCAAATGCGGTCCGAGCCGACCCAGTGACGCCAGCCGACCCAGCCGCCAGCCGACCCAGGTCGCCCAGGCAGCCGACCCAGGTCGCCGAGGTTGCCCGGTACGGTTCAGGGCCGTGAATCCCGGGTACCTCGTAGCGGCGGCCGTGATCATCGCTACGCCGGGTGCCGATGTGCTGCTTGCCCTCGCCACTGCACTGGCGAGCGGGAAACGATCGGCCCTTGCCGCAGTGGCCGGCATGTCCTCGGGGTACCTCGTCCACGCAACGTTGGCCGCCCTCGGCCTTGCCGTCATCCTCTCGAGGTCCGCCGATACCGTTCGCGTGATCGAGGCCCTTGGGGCGACGTACCTCATCTCCGCCGGGATGCTCCAACTCCGTCGCCGCCGCGATCCACCGCCGACGGCCGAGTCGTTGGTCGAACCGTTCCGACGAGGGTTTCTCACCAGTCTCCTGAACCCCAAGGGAGCGCTGTTCTTCCTCGCCTTCCTCCCGCAGTTCCTGCCGAGCGGCAGCGGGCGAAACGTCGCCGCGTTCGGTCTCGGCCTGATCTTCGCCGCGTTGACCGTCGTCATCTACGGGTCGTACGCACTTGCGGCCGGGACGCTCCGCGGCCGGTTGGCACGGCCGGAAACCTTCGTGACGATGCGCACCGTCGCAGGTGTCGTCTTCATTGCGCTCGGACTGAGCAGCGCGTGGCGCGCGTTGCGCGGGTAGTCGGCGAAGACACGGAGGTGGAAAAGTCCGACATCACCGCCGAACTGGTCAGTCGCCTCATTGCCACGCAGTTCCCCCACTGGGCGCACCTTGAGGTCGCGCCGGTGGAGGTCGACGGGTGGGACAACACGACCTACCGGCTCGGTGACGACATGTCGGTCCGCCTTCCGAGCGGTGCTGGCTACGTGGCCCAGGTCGAGAAAGAGAGGCAATGGCTGCCGCACCTTGCGTCGCATCTCCCGCTGCCGATTCCCGAGCCGCTCGCCGTGGGTGTCGCCACGGATGAATTTCCCCGTCCGTGGTCTGTCCGCGCCTGGCCCGGCGTGCCCGCGACGCTCGATGATGTGGACGATCTCGGGTCGTTCGCCGCCGACCTCGGGGGGTTTCTCGCCACACTGCAGGGCGTCTGAAAGCGCGGCCCGACGGATGGGATGGCGGACCAGTGCGCTGGGGATCTTGGGCGAGGTGTGCGCCATATCGATGCCCTGAACGGCTCCGCGCGCTGATCGGGTCGGCCGCTCAGATCAGCGCCTCCAAAACAGAGATTGCCGCAGCGCGGTCCGTTACCCCTTCGATGCGAAGCGTTCGAACCTCATCGGCCCACAGCAGGACGTTGCCGGCGATACGAACGGGCATCACCGAAACGCTTCCGCTGGCGAGCTCTACGAGCACCTCGTGAGGCGAGCCCGAGATCCACACCGCTGACCGACCCTTCACGGCGAAGAAGTCGAGTTGGGCGCCCTGACCGAGCAGCTTCTTGTTCATCACCACACTGCCAGGACCGGGTAGCTCGCTCACTAGGATCGTCGAGGCCTTGTCGACATACAAACTGTTGACGGCGACCGTTGGTGACCCCGACATCTGCACCCACACCCGATCGGGTGAACGATCCCTCCGCACCGCCATCGGACGCCCGAGCTCCTCCTCCGCGTTAGCGACCGACGAGATGGTCCCGAGGTCAAGGTCGGCGATGGCGGATGGGAGCGCAGCGACCCGTCTGGTTGTATCGCGTTCGATACGTACGGAGCCGATGCCGAGCCATCGGGCGACCGCGCCCCGGGGTTGTGGTGCAACGATCAGGCCGGTGGTGAGAGCGAGCGCAGCGACCCGCCGAAGCCAAAGGCGCCGACGGACGACATGAGGCGGGGGCAGGGTTTCAACCAGCCCCACGACCGCAGCCGTGAATTCGGCCGGATCTCGATCTGCGGTGCGTGAAAGCTCGACTCGCATTGCGTGGAGAGATTCGACAAGGTTCTCAGTTGTTGTCACGGCCGTCCCACCTCGCCTTCGTCCATCATCTGTGTGCGTAGTTTCTCGAGTGCTCTGGATACTCGTGACTTCACCGTACCGATTCGCCATCCGAGTACCTGCGCCGTCTCGCGTTCGGAGCAGTCGAGGAGATAGCGCACGGCCAATACCTGGCGGTCGGTTTCCGGGAGTCGCGCCAACGCTGTTGCGAGCCGCCGTCGGTTGTCGGACGACTCCGCGAGATCAGCCGGACCGACCGGCGTCTCGCGGTTCTGATCGATGAACAGTGCATTGCGCAGCCCTCGACGTCGACGACTCCGTCGGTGGTTGCTCGCCTGGTTGGCCACGATCCGAAGCAGCCACGGACGAAACGGTGACCCTGTTGCGAAACCGGCGAGCGACCGATGGGCGCGCACGAATGCCTCTTGGGCGATGTCGTCAGCGTCGGCGGGTCCGGCGAGCAGCGCTGCCAGGTTCCGCGCCGCGCCCTGATGACGCCGGACGAGTTGCTCGAATGCGCGGACATCGCCTTGCACCGCGGCGATGACGAGGTTGTCATCAGGAGCCGTCGGGGCTTGGTCCACGGGCTACGGTCCGGGAGGGCCGAGCATCGAGACGTCGGCCAGGCGACCCCAGCCTTCGATGATTGTTGATGCCCCGTCCAGGCCGGCACCGATCCCCATCCCGAGGCGCTGAGGTCCTCCTGACGAACTTCCGCCGCGAACGGCGATGACCGCACGGAACCGCGTCCATTCCGGTGTACCGCGCATCTCACCGGTCTGAGCGTCGAAACGGCCCGACGACCAGACAAGACTTCTCTGTCGGAGTCGTGCCACCGGTGCTGCGTCGCCGGCCGGCGCCGAGCGCAGGAGCAGGTTTGGCGCGCTGACATATCCCAGTGCGAGGTCGCCCGGAACGAATGCGCATGCCCCCGACAACGTTCGCCCCGAGACGCGGAGAGTCATGGTGGAACCCGTTCCCCGAATGGCGATTGCAAAACGTTGACCTTCGACGTCGGCCGTCAGATCGAGGACCGAACCGTCTTGGTCGGTCGTGACGAACGATGCCGACTGCACGGGGCCACCGGTGACTCGTGCGAGACCGGCTCGCCGATGCTGGTCGATACCGATGCGATAGGAACCGGCGCGGCATTCGTAGTTGGGTGCTCCTGCGGTTGCCGGGAGCGCGCCCGTCGCTGTGAGCACGAATGCCGTGAGGATAGTGACCGCACGACGCATGCGCATCAGTTCACCACGGGTGGACGACTCGTTCCAGGGAGTCGGACCGACGTGCCGAACTTGCTCCCCGGCAACGTGATCTGGGCAGCGATGGCACCCGCGTCAACGACATCGATGATCCCATCGGCCAAGCCGGATCGAAGGACGAACCCCAACACACGGGACCGGAGAGTGTCAGGGAGGTCATAACAGAGTGCCCACCCGTCTCCGATGTTCAGCGCGTGGATGAACGGATGGGACGGACTCTCGTACAGCGTGTACAACACGAGTCCATCAGGTGAGGCAATCCGGTCGAGCGGCATGCCTTCCATCGGCCCGTCCTCGACGGCTGTGGTCGGCGGATCGAAGCTGATGGCTTTCGTGACGAGAGGGGCGCCGGCCTTGCCGGTCGTAGTATCCACACTCCGAACCCAGTAACGCCCGGGGCCGACCGACTCAGTGAGGAACAGGTTGTTTCCGTTCGGCGATATCGCGTCGAACGCCCATTGGCCAGGGAGCGAAATGGTGCGGGCGCGGGTCTTCGTCACGACGGCGAACGACGATGACCACTTGGTCCCCACCCGCAGAGGTGCCGAGGCCAATACGATCGCCGCGCCGTCGAGCGTCGGCCCGGCGCGCAATCCCCGGGAGGTCACTACCGGCAGACCGAATGGACCCGGAATCCGTCGCGACCATGACGTCGCGCCAGATTCCCACCGGACATCGGTTGCCCTTCGCGTCCGTATGACACGCCACGTTCCCGGTAGCGCACCGCGGATCGTTTCGGTGGCGACGATAGGAGGCAAGTTGCGCGTGTCAGTTCGCGGCGATGCTGCGGTCGGCTCGAACAGCGTCACCAGCAGGACCAACGGCGGGACCAAACGTTGGAATCGGTTACTCATACCGGTACTACACCGCCGTTCGCCAAACGGTTCCGATTCGGCGTGACATGAACGCCGTTCGTGCGTACCCTACGAGGTGAGCAACCGGTCCCACGTCTGGATGCGGAGAACGGAGATCATCGTGCTCGACCACCTCTCCATCCAGTGCGGCGATGTCGCCGCGTCGTGTGCGTTCTACGACGCCGTGCTCGCCACCGTCGGCGGCAAGCGGATCATGGACTTCGGATCCGTCGTCGGGTACGGAACAGCGTTCCCCTGCTTCTGGCTGGGGCCGCACGACACCGGGACGGGCTTTCGCGAGAGTCACATCGCGTTCACCGCGCCGAGCCGCGAGGCGGTGCAGGCATTTCGGGACGCTGCCGTCTGGGTGGGGGCGACCGTGTTGCACGAACCGAGGGTCTGGCCCGAATATCACCCCGGTTACTTCGGGGTGTTCGTGCGCGATCCCGACGGCAACAACGTCGAGGCCGTGCACCACACCTTCTGATCTCCATGGCGCAGACGAACGAGTTCTACGGATCACTTGCCGCGTGGTGGCCGCTGATATCGCCCGTCGAGGACTACCGCGAGGAAGCACTGTTCTTTCTGGGTCTGCTCGGCGGACCACAACGGCCCGGTCGGACGCTGTTGGAACTCGGCAGCGGGGGCGGAAGCAACGCCTCGTACTTTGCGCCCTACTTCGACCTGACGCTTGTTGACCTGTCCGAGCCCATGCTCGACGTGTCGCGGCGCCTCGTACCTGGCGCCGAACACCTCTGCGCCGACATGTGAGCGTTGCGTCTCGATCGTACGTTCGATGCGGTGTTCGTCCACGACGCCATCGACTACATGACGACCGAAGAAGACCTTCGCCGTGCGCTGACGACCGCGTTCGTCCATCTCGCGCCGGGTGGGACAGCAGTGGTCGTACCCGATGCCACTCGCGAGACGTTCGAGTCGGATCACGGCGCCGGTGGCTCGGACGGTGACGACGGACGATCGGTCAGGTTCCTCGAGTGGACGACCGATCCCGACCCGAACGGCACCGAAGCCGTCACCGAGTACGCGTTTCTCCTCCGTCATGCCGACGGAGCAGTGCAGGTCGTCCACGAGACCCATCGAACGGGGCTGTTCCCCCGCGCAACCTGGTTCGGGGTCTTCGCCGAGATTGGCGTCGAGTGCAGCGGATCACGGAGGAGACGGACGAGGACCGTCCCGGCCGCGACGTGTTCGTTGCGAACAAACCCGCGCCCGGGACGTGACGGTTGGCCGGAAGACCCCACGGCCTGAGGCTCCGCCCGGCTGACCAGATGTTGCAGGCATGTGGGACGATGCGCACGTGACATCAGACGAAGATCGCGATCCGTGGTCCGTTCGCGCCCATCAGCACTTCCCGCAGGGCTCGAACGGCGAGTACGACTTCCCCGGTGGCTGGTCCCCGGTGTTCGCACGTGGTCAGGGTGCGGCGCTGTGGGATGTGAACGGACGCGAGTGGGTCGACTACACGATGGCATGGGGCTCGGCGCTCGTCGGCCACGCCCATCCGCACCTCGTCGAGAGCATCTCCAGCGCGGCCTCCAACGGCGTCAACTTCGCGGCGATGTCCGAAGGGCTGGTCACGCTCGCCGAGCGACTGGTGGGACCGGATGTTGCTCCGTGGATGCAGCGGGTCCGATTCGTGACGTCGGGCAGTGAAGCCACATCCACGGCGATCCGTATCGCCCGGGGAGCGACGGGTCGGCGCAAGATCGTGAAGTTCGAGGGGGCGTTCCACGGCTCGCACGTCGAAGGCGTGGCGAACTTCATCTGGGGAAATCGTGCGAGCTACCCCCACGCCGAACCGACGGGAACGGGCGGGGCAGGCGCAGTCGATGACATTCTCGTCTGCCCCTACAACGACTCTGCTACGGCCTCCACCCTGATTGCTACGTACGCAGATGAACTCGCCGCGGTGATCATCGACCCGGTGCAACGGTCGATCCTGGCCGAGCAGCAGTTCGTCGACGCGCTTCGTGCCGCCACCACTCGCCACGGCGTCCCGCTGATCTTTGATGAGGTCGTGTCAGGCTTTCGTCTTGGGCTCGGCGGGGCCGCAGCCCACTTCGGTGTCGTGCCCGACCTGGTCGCGTACGGCAAGGCCCTCGGCGGCGGCTTCCCGATTGCCGCCGTCGGTGGGAGAAGCGATCTGATGGACGAAGTCCGCGAGGATCGCCACACCAGCGATCGCTATGTCTGGGTGCCTCCACGACCGGCGGCTCTCCCGTTGGCGCCGCGGCTGCGCACGCCGTGCTCGACATCCTCGGAGCCGAAGACGCTTATGCCTGCCTCTATGCGAGCGGGGATCGTCTCCGCCGCGGGATTGCCGAAGCGGCTGGGGCCGCGGGCTTCCCCGTCGTCACCTACGGGATCGGCCCGCTCGTGCAGTACCGCCTCTCGCCCACGCCGGTACGCGACCTCGCCACGGAAGCGATCGCCGATGCCGGGCTACGCCGCCGCTTCGACTTGGCGATGGTCGGGAGCGGCATTTTCATCAACCCGATGCTCACGAAGATCTACGTGTCAGTCGCCCACGGTGACGAACAGATCGATCGCTACCTCGTGGCCCTGCAAACGGCGATGGCCGAGCTGCGCCCAGAGCCATAGACAACGATTCAGGCAACGGCGTCACTCAACGTCGTGATCGTGAAGCCCCGGTCGTTGGCCGATGGAAGGGTCGTGAAGCCAGGACTGCACCAGTGTGTCGGCATCATCGATGAGATGGCGGGCCTGGGTGAAGTCGGTCGGTCCGACGTTGAGAGGACACACGGTTGGAAGCATGCGGAGATCGGTCTGCGTCCGGTACCGCTCGTAGTCCACGAGCAGACGGTTCTGCACGAGCAGGCTCACCGCCTGCAGCACGGTACCCAGAGCCCCCTTCGGGGCCGCAGCCAACGAGCACGCGTAACCGCACGGAAGCACCCAGATCGTCGTGGCGCCGAGGGCTATCGCCTGCGAGATCGGGCAGTTGTTGACGACGCCACCATCGACGAGTTGTCGGCCTCCGATCTCAACCATCGGGAACACCCCTGGGATGGCCGAGCTTGCGCACACCGCATCGGCGAGGTCGCCGTCGCTCAAGAGGACGTCTCGGCCGGTTCGGATATCCGTCGCCACGACATGGAGCGGAGTGCGGAGCTCATCGAACCGTCGTGCCGGCACTTCGGTGCGGAGGATCCTTCGCAGGCCCGCGGATGACACGAGGTGGTCGCGGCGTCCGAGGAATCCGCGTAGCCCGCCGATGAGTTCGGTCGGGAACGCGTCGTTGCGTCTCATGCGAACCCAGATGTCGACAAGGGCGTCCACACCGAAGTCGAGGTCGTGCGATGCGAGCCATGCGCCGTTCACCGAGCCGACGGAGGTCCCCACCACGACGTCGGGTCGAATGCCCTCGCGCACTAGCGCACGGAGCATGCCAGCCTGGACGGCCCCGAGATTGCCACCACCGGAAAGGACGAACGCCGTAGTCATCGGGCGAGGCTCCTCCCGGTAGCTGGCGTACCGATTGACATGGGCGTCATCGTAGGAGACACCGATGGATCGATCGCTGTGGAGTTCTCAGCCGAGATAGGCCTCTCGCACACGATCGTCGACGAGGAGCTCGCTAGCCCGACCGCTCATGGCGATCTCGCCCGTCTCCAATACGTACGCTCGATCGCTGTGGCGAAGGGCGAGGTTGGCGTTCTGCTCGATCAGCAGGATCGTGACGCCTCGCGCCCGAAGGTCGTCGATGATTCGGAAGATCTCCTGCACGACGATCGGGGCGAGACCCAGCGACGGCTCGTCAAGGAGCAGGAGTCGTGGCCGACTCATAAGTGCACGGGCTATCGCGAGCATCTGCTGCTCGCCACCGGACAGTGTTCCCGCTAGCTGACTACGCCGTTCGCGCAGTCGGGGGAAGAGCTCGAACTGCGCCTCGATGTCCTTCTTTGTTCGGGCACGGTCCTTGGAGATGAATGCCCCGAGCTCGAGGTTGTCCTCGACACTCAACCGGGTCAGAACACGCCGACCCTCCGGACTGTGAGCGATTCCCATGGCCACGACCTGCTCGGGGCGCTTCGAGAGAATCGACTGCCCGTCGAAGCGGATGTCACCCGCCCGCGTCTTGATGATGCGCGAGATCGCCTTGAGCGTCGTCGACTTGCCGGCACCGTTGGCACCGATCAAGGAAACGACCTCGCCGGTTCCGACGTGGAGGTCGATCCCCTGCAGGGCGCGGATCCCGCCGTAGGAGACCTCGAGTCCGGAGATGGTGAGCAGCGCCGTGCTTGCCGACGACGTGTCGCCGGTCGGGGCGACCGGGATGGTGGTCACCGAACTCATCCCTCACCACCGAGGTAGGCCTCGATGACAGCCGGGTCGCGTTGCACGTCGGCCGGAGCACCCATCGCGATCAACTGGCCAAAGTTCAGAACGGCGATCTGCTCGCACACCGACATCACGAGCTTCACGTTGTGTTCGATGAGCATCACCGTGAGACCGAACCGATCTCGCACGAAGCGGATGAACTCCGTGAGGTCGTTCTTCTCCGATGGGTTCATGCCGGCCGCAGGTTCGTCGAGCAGCAGTACCTTTGGTTCGAGCGCGAGCGCCCGGGCGATCTCGAGGCGTCGCTGTTCGCCATAGGGCAGGGACTTCGCATCGTCGTGGGCGCGGTGGGTGAGACCGGTGAGCTCGAGGAGCTCCCACGACTGCGCCAGTGTCTCGCGTCGTTCGCGCCGCGCCGACGGAAGGCTGAGCACATCGCTGAGAAGACCGGCCGACGTCGACAGATGCTTTGCCGTTCGGACGTTCTCGAAGACCGTCATGTTGCCGAACAAACGGATGTTCTGGAACGTGCGGGCGACACCTCGTTCGGCAATCTCGAACGGTCGGAGCGCATTGATCTCCTCGCCCTCATGAAGAAGTACTCCCTCGGACGCGGATTGCATCCCGGTGAAGAGATTGAACAGGGTCGTCTTGCCGGCTCCGTTCGGCCCGATGAGTCCGAATATCTGCCCACGCGCAACGGAGAAGGACACGTTGTTCACCGCGACCAGACCACCGAAGCGACGCGTGGCGTTCCGGGCCTCTAGGACTGCCATCCCTGGATCTCCGGTGGTCGACCCTGTTGTCGACGACGCTGTGGCGCTCATCGCCCGGCCTCCGGTGCCGCGTCGGCCGACCGAGCCATCACGGCGGATCCCGGCCGGAAGAGCGTTGTGTCGCGAGGGAACAATCGGTCGACCAATCGGGCCGAGATCAGACCTTTCGAGAGGAAGACGCAGACCACAGTCATGATCAGCCCCTGAACGAACGGACTGATGTTGAGCAGGACGTCGCGCAAACCACTCGGAAGCCCGTCGACCCCGGCGAGCGATCGGAGCGCTTCGAAGAGGCCCGTGATCACCATGCCACCGATGATCGGACCGAGAAAGGTTCGGGTCCCTCCGACGACGGCGCCTGCGAGCATTGCGGTAGCAAGAGCGAACGTGGCCTGTCGGTAGCTCCATGCGTTCTGCGCATGTGCGTAGATCGTTCCGGCGAAGGAGGCGAACACGGCACTGAGGACGAAGGCCAGCACCTTGTAGTACGTCGGGCGGATCCCCATCGCCGAGGCGGCAAGTTCGTCTTCTCGGATCGCCGCGAGCGCTCGACCGGTGCGGCCGCGTTCGAGCCGGAACACGAAGTACGCGGACAGGATCACGAGGGGGATGGCGATGAGCAGGTACTGCCACTCGAAATCGACGGGCTGAGGCATCCCTTCGGTACGGAGCTGCCCCGGAAGTCCCGTCGCACCGCCGAACGGACCGAGGTGGCGGATCCGTTCGGGATCTCCCGGATCCAGAGGACCCTTGAACGGTCCGATCTGATCCTGGAGCACCAGGATGCGGAGGATCTCGACGGCTCCGATGGTGACCAGGGCGAGATAGATGCCTTGGAGACGGAGCGCGATCGTACCGACGACGAAGCCGAACGCTGCGGCGACGATGGCCCCGAGGACCAGTTCGACGATGACCATCTGCCACGGATAGAGCTCGCTGGTGAACGTGATCTTGGCGAACCCGAGCGGCACCTTCCAGTAACCGGTGTCGAAGTCCTCCTTCACCCACAGCACTGACACCATGCCGGTGGCGTAGCCCCCGATCAGATAGAACGCCGGGCTCGCCAGGGAGAGCTGGCCGGCCATGAGCGGGAGGTACGCCGACAGGCCGCATAGCGCACCGGCCGTGAGCATGTAGACCTTCACCGCTGGCGACAGGCCGGGGACGACGCTGAACCCGACCAAGAGCGCAAGGAGCAGGATGCTCGACAGCAGCGAGCGCGGCACGCGCATTTCAGACCTTCTGCATCTGGGCTCGACCGAGGAGACCCTGGGGACGGACGAGCAGAACGATGGCGAGCGTGATGAAGGGAACAGCGTCCTTCCACGACGAACCGGTGAAGTTCCAGTCCCAGAACCCGATCCGGAACGAGATGCTCGACACCACGGTTTGGAGGATGCCGAGGAGGAAGCCGCCGAGCACGGCGCCCGGGATGTCACCGAGCCCGCCGATCACGATCACGGCCAGTCCGATCAGTGCGTACTCCGATCCCATGTAGGGCCCCGTGATGTTGAAGTTCGTCGACACCATTGTTCCCGCCACCGCCCCGAGAACTCCGCACAGCATGAACGTGAACAGGATCAGCCGATTCGTCGAGATGCCGAGCAGGCTCGACGTGGTCGCGTCCTCCGAGACGGCCTGGAGCGCCTTTCCCGTGCGGGTCCGGTTCAGCAGGTACCAGAGCCCGGCCATCACGATCACCGCCACTGCGAACGTCAGCAGGCGACTGGTCTGGACGATCACCGATGCGACGTCGAACGATGGCTTGGTACCCGGGAGTGGTTCGGGCGCCGGGAGCGGATCGGAACCGACCAGGTTCTGGATCAGGTTGGAGAGCATGAGCGAAACGCCGAGACTCGAAACGAGCGAAAGCAACGTGTCGGCGTTTCGGTTGCGCAGCGGCCGGAATGCGAAACGTTCGATTGCGACGTTGACGAGCCCGGCGAGCAGCGCGCCGAGGGCGAGTGCGACCCAGAAGTTGAGCGAGAACGGCACGCGGGTGTTCGAGAAGGGGAAGTTCCCTCCGCCCAGCGTTCCTCCGGTCAGAACGTAGGTGAAATAGGCGCCGATGGTGAAGATCGCTCCGTGCGCGAAGTTGACGATGCGAAGGATCGAGAAGATGAGCGTGTAGCCGAGCGCGAACAACGCGTAGACGCTGCCGATGGAAAGTCCATCGAAGAAGTTCTGAGGAAGGTTCCTTACGAACGACACAGCTTCCTTGGGCGCACTGGAGAGGAACGGACACTCGACGGACGGAGGTGGGGGACCCGCTCAGCGGGTCACCCCCGACCCGTGCCTCTTAGAACTTCAGGTACTTGAAGACACCCGAGAACACATCGCCGGTCGCGCCTCGCTTCATCGAGATCTGCGCGACGTAGAACGACTTCTGGTTGATCTCGCCTTCGGGAGTGAAGCTGATGTCCCCAAGAGGCGTCGAGTACTTGCCGGCGAGCACGGCCTTGTTCAGGTCGATGCGAATCTGCTCGAGCGACCCGTTGAGCTTGCCGTCCTTCTCCAGGGTCCGAAGCGCTTCGGCGAACACGAGCACGCCGGTGAACGCCTGAGCGGCGATCTGCCCGGGAATGCGCTTGTTGTCGGCCTGGAAGAGCTTCGAGAACTCGACGTTCACGCCTTCATTGGGGATCTCGGGCGAATAGGCCTGGGCGACGATGAGTCCCTCGCACTGCTGCTTGCACACCGAGAAGGTCTGCACGACGTTGAGGCCGTTGCCGCCCACGATGGAACCGGAGTACCCGGTGTCGCGGAGTTGCTTGACGAGGTTGCCGGCCTGTGCAAGGCCGGAGATGACCACGAGGTCCGGGCGGTTTTGCCGTACGAAGTTCACCTGCGTCGTGAAGTCGGTGTCGTTCACCTTGAACGTCTGCGGCGGGAGGAGTTCGAGGCCGCCGGCCTTCACCGCGTTCTGGAACACGACGGTCTCGCTGCGGCTGAACGCGTCGTCATCGGCGAAGAACACGGCGGCCTTCGAAAGCGCGTCGATTGACGCGGCGTACTTCACGGCATTACCGGCGTAGGTGGCGACACCCGCGGACACGCGGGCGATGTAGTCACCGATCTGCGGAATGCCGGCCGCGGTGTTCGACGGAGCGAGCACCGGGACCTTCTTGCGGTCGGCGATCGGATCAGCGGCGAAGGCCTGCTGGGAAAGCGTCGGTCCGACGATGCCGACGACCTTGTCGTTGTCGATGAGCGCATTGAACGCGGCGATGGCCCCCGCTTCGTCGGCGCCGGTGTCCTGCACAACGAGTTGGAGCTTGCGACCGTTGATGCCGCCGTTGTCGTTGATGTACTTCTCGGCGATGACCACGCCGAGGCGCTGATCCTGGGCGAGGTTTGCCGTTGATGCGCCGGAGATGCCGAGGGCGACGCCGAGCTTGATCGGGGCACCGCCCGAGGCCGGAGTGGCTGCGGGAGCACTCCCCGCTGCTGTGGTGGGCGCCGCACTCGCCGCCGGCGCAGCGGCGACCCACTTGCGTCGGCTGCCGTCTTTGACGCACGTGAGCTTGGCGACGGTCTTGCCGACCTCTTTCGGGGCGCAGCGTGCCCCCGCCTTCGGCGTCTGCGCAGACGCCGGGACCGACCCGACGATCGGCACGAGGACGAATACGGCACCGAGCACGCTGGCACGCAGGCGAACAGTCTTCACGGGTGGGTCTCCTTGGAGTCGGTCGGCCGCCGACACCGACGGCCGGGCGGAAGGCAGATGAGTCGCACGATGTGACGTGCGTCGCAGCGAGCGAAACTGTATCGACCCTGCTGCGGGTATGCCGAGTTCGACCACACCAACGGCACGTCCTGATCACGCCGGATCCGGCCGCTTGGTCTTCGCGGCCCGCCTGTGGCGCGAGCCCACCGCCGGCCCGGTCAGCTCGGGGCGCTCTCCCGCACGATCTGGGTGGAGACCCGGGTCGCGCCGTTGGCAACGGCCGCACGGACTGCGGCATCGAGGGCATCGAGCAGCCGTGCGTCGGTCGATGCCCGCACGATCGTGCCGAATGGTCCGACCTCGAGGGTGGCACCGGCCGCCTCGGCCGCCGCCCATGCGGCGAGCACATGCGCGCCGGGGGCGCCGGGTACGAACGGCTCGACGAGGACTTCCCCGATAACTGCCATGCAGACATCGTACGGCTCCCGCAGGCCGAAGCACCCGCGTGGCTCGCGGCGTCGGCGTCGGCTCGGGCGACGCAGCCTCGTGACAGGGGGGCCAAACGCGTTTAGTGTGTGCCGGGCGTCACGCTTTCGTGATGATCGATCCGTTTGGACCCAGGGGGGTTTGCGATGGCGAATGTTGTGCTCCAAAACATCGGCAAGAGATACGACAACGGCTTCGAGGCCGTCATCGATCTCAACCTCGAGGTTGCCGATGGCGAGTTCCTGGTGCTCGTTGGACCCTCCGGTTGTGGAAAGACCACGGCACTGCGCATGGTCGCCGGTCTCGAAGACATCACGGCCGGCGAGTTGCGCATCGGCGATCGGCGCGTGAACGAGGTTCCGCCGAAGGATCGCGACATCGCCATGGTGTTCCAGAGCTATGCGCTGTACCCCCACATGACCGTGGCGGAGAATATCGGCTTCGGTCTCAAGCTCCGCAAGATGCCCAAGGACGAGATCAATCGCCGAGTGACCGAAGCGGCCCGGATGCTCGCGCTCGAGGAGAACCTCGACCGTCGCCCGAAGCAGCTTTCCGGTGGCCAGCGCCAGCGCGTCGCCATGGGCCGCGCCATCGTCCGTGAGCCCCAGGTGTTCCTGATGGACGAACCGCTCTCGAACCTCGACGCCAAGCTTCGTGTGCAGATGCGCGGCGAGATCTCTCGCATCCAGCAGCGGCTCGGCGTCACTACGCTCTACGTCACTCACGACCAGATCGAGGCCATGACCATGGGCCATCGCGTTGCCGTGATGAAGCGGGGCATCCTCCAGCAGGTCGACACGCCGCAGTTCATCTACGACAACCCGGCCAACCTCTTCGTCGCCGGGTTCATCGGTTCGCCCCCGATGAACCTCTGTGAGGTCGGTCTCACCGCCGACAACGGCGTGGTCGCCCATCTTGGTGACCAGAACATCGTCATCGACGAGGCCCTGGTGGCCAGCCGCCCCGGTCTCGCCGAGGCTGCCAAAGCCGGGCGTCGCGTGGTCCTCGGCATCCGCCCCGAGAACATGGAAGACGCCGCTCTTGCCGCGTCGACCGACTCGCAGCGGACGATGAAGGCCAAGGTCGACATCACCGAAGCACTCGGGTCAGAGGTCATGGTCCACTTCGCCGTCGACGCGCCCCAGGTGTTCTCCGACGGTGCGAAGAAGGGTGCCGACGACGAGGAGACCCTCGGCCGCATCGGTACCGACGCCGGCTCCACCTTCGTTGCCAGTTTCAACGCCCGCACCAAGGTTCGCCCGGGGGAGCTGGTCGATGTCCTCGTCGACACCCGCTTCGTCCACTTCTTCGAGATCGAGACCGGCGCCCGTCTCTGATCTTCACGCCGGTCCGGCGTGAGCGAGGCAATGTCGGAAACCAGTGGGCCGCCCTCGTCGGGCGGCCCACTTGTCGTTGTCGGTGATGTCGTCACCGACATCGTCTGCGCGCCGACGGGCCCGTGGAGAATGGGGTCGGACACCGACGCCGCGATCTCGGTCCGCGCCGGTGGGTCGGCGGCGAACACCGCGGCGTGGGCGGCGTCCGCTGCTGCAGCACTTGGGCGGCTGGTCGACGTCGTGTTCGTCGGACGCGTCGGGAGTGACGACGCTTCGTGGCATCGGGGTGTCCTCGCCGACGTCGGGGTGGATCCGCAACTGATCGTCGATGACGCTGTGGCGACCACCCGCCTCGTCGCCCTGATCGACTCGGTGACTGGCGAGCGCACCATGCTCACCGACCGCGGCGCAGGGACTCGGCTCGCAACCGCCGACATCGACGCCGCGTTGATTGCGACCGCCTCGTGGGTCCACCTCAGCGGCTACCTGCTCTTCGCAGCCTCGCCGCAGGCGACCTTGCGCCACATTGTCGGTATCTGCCATGCCGCCGGTGTGCCGTGGTCGGTCGATCCTTCGTCAGCCGGGTACCTCGCCGACCTTGGGATCGACGCCGCTCGCCACCTGTTGCATGGCGCATCGATCGGATTCCCCAACGGGGAAGAAGCGCTCCTGCTGGCGCGCCTTCCGCCGGACGGCGACGTCGACGTAGCTGCGTGCGCGCTCACCGAGCTCTGGGGCACCGTCGTAGTGAAGCTGGGCGCCGAGGGCGTGATAGTGGCCCGTGATGGTGCGATCGTCGCGCGGTCCCATGCGCTGACCGTCCCGGTCGTCGTCGATGCCGTCGGTGCCGGTGATGCCTTCGCCGGTGGTTGGTTGGCCGCAGGGGTCGGGGGAGGCAGCGAACGCGATTGCCTCACGAGTGCGCTCCGTACCGCGGCTGCTGCGCTCGGCGTGATCGGCGGTCGGCCACCGATGGTCCGCCCCGAGGGTCGTTGATGCCGGCGCGCGCTTCGATGACCGGTCACCTACCTTGGCTGGGTATGACGCAAATCGTTTCCACCATGGGAGATGTGGATCTGACGATCCGCATGATCCTCGAACACGGCGCTGGAGTGTTCGGCGACGCGGCCGTTGTCACCTTCACCGGTGAGGGTACGACCAAGGTGAGCTTCGCCGAGATCGGGCAACGCTCGGCGCAGTTGGCCAATGCGCTTCACCATCTCGGCGTGGGCCCCGGCGACGTGGTGGCGACCCTGCAGTTCAATACGCAGGCCCACCAAGAGGCCTACTTCGGTGTCCCGTCGATGGGGGCAGTGCTGCACACGCTGAACTTCCGCCTGCACCCCGATCAACTCGCGTGGATCGTCAATCACGCGAACGATCGGGTGGTGATCTGCGAGGGTTTCCTGCTGCCGGTGCTGCTGGCCGTTCGTCCGCAGCTCACCACAGTGCGCCACATCGTGGTCGTCGGCGCGGTCCCGGCGGGAGTCGAGGTGCCCGCCGACGTGATCGACTACGACACGCTGCTCGCCGCCCAGGACACCACCTTCGCCTGGCCCGAAACGCCCGAGCGGTCAGCTGCGGCCATGTGTTACACCAGCGGCACCACGGGGGATCCGAAGGGAGTCGTCTATTCGCACCGCTCGACTTTCCTGCACTCGCTGTCGTTCGTCGGGTTGGCGTCACTCACCCCGAACGACCGTGTGCTCACCATCGTGCCGATGTTCCATGTGAACGCGTGGGGCATGCCCTATGCCGCGTTCATCGCCGGATCCGATCTCCTCATGCCCGGCCGCTTCATGCAGGCCGAGCCGCTCTCGCGGTTCATGGCCGCCGAACCGCCGACGCTGTCGGCCGGCGTGCCGACCGTGTGGAACGACCTTCTGCGCTACGCCGAGACCAACCCGATCGACTTCTCCTCCCTCCGCAACGTGATCATCGGCGGCAGCGCCGTGCCCGCGTCGTTGATCGAGGGGTTTCGCGCGCGTCACGGTGTGCAGGTCACCCAGGCGTGGGGGATGACCGAGACCAGTCCGATCGGTGCCATGGCCTACCCGCCCAGGGGGACGAAACCGGAGGACGAGCTCCGCTACCGTACGAAGACGGGTCGGCCGGTTGCCGGAGTGCGCATTCGCATCGTCGACGACGAGGGCGCTGCCCTTCCCCACGACGGCGTGGCCGTCGGGGAGCTCGAAGCGCTCGGACCCTGGGTCACGTCCTCATACCACGGCGTCGATGCGCCAGAGAAGTTCCACGACGAAGGTGGCGAGCGCTGGCTGCGCACTGGCGACGTGGGGTCCATCGATCCGGAGGGCTACATCCAGATCACCGATCGCGCCAAGGACGTCATCAAGTCCGGCGGCGAATGGATCTCGTCGGTGGAGCTCGAGAACGCGCTCATGGGGCACCCGGCCGTGGCCGAGGCGGCCGTCGTCGCCGTGCCCGATGCCCAGTGGGACGAACGGCCACTGGCGTGCATCGTGTGGCGCGAAGGCGCCACCACATCGTTCGACGACCTGGCCGGCTTCCTCGGTGACTACGTTGCGAAATGGTGGATTCCCGAGCGGTGGGCGGCAATCACCGAGGTCCCCAAGACGTCGACGTTCAAGTTCGACAAGAAGGTCCTCCGAGCGCGCTACGGCGTTGACGAACTCGACGTGGTCACGCTCGGCCGCTCGGCCGGGTGAGGCTCGCCCGCCACGATCCAGCCCGGAACGCGAAACGACCGACGCTCGAGGCGTCGGTCGTGATCGTTGCTGCGATGCGAGGTGACCGAGCTGCGACGGATCGGAGGGGGGAGACCGTGGCGCAACTCGGTAGGTAAATGAACTGCGGAAACCGACCCGATATTTCCACGGGCCGCGTGACTGTCGTCACATGGATGGGTCAGAAGCCCATTTGGACGTCGACCTCGCCGGTTGGCGCCGTGCGGAGCAGGCGAACGACGAGGACCGTCGTATCCCCGTCCACCAGGCTCCCGAGACCGAACGCCGTCACCGCCGGATCATCCAGAGGGCTCGCCCCGGCCGTCTTTCCCAGCAGCGCTCGGCTTGCCGCGTCGAAGCTCGGTCCGGAACTCACCAATTCCGCGACCTGCTCCCAGGTGTCGTCGACGCCGTCGAGGATCTGCGGATCGTGGCCGACACCGCGTCCGGTGAGACTGTCCGCCCAGCCCTGGGCGCTCGTCTGCAGCGACGGGTCGTTCACCAGAAGCGGAAGCGATGAACGCTCCCGACGACTCGCGACCGCGGTGAGGAACTCGTCGCCGTTCGTGATCGGAGCCGCTGGGTCCGCGGCCGCCACGGGTGCTGCAGGGCGAGGAGCCTGGCCGGGGCCGTTCCGGGTGAGGGCCACTCCTGCGCCGAGCGCGGCCACCAGGAACATGGCGACGATCGATGCCCGCCGGAGCCGACGAGCGTCGCGTTCGTCGACGGTCATCGTGGCGCGACGCACCGACCTTGAGTCGCCATGGCGACTGGCAACCGTGGCCGACATCGGGCGCATGCCCTATGTCCATCGGCACCGCAGCCGGGGAAGTTGAGCGGGGTAGCGCCGCCCTGACGCCCGACGCTCAACCGTTGTCGATCGTGGGGTGATCGGGGGGTGAGAACGGGTTCGTTCAGTCATGCAGAACAGCCCGGCGCGGATCGAGCTCGTTCAGTCGATGCAGAACAGCCCGGCGCGGATCGAGCTCGACCGTTCCGGTTCGCCTTCCTTGTCGGCAGACAGTGAACCGGAGAGCTGGTCAGCACTCGCACCGGTGGTCCAGACCGGGCCTTCGATCTCGGAATTGAACCGTTGCACCGAGGGGTCCCATGCCTGCAGTTCCTCGAGGGTGCGCCGGAGCGCCGGTGAGCCATCGGACAGTCGGAATCGATCCTGGTCGGGCCCGTTCCCGGCATCCAAGCTGGCATCGAGCAGCAGATAGGCCGACAGGTGGTCTCCCGTCTTGGTCTGGTACTCCGTCGGACCGGTGGCGAGGAAGGCCTGGAACGTGTTCCATGACACCGACCGGCTGCGCGAGCCCATGTTGTCGCACGGCGACTGCTGCGGGCCCCACCCGGTGTCGAACAACGGCGGGCCGAACAACGCGATCAGACGGGAGAGGGCGGACTCCGCATCTGCGCCGAGCGGAACGTCACCGACGGACGTCGCGGTGAGCACGACGGGCGGGGCGGGCGACGTTACGGCTGCTGCCGTGCCAGCCGCACTCGTGGTGGTGCTTGCGGGAATAGTCGTGGTCTCCACTGTTGTGGAGTCCGCGGGAGCGATCGTGGTCTCGGCCGGCGTCGCCGAAGTCTCCGATGCCGCCGTGGTGTCGGCGTCACTGCTGCTGCACGCTCCGAGGCCACACACAAGAGCGGCGACCAACGCGATCGTCGGCAGCAACGGGCGCCGAGTCGACATGTGCGTGTGGGGACGAGCCTCGGTCATCGAGCTCGAGCGGTGTTTCATGACCATCACTTCGCATAGACGTAGAAGCCGCGGCCGGACTTGCGGCCGAGGAGTCCGGCTTCGACCATTCGGCACAGCAGAGGAGGCGGGGCGTAGAGCTGCTCTTTGAACTCCGCGTAGAGGCTCTCCGCCACGGCCATCGTCGTATCCAGGCCGATCAGATCGGTGAGACGCAGCGGGCCCATCGGGTGCGCGCAGCCTTCCACCATCCCGGCGTCGATGTCTTCCGCAGTGGCGAAGCCGGACTCCATCATGCGGATCGAACTCAGCAGATACGGGATCAGGAGCGCGTTGACGACGAACCCGGCGCGGTCCTGGGAGTTGATCACCCGTTTGTGGAGCACGTCGGTGGAGAAGCCCTTTGCCCGTTCCTTCGTCTCGTCGCTCGTGAGCAACGACGTCACGAGCTCGACGAGCTTCAGCACCGGAACCGGGTTGAAGAAGTGGATGCCGATGACGTTCGCCGGACGCTGGGTGGCCATGGCCAGTTTCATGATCGGGATCGACGAGGTGTTGGAGGCGAGGACCGCATCCTCGCTCGCCACCACTGCATCGAGTTTGCGGAACACGTCGAGCTTCGCCGCCTCGTTCTCGACCACCGCTTCGATAAGGAGGTCGCGGTCGGCGAGCGGCTCGAAATCGGCGACGAAGGTGAGGCTGCCCATCGCCTTGGCAAATGACGTCTCGTCCAACTTGCCCGCCGCGAGCCCACGCTCGAGAGACGTCTGCAGGCGCTTCTCGGCTCGAAGAGCGGCCTCGTCGTTCGCCTCGACCACGATGGTGTCGAGGCCGGCCCGGGCGCACACCTCGGCGATCCCCGAGCCCATGAGGCCGCCGCCGACGACGCCGATCCGGTTGAACCCGTAGTTGTTCGCTGTAGTCATCGGCGTGCAGTCTTGCATCGCCGCGTGCTTCGGGTCGGCGCGGTCACCCGAAGGCGGCGTTGCGGGTGCTGCCCGGCAGAGCCGTTGCAAGGAAGGTGTTCGTCCCGCTGTCACGCAGTTCCGTCGCTGCCGCGACCAGACCGCCGTAGGCCGCCCAAGCCAATGCCCCACCGGTCGAAACCCGGCGCACACCGAGGTCGGCGAGTTCCGACACCGTCGGCGAACCGGGGAGGGCGAGAACGTTGACCGGAACAGCACACTCACGCACGATTCGCTCGACCTCCGCAGGTGCGTGTGCCGCCGGAGCGTAGACCGCGTCGGCGCCGGCATCGCGAAACGCGCGCAGACGGGTGATGGTGTCGTCAATGTCGCTCACACCGTGCAGATAGTTCTCGGCCCGGCCGGTGAGCACGATGCCATGGCGACGACACGACTCCGCCGCGGCGGCGACGCGTTCGGTCGCGATCGCGAGTTCGTCGATCCTTTTCGTCGACGGATTCCAGTCCTCGATCGAGATCCCTGACGCACCGGCGGCGGCGAGGCGATCGATCGTCTCGGCAATTCCGGCGGGCGTTTCGGCATAGCAACGCTCGGCGTCGACGGTTATCGGAATCGTGACGGCCGCCGCGATCGCGCCAACATGAGTGACCAACTCGTTGAGGGTCACGGTCCCGTCGAGGCGGCCCATCGACGCGGCCAGTCCTGAGCTGGTGGTGGCGAGCGCCTCGAAGCCGAGGTGCTGCAGCAGGCGTGCCGAACCGACGTCGAACGGGTTCGGGAGGACGAAGGTTCCTGACTCGTGCAGTGCCTGGAATCGACTGCGCATGGCTGAGGTGGTCATGACCGCACGCTACCGGTGTGACGTTTCGCGGCGACCCGAGTTTTGCCCTGTCGTGTCGGCACCTCGCTCCCAAGGGCCGAGTGGGTGGGCTCAGGCGCTCGGTCGGCGCTTTGCCGGTCAGCCCGGGATCGCCTTCCATGCGACGTCTTTGTCCACGCGCACATCGCCCGGCAGACCGAGCACACGCTCGCCGAGGATGTTGCGCATGATCTCCGACGTGCCGCCCTCGATGGTGTTGGCCCGTGACCGCAGGAACGCCTTCGAGATCGTGTAGCTCTCGCGCCCTCCCCGTCCCTCGACCCGCTTGAGCGGATAGCCGGGTTCGTGGAGCATGCCTTCTGGGCCGAGCAACTCCATGGCCAGCTCCCAGATCTTCAAGTTGAGCTCGGCCGATGCCATCTTGCCGACCGAGCCCTCGGGCCCCGGGTTCCCCGTGGTGGCCTTGGCCCGCGCCCGCAACGTCGTGAGGCGTCCGACTTCGGCCTCGGCCCACAACTGGGTGACACGATCCCGGAACACCGAATGCTCTGCTGCGCCGAGCTGCGGGCCCTTCTCGTGCCACACCTTCAGCAGCGTGGCGATGTTCCCGGTGCCCCGCTCCGCGGTGCTGCCACCGAGGGCCACGCGCTCGTTCATCAGGGTGGTGGTGGCGACCCGCCAGCCGTCGCCGACCTCGCCGAGCAGGTTGGCATGGGGTACGCGTACGTCGGTGAAGAACACCTCGTTGAACTCGGCGTCGCCGGTGATCTGGAAGAGCGGACGGATCTCCACGCCCGGTGACTGCATGTCGAGGATGAAGTAGCTCAGGCCCTTGTGCTTGGGCACGTCGGGATTGGTGCGGACGAGGAGCATCCCGTAGCGGGAGAGGTGGGCGACGCTGGTCCACACCTTCTGACCGTTCACGACCCACTCGTCGCCGTCACGCACCGCCCTGCTCGACAGGCCGGCAACGTCGGAGCCATGGCTCGGCTCACTGAACATCTGGCACCACACGTCCTCGCCCGTGAAGATGCGCTTCAGGTGCTTTTCGTGGTGTTCTTCGCTGCCGTAGGTGAGCACGGTCGGCAGGCCCATGCCGATGCCGATGGTGTTGATCGCCAGCGCCGCGAAGTTACGTCCGGTATCGCGGATCGTTTGTTCAACGACCTGCTGCAACTTCGGAGATTGGCCGAGACCGCCCTTCCCCTCGGGAAACTGCACCATGGCCAGACCGGCGTCCCACAGCGCGCTCCGGAAGGACGTTTCGTCCGCGGTGATCCCGACCGCATCGATCACGGCCTTCGTACGCGTGCGGATCTCTTCGTCGGACATCGCCATCGGGTGCTCCTGTTGTCGTTCGGGGCGCTCGTTCCCGAGCCCGGAGAAGGCTAGTGGTGTGTCGCCCATTTCGCTGGGGCGTCTTGCGGCCAGCTTCGCCGATGGCGGCGTCCTCGTCGTTCCGTTAGGGCGCTGGCTAGCGGCGCCTCCTGCGTCCTTGCCCTCGACGAACCGTGGCTCGTAACTCGCCCAACTCAATTGGGCGACACACCACTAGGCGGCAGACCTTTCGGAAACCCAAGCGGTGATCGGGACGAACGGCGGGCCGCTCGGCCGCCCACCAGGAAGTCGTTGGTGGCGGCATGGTCGAAGTGTCGGCCAAACTGCAGGAAACGTCGAAAACGCCGGGACACCGGCTACCAAGGGAGACCCCGTGAAGGTTCCGTTCACTGTCGCTGACTTTCTCAACCGGGCCGTTGCTGTCTACGGCGATCGCGTCGGGGTCGTCGACGAACCGGGCGTGGTCGGCTCGCTCGGCGTACTGACGTATGCCGAGATGGGGTCGCGAGTGCGGGGCATGGCGCGGCGCCTGGAGGACATGGGCATCGGTGTGGGGGATCGGGTGGCGATCGTGAGCCCGAACTCGGCCAAGTTCCTCCTGTCGTTCTGGGGGACGTCGACCTACGGACGAGTTCTCGTTCCGATCAACTTCCGTCTCAACACCGAGGAGATTGCCTACGTCGTCAAGCACTCCGGGGCGCGGGTGCTCCTGGTCGATCCGGAGCAGTATGACGTCGTGAAGGACATCGAGGTCGAACACCTCATCACCCTCGACGGCACCGCCGACGCTGCCCTCTTCGCCCCGCTCGGTGCCGATGAGGCCGAGCCGACGGCGTGGGAGCCCGACGAGGACGCCACTGCCACGATCAACTACACCTCGGGCACCACGGCCCGACCGAAAGGCGTGCAGATCACCCACCGAAACGCCTGGACGAATGCGGTCACGTTCGGGTGGCATTCGTCGGTCAGCGACCGCGACGTCTACATCCACACCCTCCCGATGTTCCACTGCAACGGTTGGGGACAGACCTATGCCGTCACCGGTATGGGTGGTAAGCACATCGTTCTGCGCAAGGTCGACGGGAACGACATCTTGGATCGCGTCGAGCAGCACGGGGTGAACTTCGCGTGTGGCGCACCCGCGGTCGTCGCCATGACCCTCGATGCCGCCGAGAAGCGCACTGCCAACGGCCAAGCCATTCCCGGTCGGGACGTGATGCGCATGGTGGTGGCCGGAGCGCCGCCGCCGTCGAAGACGATCGAGCGGGTCGAGCTCGAGCTGGGATGGGAGTTCATCCAGATCTACGGACTCACCGAAACATCCCCGCTCCTCACCATGAATCGTAAGCGCGCAGAGTATGACTCGCTGTCGGTGGGCGATCGATCGCGCCTCCTCTCTCGTGCAGGTGCTCCCGTCATTGGCGTCACGATCAAGATCTCTGAGGACGGAGAGGTATGCGCGCGGAGCAACGTGGTCTTCGCCGGCTACTGGGAGCAGCCTGAGGAAACCGGGAAGGCCATCAAGAACGGCTACTTCCACACCGGCGACGGAGGCTACCTCGACGGCGCGTATCTCGTCATCGCCGACCGCAAGAAGGACGTCATCATCTCCGGTGGTGAGAACGTGTCGTCGATCGAGGTCGAAGACTGTCTGTTCCAGCATCCGGCGATCGCCGAGTGCGCGGTGATCGGTGTGCCCGACGCGAAGTGGGGCGAGACCATCAAAGCCCTCGTGGTGCTCCGACCCGGTGCTCCCGTCCCGACCGAACGTGACGTGATTGACTTCTGCCGCTCGAAGATGGCGCACTTCAAGTGCCCGACAACGGTGGAGTTCCGAGACGCCCTCGCCCGCACCGCTACAGGAAAACTGCAGAAGTTCAAGCTCCGCCAGCCGTACTGGGAGGGCCGCGACAAGTTCGTCAACTGAGTCGCGACGCGTGGGCTCACCACGAGCACAGCTGCGACAAGTTCGTCAACTGAGTCGCACTGTGCCGCGCGGTTCAAGCCGGGCGTTTGCCGGCCACCACCATGATCTCCGGATCACCGGCGCGCCAGAGGACGGTGAGCGTCACGCCGGTGATGAGCCAGCCGGCCGGACCCGTCGGCGATCGGATGAGCGTGTCGTCGTAGTAGCCACCGATGGTGAACCACGACGCCGCGTCGGCGGGGTCGTACACATGATGGGCCTGCATGTACATCCGACAGGTTGCGTGGTCGCCATCGACGGACACCATCGGGTTCGTCATGGAGTGCTGGGTTGCCGCGAGCCCGCTGAACAGCGGCACGACACCGCCCAACCACTGGTCCCGCGTCATCGTCGTCGCCCGCCCGCCGCTGTATGACGTGAAGTCGATCGCCACCGTGTCGGTGAAGATCGAGCGGTAGAGGGTGAAGTCGCGCGTGTCGATGCCCACGGCGTAGCGATAGACCGTCTCGGCCACCGCGAGCTTGTCGTCGGCGCTCGTCACATCGCCTCCGCCAGGCGGGCAATCGATGCGGGAACGAACTCTGTGACCTGCACGCGGCTGATGCCCAGTTCATCGAGTGCCCGAAGGTTCTCGAGCACCTTGGCGGGGGAGCCGACGAACTGTCCGCAGAGGCTGGACCCGAGCATGTCCCGCACGGGGGCAACCGTGGCGTCGTCGCCGACGGCGATCAACAGGAACAGCCCGATCGGGATGTCGGAGCGGACGGAGCGCACGTCGTCCACCATGCCCCGCAGTTCGTCGCGCGTCACCGACGCCAGGGCGGCGACGTCGAGCGCGCCGCCTCGGGTCGTGCGGCCGAACTTCAGCTCGATCCGATCGACCAGGGGCGTGATGTTTCGCACCGTCCACGGGCCTCCCACGGATGCGACGAGCGGTATGGGATCCGGTGGCACCGCCGAGAGCTTGGGAACGTCCATCGTGTAGTGCTCACCGCGGAAGGAGCACGCACCGGTCGTGAAGATCTCCCGCACGATGAGGAGTGCCTCACGGTACATCCGCGCCCGAACCGGTCCGTCCGGGAACGTCTGTCCCGTGGCCAGCAGTTCCTGTTCCGTCCATCCGGCGCCGAGCCCGGCTTCGTACCGCCCGTTCGAGAGGCGCTGCATGGCGATGCTCGCCTGGGCGAACTCGAAAGGTGAACGGAACAGGTTGTTGGCGAACGACGGCGCCAAGGTGACCCGCTCCGTGGCGCAGGCCATGGCCGCGAGAGATACCCAGAGGTGAGGGAAGACCTCTCGCAACCAGTAGTGGTCCGAGCAGGTCACGCCTTCGAAGCCCTGCTGCTCGGCGAGCGCCGCGAACGCTCCGGGTTCGTGACGGTTCGAGGTCAGGTTGGCGAAGAGCTCCATCGGCAGGTCCTGTTCGGAAGAGGAAGGCATCGGTCGCGGCCCACTGTATGCACACGACCCGAGAAGAACGGAAACCGCGGTCGGCGGCGGGGAATGACGACAGTCGCCGGGTCGTAGGAGTCTCGCCGTAACCTGGTCGGGGTGGATGGCAACCCGAAGCGATTCCAGCTTGCCGCCGGACTCCTGGCCGTTCTGGGATCGGTCGGCGTCGTGCTCGGTGCTGCGCTCCCGTGGCTGGAAACGGGTCGCGTGCAACGGAGCGTGTTCACCATGGCGCGCATCGCCAGCGAGATCGGCGTGCTCGACACCTCGACCCGGCGAGCCGCCGTGACCATGCTGCTGTTCACCCCTGTCGTGGCCTCGGCGGTCGTGCTGCTCATCGGACTCGGCCGCCCGCGCTTCGCCGGGGCCGTTGCGCTGCCGCTCGGCGTGGCCGGGCTCGGCGCCGGGACGATCGGCACGAAGTTCTCCCCGAATCACCTGATCGGGCCCTATGTCTGTCTGGTCGCCGGAGGCGTGTGCCTCGTGGGGGCCTGGGGACTCGTGTTCCTGTCGACGCCTGCCGAAAACCCCGTGGTCACCAGTGGAGGTATCTCGTGAGCGATGGATCAAATGAACAGCCGGACACCGGCGACGGCGACGCACCCGCGCGTCCGTCGGTCGAGCCGGCTGGCCCGACCGGATGGGGACCCCCACCGACAACGGCAGCTCCCGCCGCGCCGAAACGTCGCGCCGGGAGGATCGCCCTCGCCGTGATCGGTGTGCTCGGCATCGGGGCCGGGACCGCATTCGCCGTGACCCAGCTCACTGGTGGCGAGAAGTCGAACACGCCCGAAGAGGCCGTCGAGAGCTTCTACCGTGCGGTGGAGACCGGTGATTTCATCGGTCTGGCCAAGACCCTCGCTCCCGGTGAACGCGACGTGATGCTCGACTCGCTCGTGCCGCTCGTCAACGAGCTCAGCCGACTCGAGATCCTCGAGAAGGAATTCGATCTCGAGAAGGTCAAGGGCTACACGGCGAAGCTCTCGGACTACAAGGCCACCGCCACGTTGCTGCGTCCCGATCTGGCTGCGGTCAGGGTGACCGGCGGCAACCTGAACGCCACGTTCGATCCCAAGAACCTTCCGTTCGGCGACTTCCTGCGCGACCAGTTTGGCAAGCAGATCGACGAAGCCGAGGCCACCACCTCGTCGAGTTCGCTGTCCTTCGGTTCCGACGACAGCCCGATCGTCGTGCAGAAGGTCGGGAACCGCTGGTACCTCTCGGTGAACTATTCGATCGCCGAAGCCGCCCGCAACGAGTCGAAGACGCCGTTCGCTGTTCCGGCCAGGGGGCGTGGTGTTCCGGCGAGGGGCGCGAGGACACCGGAAGCCGCCGTCGCCGAGATGATGCAGGCCGGGGCCCGACTCGATCTCCGCCGGGTCATCGAACTCCTCCCACCGGACGAGTTCGCCGCGCTGCACGACTATTCCGGCGAGTTCATTCCCGACGCCGAGCGTCAGGTTGCCGATTTCCGCAAGCAGTACTCCCTCAGGCTCCGGCCCAAGCTCCGCACGACCAAGCTCGCCGACGACCGCAGCCTGGTGCAGATCACCGATGTGCCTCTCGAGTTCACGTCGACGATCAATGAGCAGCGGATCAGCGTCTCCTACGCCAACCGGGAAGGCTCGGCGTCGTTCACCTCGGCCGACGGAGAGGACCTCCGGGCCGAGTACAAGGACAACTGCCTCAACCTTGTCCTCGACGGGGAGAAGAAGCGCGGGTGCGGTCGCGACGGTCTGGCCAAGCTCTTCACCGACCTGACGGGTACGCCGATCGACTTCACCTCGCTGCCGGCGACGACCGGCGGCATCAACGGTCCGTGTACGGCGAAGCGCAAAGCGGTTGTCGGCTTCACTGTGATCAAGCGCGACGGCCTCTGGTACGTGAGCCCCACGCGAACGATGTTCGACGCCATGACCGCCACGATGAAGACGCTCGACCGGGCCAACCTCGATTGCCTGGTGAAGGAGACGAAAAGGGTCATCGACTCGTCCGGCAGATCGCTCACGGGCTCCGACGTGGCGGCGCAGGCGGCGACGACACCCCAATTCGGGTCTGAGCCACCGTCGTCGGATCCCTCCACTTCTGCCGATGACGCGGTGCAGGCGGAGGACCCGGTTGTCATCGGCGCAGACACCTACAACGAGATGTTCACCGCCGACAGCATGGGCAACGCCACGCTGCTGGCCGATACCCCCGCGTGTCGCGAGTTCAAGGCGAAGAGCGACGCCGGTGAATCCCCGTCCGCCGAGGTCATCGATCAGTGCTTCAGCGACGCCTTCGACACCGAACCGTGACGCGCCCTCGCCGATGGCCACAAAACCGTTGACGACCAAACCGTTGACGACCGAACCGTTGACGACCGAACCGTTGACGAAAGAACCGTTGACGACCGAAACGTGACGTAGTCGGCGCCCGGGCGGAGGCGGTCTCCAGCGGTGGACCTCGCCGTTGGCAGCGTTCATCGCCGCACGAGCAACCGAATACCATGACCGCACTTCAGTGACGGACCACGAGATTCAGGCGGAGGAAATGCTTCTGTCGCTTCTTCGGTGCGGTATGGCGTTGTCGAAGTCGAAGCATCCTGAGATCCGAAAACATTCTTCTGAATTCTTGGGAATCGGGTCGGAGATTGTCATACCCCTTACGTCACAATGAACCCATGAGCACAACGGTTTGGGACGGGGTGAGAATCCCGACGAGTGATCCATCTGTCACGACCCGTGTGCATGCCGCGGCGGCGTTGCGTCAACTGGAGCGTCTCCGACGCGAGGTCGATGCCGCGTC
>JANOJN010000122.1:0-2424 GCA_031418775.1 Acidimicrobiia bacterium
GGTCATCCTCCAGATGGCGGCCATCCTCACGTACTCGGGCGGTCTGCCGGTAGTGAAAGTCGGCCGGATCGCCGGCCAGTTCGCCAAGCCCCGCAGCGCCAACGAGGAAACGATCGACGGGGTCACCCTGCCGAGCTTCCGCGGGCACATCGTCAACGACGACCTGTTCGACGCCGATTCCCGCACCCCTGATCCCGAGCGGATGATCCAGGCGTACCAGCAGAGCGCGCAGACCCTGAACCTCCTCCGGGCCTTCACCAAGGGCGGGTTTGCCGATCTCACCCGGGTCCACGCGTGGAACCAGGAGTTCGTCCGTACCTCCGCCGAGGGCCAGCGCTACGGCGCGATCGCCGACGGCATCGCGTCGGCGCTGCGGTTCATGAGCGCGTGTGGCGTCGACCTCTCCGAATCCGCTCCGATCCACCAGGTCGACCTCTACACCTCGCACGAGGCGCTCCTCCTCGGCTACGAGGAGGCCCTCACGCGCCAAGACACCACCAGCCCGACCGGCGACTGGTACGACTGCTCGGCCCACATGCTCTGGATCGGCGAGCGGACCCGCGGGCTCGACGACGCCCACGTGGAGTTCCTCCGAGGCGTGAAGAACCCGGTCGGCTGCAAGGTCGGCCCCACCGTCGAGCCCGACGACGTGCTCGCACTCTGCGAGGCTCTCAACCCCGAGCGCATCCCCGGTCGGCTCACCCTGATCAGTCGTATGGGCGCGAAGAAGATCGGTGACCGGCTCCCCCGGCTCCTCGCCGCCGTGCGCGACTCCGGGCACCCGGTCGTGTGGTCGTGCGATCCTTGCCACGGCAACACCTACACGTCGGATTCCGGCCTCAAGACGCGGCACTTCGACGAGATCGAAACCGAAGTCGTCGCCTTCTTCGACGCCCACAAGGCCGAGGGCACCTGGCCCGGCGGGCTCCACATCGAGCTCACCGGCGACAACGTGACGGAGTGCGTCGGCGGCAGCGACGACCTCGCCGACGCCAACCTCGGCGACCGCTACACCACCGTCTGCGACCCCCGCCTCAACGCCCGCCAAAGCCTCGACCTCGCATTCCGCGCCGCGGAGCTCCTGCGCCGCTAGCCGCCGCTAGTCCGGAGTTGTCGCGCTCGGTCGCTCCAGGAGCGACCCGGCGCGACATGTGGCGGTGTTTTGTCATACCGCGCAGGGCATAGTGGCGGCATCGCTTCCCCGCGTCCTCCAGATTGTTGACGCACCTTCGCGGGAGGTTGCCATGCGCGACCGTTTTCCAACCCTGACCATCGACGCGCGCCTTCGGGACATCGGCACTCGCCAACTCGGTCTCGTCACTGTCCGAGAAGCTCAGGCGGCCGGCATTGACAAACATGCAATGGCCCGTCGGCGGGAAAGCGGTGCGCTCGTCACCGTCTTTGCCGGGGTGATGCGGCTCGGCGCCGCACCCGAATCCGCGCCACAACGAATTCTGGCAGCTTCGCTCGCACTACCTGGCTCGATCATCAGTGCGACGTCCGCCGCGGTTATCCATACGATGCCTCTACCGACCACGCTGTCCGACCAGCGGCCGGTGGTCTGTGTTGGACGGCAACAATCGGCTCGCCTCCGCGGGATTCGAGCGGTCCACACACAGATTCCGCCCCAACACCGGCGGTGGATGACGTCGCTCGTGACGAGCCCTGCCGCCACCATTCTTCAATTGCCGCGATTGCTCAACGCCGCGGCGGTCGAGCGTTGCCTTGATCACGCGCTCGCTCATCGACTCACCACCATCGCTGCGCTGTTCGATCTGATTGGACAATCGCAACCAGGCGCCGTTGTGGGTCGCCGTCTCCTGCTCGACCTCGTGGCGGCCCGTTCAACGGGCATCGGTCATCGGAGCAAACTCGAACAGCGGGTAGGCCGATGGCTGACGGTCGCCGGGCTCGACGGTTGGCAGCCGAACTATCGCGTCGATGTCGGTCGCGGTCGATCGGTCGAGGTCGACTTCGCATGGCCGGGCCTGAAGATCGCACTCGAAGTAAGTCCGTTCTTCACGCACGGTTCACGCCAGCAACAGGAGCGAGACGCAAAGCGTCGACGTCTCCTGGTCCAAGCAGGTTGGCGCGTCCTCGAGGTCACCGACCCGGACTTGGCGAATGAGCTCGCCTTCGCCTCAACCATTTCAATGCTGCGGTCGCTGCTGGTCGCGTGACATGTCGCGCTCGGTCGCTCCTGGAGCGACCCAGCGCAACAACTCCGCTCACCAGGGGACGGGCCGTGTTCGCCGACCACAGGCCGTTCGCTTTGTAGAGAACACAAAAGTACAATGCACCAATGAGTTCCGTGACCACTGTTCGGGTGTCGAGCCGAGGGCAGATGAGCTTGCCCGCCAGTGCCCGTCACCGGTGGGGCGTCGAGGACGGCGGACAGGTCGGCGTCATCGACCTCGACGGGGC
>JANOJN010000123.1:0-12611 GCA_031418775.1 Acidimicrobiia bacterium
TTCGTCGCCGCGGGCGTCGAGTTCGAAGCGTTGCACAGTGTCACGGAACTCGTCGACGGTAGACGCCGCCGCCTTCTCCAACAGTTCGGCTACTCCGGGTAAACCCAGCAGCGGGTGGAGCATGGCGACGTGTTCGGCCGATACCTCACCTTTTGCTAGTGCTTCACCGGCCGCGGGAAGCGTCTCGACTGCTTGTGCGGTCTGGGCATCGCGGCGGGCTTGACGGTTCGACCTGCCCGTTGCCCGACTGATCTCGGCGGCAGTGTCACGGCTGTTCGCGCCGAGAACGATCGTGACCTTGGCCGACGCGGCATCGACCTCGCGTCGGAGACGTTCCAGCTGACGCAACGCCGCCGCGGCATGCACACGGGTCGTGACAGATGGATCGCTCGTCGGGATTTTCACCCCGTCCCAAACCGTTGTGCTCATGGCTACATTATCGCGTTGGGGGTGTGACATTCTGGGAGCTGATACCAAAGAATTTGGAAGAATACTTTCGTTGATTGCGGCTCGCCGAGAGTCGACTGACTCCCGGGGTGGCGCTGCACTTGTGGTGGTAACAACTGAGTCCGACTCAACAACTATTTCCGGGCAGTCGATCCAGCGGATCTCGAGCAGGCGGGTGACGACGACCTCCGCGTGGTTGGATGCGTCGCGGTGCTCCTGACCGTGACGGGCTGACCGTTATGCAGTTGTGCGCAGCGCTCAGTCCGTGGAGCGACGAGTACTCCCAAGCTCAGGCTGGGGCCGGGCGGCCTCGCCCTACCGCAGAGCGACGACGATGGTGCGTTCTTCACCGTCGTCGGCTGTCACGGTGATGCGCCAGTAGAACCCGGCCCGCGCCGCGTCCGTTTTCCAGTTGTACCGCCAGCCTGCCCCTGCGGGCACGAAGGCTATCCCGCTGTCCCCGGGGAGGCTGTAGACGCTCTCGCTCACGGGAAGCGAAGTCGACCCGCCTCGCGACGGCGTCGACCATAGGGGTGCAATCAATGGCTGGATGGCGGACCCGTCAGCCCTGGTGAGCGAGAACTTCACCGGGGCCGTGGAACCCGCCTTGAAGACGCTGGTGCCTTGGCTCGGTGGGTTGATCGGCGGTTCGAAGCCGGACCACCCGTAGATGACCTTGTAGCTGACGGAAGCGGTGCTCGTGTTCCCCGCCTTGTCAGTGGCGGTCGCTTTCGCCGTGAAGCTGCCGACTCCGTTGCTGTTGCCACCCGTCACCGTCACGGTGCAAGGCGGTGCCTGGCCAATCGATGCGTCGCCGACGCTGCAACCGACAGTCGGCACCGCGCCGAGGATGTACTTCTGACCCTCCGTCACGCCGGTGATGGCAACAATGACGATCTCTGCGGTGGCAGTAGATGGCTCGTAGCTCTCCTCGCGCACACCAGGGCCGGGGAACGCTGCGTTCACCTGGTAAACGCCACCTTGGAGGGCCAGCGGAGACACAGTGGCGAACCCTGCATAGTCGGTTATCGCCGTCACCGTCCGGCTGAAGCCGGCGGTCGTGGAGAACGTGAGGTACACCGTTCGTTGCGCGAGCGGTGCCCCACCTCTGGTGTCGTCGGTCAGCTTGGCTCGGACACCGCTCGGAACGGCGGTCGCGGACGACAGCACTTCCAGGCTCAGGCTCGTCGGGCTTTTCGTCACGGTCAACGGTGAGGACGCCGACGACGCTGCGTACTGGTCGTCGCCGGCGAACGAGGCGCGTACCGTCGCACCGCCCGGCAGCACGGACACCGGCAGCGTCGCTGTAGCAACTCCGGGAGTTCCCGTATTTCCGGTGAGGGCCGTCCGGACCGATGAACCGATGGTGAACGTGACCGACTTGCCGTTCAACGGCGGCTGGAGCGTTGCGCTGACCGAGATCGAGGAACCGACGGCGGCCGCGGATGGACTGGCCAACGTGAGCCCGCTGGCCAGAGGTACCACCGGAACCAGCGCAGCCGGTCCCGAAACCGGATAGTAGGCACCGAGGGCATCGTCGAGCGTGACGAGACCCACCCCGTTGGCAGCTTGCACCATGAAGCGCAGGTTGGACGCAACGGACGCTCCACCAACGAGACGACCGACCCACTTGGTGGAGTCCTCGCGGGCGCATTTTGCGGGGAGCGTGGGAGTGACGCACTGCTCCAGATCGATCGACTGCCACCGCTCTGGGCCGTCGCCGGTGTACGTGATCCAAACCTGCTGGACGCCCGCTGCCGGGTTGCCGGTGACGCTGGCCCGGAAGACGATGTCAGCCCCTTCGACCGCACCAGAGACACCGCTAAGCGACGGCGCCGCCGCCAGCGCAGGCGCTCCCGTGGCGGACTGACCGTCCTTGTTGGTGCTGTAGAACAAGCGCATGTTGACGTTGTCATACTTGCGAAGTGTGCTGAACAGTGAGTTGGGATCGGCGCGGTGCTGCGCCGGTGTCACCAGGAGCCTGGTGCTGCCACCCGCCAGAGCGTCGAAGTAGTTCGCGGTCGCCAGTCGCATCGGGAAGAACACCGGCGACGAGAACGGGGCGTGTGCGCCACGTAGGTCAGTGGTCGCCGCGCCGGTGAGTGGCAGGATCGTGCGGTCGGTGTAGTTCCCTCCTCGGAAGCCCACGCCGCGCAGCACCCGGCCCCCCACGCTCACGTTCTTGGAGATGAGGGGAAGGGCTGGTTCGGCGGGGTTGGTGACCACGCCGTCAGGACCCCGGAAGTACGTGGCCTTGATTGTGGGCCCCGTAGTGTTCGGGGGCACCACGGTGAGGATGACCTCCTTCTCCGTGAGCGCACCCGTCACCGTCAGTTCAGCGGAGCTGAGTCCCAGGCCGGCGCCGGGCGTTCCCGCAGGCGCGGCCAGCACAGGGGTGCCGGTTGTTCCCACAACGGACGCATCCGCGGGTTCGGTGAGACGGCCGCCGGGCATGTTGATCGCCATCATCGGGAGGCCGAACAGCGTGGCCACGATGATTGACTTCCGGTGCAGTCCGCGCGGATCGGGCGTCTCCTTCAGATAGACCCGCTTGGCGTTCACCAGCGCCTCGCCGATCGTCACCGCCCCGGTGCCGTAGCGCAGCTGCTTGGCGAAGCCTGCGTAGAGCCGCTCGGAGTATTCGACGAAGTCGGTATCGCCGTACTGGTAGCCCGTGCCGGCGATGAGCGTTGCCTGCTTCCGGGATGCCGCCTGGGCCCAGTCGAGCGGAGCCGTCACGCCGGGGATCACGTCGCCGTCGTCGATGTTGTATCCCGAGTGGCAACCGCCGCTGAAGATGAGCGTGTTGGTGAAGTCGGTCGCGCTCGCCGCCAGCTCCGTGCTGAGCATCGTGGTCTTGAAGTCGGCGGCCAACGCGCTGTTCGCACTGAAGTGACCGGCGAGATACACCACGTCGTGCTTTCTGCCGAGCAGACCGGTCCGGAGTTGGGTGGCGTTCCACGCCCGCGGATCCTCGGGCGAGATGTTGTTCTCGGCCAGGAGGGTGTCCACCGCCAAGCCCGGTCCGCTCTGCTTGTTCATGCCGGCGGCGAGATCGTCGGCCACCGAGGTCGCCGCATCGGTGAGAAAGTCGTAGCCGCTGACGAACGCCGACGTTGGTGTGCGAGTCACGCCACCGGTCAGCGAAAGGTAGGCGTCGAGCATCCCCGTCGCTTCCTTGTAGGTCTCCACCAGACGCCCCACGGCCAGATCGGGCAGCGGGAACTGGTCGGCGCCCAGCGACAGGCTCGTGGTCGAACCGTATTCGTCCTGACCGAGCGCGTAGTTCAGACGCAGGCTGGCCTCTGAAGACGACGTGGACCGAACGGGCGGCACGTAGTCGGACTCCGGTCCGAGCAGCGCCTGGTCGGGGTACCGGAAGAACGGGATCGCGCCGTCGGGACCCACCAGCACGACATACTTCAGGCTCGGGTTCGCCGACCGGAACCGGCCGACGAGGTCTTTGATGGCACCTGCCACCAGGTTCTTGGCGTACGGACAGCCGGGGTTCGCGTCGGCTTGGGAGTTGAGCGCTTGCACGCGTGCGTCGGCTCCCAAGTCGACCAGCACACCCGCCACCTCGGCCTTACCCGAGAACGCAGAGATTCTCGTGCGCAGGCCAGCGAGGTCGGTAGAAGCATTGCCGGTTTGGGTGCCGGGCATCCGGGACGAGTCCATGAGAATGAGTGTCTTGGCCCCGCCCGCAGTGACGCTGGTGTTGCTCGGCACTGAGCTGTCCACCACAGGAATGCAGGCCGGAAGATCGTTGCGGGCGACGTTGAGGTTGAACGCCTTGGCGGTGGAGAACGCACCGTTGCGGCCACTCACCCGGGCGTAGAAGAACCCGGTGTTGTTCCACACGTCGGCGGTGATGGATTCGTCGGCGGTGCCGGGAGTGGTGGAGTTGACGATGAGGCTGCGGGTCTGCGCGCTGGAGAACGTCTCCGGGCTGAACACGCTCGGCGCGACGCCATTGGGGCTGAACACCGACGGCGAGAACTCCGTCGCGCTGAACACGCTCGGGCTGAACACCGACGGGCTGAACACACTCGGGCTGAACACGCTGGGACTGAACACCGACGGCGAGAACACCGACGGACTGAACACGCTCGGGCTGAACACCGACGGCGAGAACACCGACGGCGAGAACACCGACGGGCTGAACACACTCGGGCTGTAGGCGTCGGGGCTGAACACGCTGGGGCTGAACACTGACGGGGAGAACACACTGGGGCTGAACACCGACGGAGCGAACTCGGCGCTGAGCCGGGTCACGTCCTTCAGGCTGTTGAGATCGGTGAACTCCTTGCCGATGTCGGTGAACAGCGCCAGGTCATAGTTGGCGCCCAGGTTGGTGAGGTCGACCTGCACCTTGCCGCCCGGCTGCACGGGGAACTTGTACCAGCGCGCACCGCCCGCAGTATCGATGTAGCCGGTTTCCGACCCGCTCGGCCCTGGTGCGCTCAGCGAGATCTCGACGGCGCGTGTCCATGTGTCGTTGTCGGCGCCGCGCGCCACGCAAGTGCTCGGCGCGGTCGCCGCGCTGCTGCCCACGGACACCGATAGGGCCAGGAACTTCGGTGGTACCGCTGGTGCAGCTGTGGTCACGGGCTGTACGAAGTACCTCGATCCATCGACCAGGGGTACCGCGATGGTGCCAACAACGGATGAGGGGCTGCCCAGCTGCCCGCCGGTGCAGGTGGCGGCGCCGAGGATCTTCACGTTGTAGGTGGTGTTCGCGATGCCCGAAACCGTGCCGAACACGGTGGTGTTCGCGCCGGACCCGACGGCCTGCACAATGCCGGCCGCGACGCCGCTGGGGGCCGGAGCAATCGTCGTCGTGGTGGTGGAGGTAGTGGTGGTCGATGTCGTGGTCGTGGTCGTCGTGGTCGTCGCCGGGCACGCGGCGGCGCCGGGGTCCGGGCCAGTTGCGAGGTCGACCGTGAGGGTGCCCTGCAAGACGTCGTTTTCGTCAAAGTTGCTGCCGGTCATGACGAACCCGTAGGTGTCGCCCGCCTGCACACAGAGCGACTGGGTGCCTGCGTACGAGAAGCCTCCCGATGGCGTCCCCTGGCCGTTGTTCTTCGGACCGGCAGAGATGATCGGTGTTTCGGTGCGCATGCCGCTTCCTTGAACGAACGTCTTGAGTCCGACCCTGACCTCGAAGAACGCGTGGAAACCGCTGTAGGTGTAGGCGAGAGGAACCGAACCGGTGGCATCGGCAACCGTGGAGAAGGTCCACGATTGCGGAACGGTCACACCAACGCCTGTTGCGAGAACCCCCGGGGTCGGGTCGTAGTTGTACCGGAACTGGGCCGGCCCCGGGGACCCAGCGGTCCCGTCGCTGACCGGCAAGACGACGCTACTGGCGGGGGTGGGAGAAACAGCACTGCCTGACCACGGCGTGGGTAACGTGCCGGCGTTGGCCGGATTTCCTGCCGAGCCGAAGGACAGTCCGGCTAGGACTGCGAACACCACGGAGAGCGATCCGAGGACCTTCCTCCACGACCTCGTCGGCGCGGGCGGTTGTGAACCGCGTCGTTGCCCCGACGCACGAAGGCCGACGAGTCGACTCCGCACGCGCCGAAGGGCCGACTGCTTGCAAACAACGTCTTCCGCCATGGTTCTTCGTTCCTCGTTCGAACGCGGTCACAGTCGAGGTTCCGCCAGGGAACGCCGCGGCCACGGTTGAACGGCCACGATAAGTGAACGGTCCTTCAAACAACTAGTCACGGGGAGCGATGTCATCAAACGGAAACATGTCGTTCATTTCTCTGCCCCGACCTCGCTCCTACCGACTCATCGGAAACGTTTGCCAGAAGGACGTGGAGGCGCAATCCGCATGACAGCTACCGGACAGCCACCGCCCTGATGCTGCCCGTGTGGCAATGGTTCGAGCACGAAAGCGGTCCGAGTACCTCTTTGCCGCTGCGCTGCTGGCCCCGAATCTTCTCTTGCTCTTCTGGTTCACGTACCGGCCGCTCGTCGAATCGCTCCGTCTTTCGTTCTATCGGTGGGACCTGATCGCTCCGCAGAAGGTTTGGGTCGGTTTCAGCAATTACGCCGAGTCGTGGCGTGACCCGGTCGGCCGCAAGACCATCGTCAACACCCTCATCTTCTCGATCACGACGGTCGTCGGGTCGTCGGTCGGCGGCCTCCTGTTCGCATTCGCGCTGCTGAAGAAGCGCAGGGGCTCGTCCGCGGCGCGATCGGCACTGTTCTCGCCGTACCTGATGCCCGGTGCCGTGGTGGCCATCGTCTGGTACTTCATGTTCGATCCTCGCTTCGGACTGCTCGCCGCGGGGTTGCGACTGATCGGACTCGACTCCCCGAACTGGTACAACAGCCCCGGCTGGGCCATGGTCATGGTCTGCTTCGTCTACATCTGGAAGCAGCTCGGCTACACCTGCCTGCTCTTCATCGCCGGCCTGCAGTCGATACCGCCGGAGCTGTTCGAAGCTGCAGCCATCGATGGCGCGGGTTGGTGGGCACGTCTTCGCCGGATCGCGCTGCCATCGCTGCGCTCGACGACCTCTTTCGTACTCGCGACGTCGTTCATCGCGTCGATGCAGGCCTTCGACGTCATCTACGTCATGACCCAGGGCGGTCCGCTCGACGGCACGCGCACGATGTCCTTCCAGATCTTCGATGAAGCGTTCGTTCGCTTCCGCGTCGGTCGCGCCTCGGCGATCGCCGCTGTTCTCTTCGTGGTCCTGCTCGTCGTCACCTTGGTGCAGGTCCGGATACTCGACCGGAAGGATGCGTGATGACGATCACGACGGAACCACCGAGTTCTCCACTGCTCGATGCCACACCGAGTCGATCGAGCGGCGGGCACCCGGTCGCCCCATCGGTGCTCGACGCACCCAAGGGTTCGAAGAAGGTGCGCCAAGGTCCCGCCGGACTCTTCGCCATCATCGGGGCACTTGTCCTCACCGTCGTTCCGGTGGCCTGGATGGTTCTGGCTTCGCTGAAGAGCCGGAACGATCTGTACTCGCGGCCCCTGCGCATCCTTCCTTCGAAGCTGGTGTGGAACAACTACCGACGTGCCTTCACCGAGGTGCCGTTCCTCCGGTTCTTCGCGAACAGCTTCGCGACGACGGCGGCTACAACGGTGATCAAGGTCGTTCTCGGTGTGACGACGGCGTATGCCCTCGTGTTCCTGCGCTTCCCTGCCCGGCGCCTGATCTTCTGGTTCGTCGTCGCCTCGCTGATGGTTCCCTTCGAAGTGGTGCTGATTCCGAACTACGTCACGACGGCGCGCCTCGGATGGCTCGACTCATGGCTCGGGATCGTCATTCCAACGGCTGGGGTTGCGTTCGGGGCGTTCCTGCTTCATCAGACATTCCGCGGGATCCCGACCGAGATCATCGAAGCAGCGGAGATCGACGGCATCACCCGCTGGGGACTGATGACGAAGGTGGTTGTACCGATGTCGCGCCCGGCGATCGCAGCATTCGCCTTGGTGACGGCCGTTGCGAAGTGGAACGACTACCTCTGGCCGCGACTCGTCACGTCGAAAGCGAGCTCGACCACCCTTCCTGTCGGACTCACCCTGTTACGCGACAGCGAAGGGGTCAACGAGTGGGGCCCGATCATGGCCGGCGCGGTCCTCGTCATCCTCCCCGTCATCCCGATCCTGCTCTTCGCGCAACGTCGCGTCGTCGACGGTCTCACCGGCGGCGTCAAGGGCTGAACCTCACCGATCGTGGAGGTCAGAGACCTCACGTCACGGTCGGAGCATCACCACCACACCCACCACCCGAACAAGGGACACCACATGACTGAACAGCTTCCATCGACTTCGACCGGTGCGTCCGACGCTGACCGGTCAGCGCTCTCACGCCGGCGATTCCTCGGACTTGTCGCCGGCGCCGGCGCTGCAGCTCTCGCACTGCCGGACGTGGCTTCAGCCGCTGCGAAGGCGGCCAAGAAGCCGGCGAAGGCCACAACACCCGCGGGCCGCTGGGGCAAGGTGAAGCCGGCAACGGAGATCACGTACTGGAGCTCACACCCGGCGAAGTCGAAGCCGGTCGAGGAAATCCTCATCAAGCGGTTCGAAGATGCCAACCCCGGATACAAGGTGAATCTTCAGACCGCTGGCGCGAACTATGCCGAGATCGCCCAGAAGTTCAACGCATCGATCGCCGCCAAGCAGTTGCCCGACGTCGTCATGCTTTCCGACGTGTGGTGGTTCAAGTATGCGATCTCCAAGGCGATCACGCCGCTGAACGAACTGTTCAGTGCCGTCAAGCTCGACACGGCGGACTACCAGTCCGTGTTGATGGACGACTACCTGTACAACAAGCAGCAGTGGGCCATGCCGTTCGCGCGGTCCACGCCGCTGTTCTATTACAACAAGCGTCTGTGGGCCGCGGCTGGCCTGCCGGACCGCGGACCCGACACCTGGACGGAGTTCGAGACGTGGGCACCGAAGCTCCAGGAGAAGCTCGGTTCGAGCGACAAGTTTCCGTTCACGGTCGTGAAGGGCGATAGCTACGTGGCGTGGACGTTCCAAAACCTGATGTGGGGTCAGGGGGGTCAGTATTCGATGCCTGATCTCAAGCTGACTCTCGACGCGTCGGAGACAGTCGCTGCCGGTCAGTTCCTCCGTGACCAGGTGAACACCAAGAAGTATGCGAACGTAACGTCAAAGAGCGAGACCGACGACTTCCTCGCCGAACTGTGTGCAGCGACGGTGTCGTCCACCGGCGGATTGAGCGGCGTACTGAGCGGAGCAAAGGGCAAGTTCGACGTCGGCACATCGTTCCTCCCCAAGGGCCCGAAGGCGTTCGGCTGCCCGACCGGCGGTGCCGGGCTGGCCATTCCGGAGAACATCCCGGACGCGAACAAGCTTGCTGCCATGCGGTTCCTTGCATTCATGACAAGCACGGACTCCACGGCGTTCTACTCGGCGTCGGTCGGCTACATGCCCGTGCGCAAGTCGGCCATCGAAGGCCCGGTCATGACCCAGGTGTACAAGGATCGTCCCCAGTTCCGCACCGCCGTCGACCAGCTCGCCAAGACGCGCAGCCAGGATTCGGCGAGAGTGTTCGTTCCCGGAGGCGATGCGATCCTCGGCAAGGCGCTGGAATCGATGGTCCTCAGCAACAGCGACCCCAAGCAGGCATGGGCAACCGCTGCTTCACAGCTGCAATCGATCATCGACACCGAGGTCAAACCGAAGATGAACCTCTGATCCCATGACATCGGGACTGGTATCGCACTGGGAACACGGCACCTGGGCGCCCGGGGAGACCCGTTTGCACTGGTACCTCCTTCCCTCGTCTGTGCCTGCCGCGTCGGTCGACGCTGTTGCATCGCTGCTCGGATCGTCCGGCTTCGATCTGGTTCCGGTGACCTGGCTGCACTGCACAGTGGTGTCACTTGTCCCTTCGCTGATATCCGCGGACCGTTCGGTCGTCGACCACATGGTCGACGCCGTTCGGTCCGAGGTGGCGGGGATGGGTCCGATCAGAGCGTCGGCGTCGCTGGCTGCGTATCACTCCGCGGTCGTCTGGGAGCTCGAACAGGCCGACGCCTTCCGCGGTGTGTTCGACTCGGTTGTGACGGCATCGACCCCGTTGCTCCGGACCGATCCCACCCGTCCGTATCGGCCACACCTCACCGTTGCGTATGCGAACGCGCCGCATGACGACGCTGCGGTTGCCCGGATCATCGACGATCGCTCATGCACTCTCGAGCACGTCGAATTTGCGATGTTGTCTCTGCTCGATGTTCGCCAGGAAGCGGGCTGCTACCGGTGGGAGATTGTCGAGGAGATCCCGCTCGGGGAGCACGTTCCACAGTCCTGACCGAAGCGTCTTCGGGGTCCGCGACCAGCGCCGAGGGTGGTCGAGTAGTACGGTGCCGGAAACACCAAGGGGGACGACGTGGAACGACGGGCAGGGCTTCGGTATCTCACGATGGCGGCCGCCGCAGTGATCGGCATCGTCGCTGTGCCACTCCGCTCGCCGGACCCGCGTCAACCGTCGACGTGACCCTCAGGCGCTCATCGATCTAGCAACATCTGGATCCACGACCGGGTGAGCCCGCGCGCTACCTGATCTCCATCAGGCGGGTCGACACTTCCTGGGCGCGACGCGACGCGTCTTCGTGTCCGGTGACGGCGGCAAGGAATCGGCTCCGATCGATCGTGCGGGTCACGACATCGGTGGTGGCGACCACGGTCGCCGTGCGCGGGAGTTCGTGCAGAAGGGCGATCTCGCCGAAAGAGTTTCCCGGTCCGAGGTGCCGAATGTGCGCGCCCCTGATCGTGACCTCGACAGCTCCTGAGTCGATCACATGGAACACGTCGCCGCCGTCACCTTCGCGGAAGATCGCGTTTCCGGCAGTAGTCGTCACCACTTTCGATCGCCGGGCAAGAAGTTCGAGGACGCTGTCCGGAAGGGGCGTAAAGAAGGGCACGGCCCGGAGCAACTCGAGACCTTCGGGAGCGAGCGCCACCTTGTCGATTCGACGAAGGCCTCGGGCGGAGGCAACGACGAGGAACGACACGGCCCCACCGACGACGGTGAGCCCGGTGCGGAGGCCGACCGTGCTGATGAGGGCGGGCATGATCAGCGCTCCAAGGGCCATTCCTCCGACCAGTGCGCTCTCCAAAGCACCGAACACCCGGCCCATGACGGCGTCGGGCACCAGGCGTTGGAGGATCGTGAAGGCGTTGACATCGACGATCGAGTTTCCGACACCCATCAGCGCGAGCGCTACGACTGCTCCCGCTGTCGTCGGCGACGCAGCCACGAGGAGAAAGGGCGCGGCCCACAACAACACTCCCCCTCCGAAATCCCAAGCGAGCCGGCCGCGTTGGGAGAGCACGAGAGCGATGAAGCCACCGAGGATCCCTCCGACGCCCATGGTTGCGTTGAGCGTTCCCAGTCCGCCGTTGCCGAGCTTGAGCAAGTCGAGCGCGATGGCGACGACCGCTACCGACGATGCTCCGGCAATAATGGTCTGCGCGCAGAACAAACCGACGAGCAGCCGGATGTCACGATCACGGAGGATCTCTCGGAACCCGAGCCCAACGCCGGCAAAGGGGTTCGTGCGGGTGGCAGTCGTTTCCGATGCTTCCGGCGAAGAGGACTCGTCTCGCGTTTCGACCGCCGGCCTGAGACCCCACACAAGCACCGCCGACCAGGCAAACGTGACGGCGTCGAACGCGAAGACGGCTCCGTTGCCACTCACGGCGAGCAGGAGGCCGCCGATCGCCGGACCGGCGAAGAAACCGACGCTCTCGATGGTGCTCGCCGCAACGTTCGCTGCGCTCAGTTCACCCGGATGGTTCGCGAGCGACGGCAGCAGCGCGCCCTGGGCAGGACGAAACGCGGTACCCACTACTGACGTGAACAGGCCCAACACGTAGACCACCAATGGGGGGCCATCGACGGCGACGACGAACGCCGCCAGGCCGACAAGGACCACGCGGAGGAGGTCGGCGATGACCATTACGCGTCGTCGGTCGAAGCGGTCGGCGAGCAAGGACGTGAACGGTGACAGCAACGCCATGGACACGTAGCGGGCGACGGCCAGCACGCCGACAGCCGTCGCGCCACCCCTCGTATAGGCATAGACCGACATGCCGACGGCGTAGGCCCAGTCACCGATCACCGAACCGGCGAACGCCAGGTTCAGGCGCCGAAGGTTGCGGTTGCGGAACGCTTCGGCCATCGCCGTCTTCGACTCACTGAGTGAATCCTGCACACTGCCCATTCGGATTCCCTCTTGGCCCGATCGGCCCTCTCGGCCCGAACTGAGGGTGAGGGTAGTGGCTGATTGACGAACCGTGTAGTGCAGAAGGGCGATCTCACCGAAAGAGTGGCCCGGTCCGAGGTGGCGAATGTGCTCGCCCGTGATCGTGACGAGGTGCGTTGCCGTTGTTCACCGTTTATTCACTCGCGAATAATTGACTCAAGCGATACTGATAGAGATAGTGGATGGGCATCGGCCCCGACGAGCGCAGCGGGCCCCCATCGTTTCGGAGTCCGTCCATGCTGATCAATCGACGAATCGTGTTCGCCGTACCGGCCGTTGTCCTCCTGTTGGCGTCGATGACGCCGGCACAGGCGCAGAACACCCTCCCGGCGGCACCGGCAGAGATCAATGAGCTCTCGGGCGTGCTCCGGGGTTCGGGGTCGACCTTCGCC
>JANOJN010000124.1:0-4574 GCA_031418775.1 Acidimicrobiia bacterium
CGGGTGATCGAAACGGTCGGACTGCGAAAGACCTTCCAGCCGAAAGGGCCCGGTGCCAAGAAGAAGGGTGCTGCCGTTGAGCCGATCGTGGCCGTCGACGGGATCAATCTCCATGTGGAAGGTGGCGAGATCTTCGGTCTGCTCGGACCGAACGGTGCAGGCAAGAGCACGACGATCAAGATGTTGTCAACGCTCCTTGCGCCGTCTGGAGGTCAGGCCACCGTCGCTGGATTCTCGCTCGCGACACATCGGAGCGAGATCCGACGGGTGATCGGCGTCGTCTCGCAGAGCGGTGGCCTCGACTCCGAGGAGACGCCGATGCGAGAGCTCGTGCACCAAGGCGTGCTGTTCGGTCTCGTTCGGCACGCAGCTACGAAGCGGGCGACCGAGTTGCTCGATCGCTTCGAGTTGGGAGCGGCGGCAACGCGTCAGATCAAGACGTTGTCGGGTGGTCAGCGTCGCCGCGTCGACATCGCGCTCGGTCTCGTCCACTCCCCGAAGTTGCTCTTCCTCGACGAGCCGACCACGGGGCTCGACCCGCAGAGTCGGGCGAACCTGTGGGACGAAGTGCGCCGGTTGCGGAACGAGGGGACAACTGTGCTTATCACGACCCACTACCTCGATGAAGCCGACGCGCTGTGCGACCGGCTCGCCATCGTCGATCACGGTCGGATCGTCGCGGAAGGAACGGCCGATGTGCTGAAGGCCGAAGTCGGCGGCGACGTGATCACGCTGCACCTGCCTGATCCGTCAGCCGCCGACGGCGTGATCCGCTCGAGTGGGCTAGCTACCCACGTCGAGCGATTCGGCGATGATGCTCTCCGCCTCACGGTCGGACGCGGTGACTCGACGGTCGGTCCGCTCCTTCGACTGCTCGACGATGCCGGGATCGAGACGACCTCGCTCTCGACCGCCCGCCCGACCCTCGACGACGTCTTCCTTCGCCATACCGGCCGTTCGCTTCGCGACACCGCTGCCTGATCTCACTGCTCGCTGGAAAGGATCAACGCCTTGCTTCACGACGTTCGCACCGTCTTCATCCGATCGATCACCCAGGTGCTTCGCAATCCCGTGTGGGTGGTGGTCACCCTGGTGCAACCGCTGTTCTATCTGCTGTTCTACGCGCCGCTCCTCAAGCGAACGATCGGGTCGGACCGGCTCAACGGTGGGAGCGCGTACGACATCTTCGTGCCGGGACTCTTGATGCAGCTCGCTCTCTTCGGCACGGCATTCGCCGGCTTCGGGCTGGTGTCTGAGCTTCGCGAGGGCGTCATCGAGCGCATGCTCGTCACCCCCGTGCGGCGGAGTGCGCTCCTGATCGGGCGAGTGCTCGCGAACCTCGTTGCGCTTGTGTTCCAGGCAACGGTCATCACGCTCGTGTCGTGGCCGATGGGTTTGAACCTCCGTCCGTCGGCGGTCCTCGGCGTGCTTGTGCTGCTTGGCGTAGGGATCACCTTCGCGTCGTTGTCCTACACCGTCAGCATGATCCTGGGGAATGAGGATGCCCTCGCCGGTCTGCTCAACTTCGTGACCGTGCCGATCCTGCTGCTCTCCGGCATGCTGCTCCCGCTGTCACTCGGACCCAAGTGGTTGCAGAGGGTGGCGAACATCAATCCGCTCAAGCACGCAGTTGATGCGGCGCGCGACCTGTTCCGCGGCAACCTCACCACGTTCGCCGTCGGGCGCGGCGTTACCGTCGTGTTCGTTTGTGCGGCCGCGGCGCTGATCATCGGTACCCGCAAGTTCGAGCACTACGCCGATTGATCATCCTCCTCACACGTCGAGTCGGTTCGTGGGGCGCTCAGCGCCCAACATCCACGCCGGGCGTTGTGCGCATCGACCCGGTCGATTCCGATAGGGCCTGCGCAGATCAGTCGATTTCGATACCGAAGCCAATCACGAGTCCGACGAGTGAACTCGAGGAAAAGCGGGCACCGCGGAGATTCGCCGTGAGCGGATCGATGAGGAACCCGAATGCCGTCCGGAAGTCGGCGTGCGCCAGGTTGGTTCCGGCAAATCCGGCCCGGGCGAGGTCGGTTTCGTGGAACACCGCACCCGTGAGATCCGCCTCGAGGAACTCGGCCTCGAGTGCTCTGCACTCCGACACCCGGATCGCGCCGAGGCGCGACCTCGCGAAGTTCGCGTAGCTGAGGTCGCATCGGTCGAAGGTGTTCGGAGAGGTTGCGGAGTACGCCGACCACGAGGCGACCGAGAAGTCGGCACCGGTGAGGCGGCAGTCCTGGAAGGTCGTGTCGCGAATCGAGCAGTCTGTCCACTTCGAAAGCGACAGGTCGGTTCCGATGAATCGGCATCGGTCGAACACGCATTCCACCGGTGACCACGGGAGGTCAGACGATGTGAGGCGGAACTCGCAATCGGCGAACTCGACATCTCGGAACGTCTTGTGCGGTGGCATCGCTCCGTCGATGACCTCACCCATCCAACGTTCACCGTCGTCGATCGACCCGAGCTCCATTCGAGCAACCTACGCCCGCTCGCCGGGACGGCGTGCTTCTGGTGTTATCGGCTTATGGCGTCGGCATGGTGCCGGGCCATATTGGCCGGGTAGCTCCGGGCGTAGTAGTTCCAGAGTTGCTGTCCATAGACGCCCGTCCCCGTGCTCGCCTGTCCCGACTTCCCGGCAAGGAGCTCATCGCGTTTGGCCATGAAGCCTGCGTTGGCATGCCGTGGGCTGTTCCGAACGGCCTCCGCGAACGAAGGCGCGAGCGGCAGCGGGTCGAGGCGCGTACGGAGGTCGGGTCCATGGAAGTACGCCGACGAGAACCGGGCCTCGGTGGCCACTACGCGATGTGTGGTGGCGACCACGTAGTTCCCACTGATCTCCTGGAGCATCTCGCCGAGGTTGATCACCAGGGTTCCTGGCACGACGGGGACATCGATCCACTTTCCTTCGGGATTGAGGGCTTGCAGGCCACCGACCCGGTGCTGCACCAAGACGGTGATGAAGCCGGCATCGTGGTGGGCGTTGACCCCGCACTGGCCGACTGGCGTCTGCGGGTAGCGAATGAGCTTCGCCAGTGACATCGGCCGTTCGCCGAACACGTTCTGGAGGTGATCCTCCGCTAGCCCGAATGCCGACGAAAGCGCCGACATCAGCTGATCGGCGATCTCACCCATCATCGACATGAAGTCCTCGACGAGAGCGCGAAAACCCGGGATGGTTGCTTCGTCGAGCCACTGATTGGGGCCGTCGAGCCGGAGGAACGGTGGGTCGATATCGTACGTGTACGGATCATTGGCCGTGCAGAGGTCCAACTGTTCCCGATAGTCCACCTGGTTGTCGGTCAGTTCTGCTCCGACCCCTTCCCATCCGCGGAAGTGGGGTGAGTCGAACTTGTCGATTCGGGCTTTCACTGCGTCCGGAAGGGCGAAGAACTCACCGAGCGCACGGAAGTATCGGTCGAAGAACGTCTGCTCGACACCGTGGCCGGTGAGGAGCACGAATCCGACCCGGTGCGAGACCTCCAGCAGATCTGCGGCGAACCGTGCCCGTTGATCGGACGACGTCGCTGCGTTCCAGTCACGGAGGTCGAGGACGGGGATTTCGGAGAACATCGGACCTGGCCTTCGGAGATGCTCGCCGGCGGCTGCTCGGCGACGCGAAGGTTTCGCACTCCTCCTCATCAGATTAGCTACTTGCTCGAAAATAGTGGTCGAGCTGGGGCTTAGTGCTCGCGTTTCGGGTTGGTTGCGATGGCCTTTGGGGTCCCGTGCCTCGCCATCGACCGGTGCGTGGAATCGGTGACCCTTCACCTACACAAAGTCGAGCACCACCCCGGGAGCCCACCAACCGAACTCGACCCTCGACGAGGGTCAATCAATGAATACATTCTTCTGGGTTCTTCTGGATTCTTCTGAATTCTTGGGAATCTGGTCGGAGATTGTCATACCCCTAACGTCACAATGGACCCATGAGCACAACGGTTTGGGACGGGGTGAAGATCCCGACGAGTGATCCATCTGTCACGACCCGTGTGCATGCCGCGGCGGCGTTGCGTCAACTGGAGCGTCTCCGACGCGAGGTCGATGCCGCGTCGGCCAAGGTCACGATCGTTCTCGGCGCGAACAGCCGTGACACCGCCGCCGAGATCAGTCGGGCAACCGGAAGATCGAACCGTCAAGCCCGCCGCGACGCCCAGACCGCACAAGCAGTCGAGACGCTTCCCGCCGCCGGTGAAGCACTAGCAAAAGGTGAGGTTTCGGCCGAGCACGTCGCCATGCTCCACCCACTGCTCGGACTACCCGGAGTAGCCGAACTGCTGGAGAAGGCGGCGGCGTCTACCGTCGACGAGTTCCGTGACACTGTGCAACGCTTCGAACTCGACGCCCGCGGCGACGAAGACATCGCCGCGAAGCAACGCAAACGCCGGATGCTGCGCTTCTTCGCCGCTGAGCTCGGCATGCTCGGCATGACCGGACTGCTTCCCCCGGTCGAAGGCGCCCGGCTACGCGCCGAACTCGAAGCCATCGCCGACCGTGCCTACCGGACCGCGCACCCCGAACGGGCCGAACACCGCGGTGGACACCACGAGGAACCGCTCGCCGCCCGCCTC
>JANOJN010000125.1:0-20897 GCA_031418775.1 Acidimicrobiia bacterium
GGTTGGTGTGGAGGAGAGTGCCCGTCGCGTTGATCACGGCTTTCAGCAGTCGGCGCGACGAACCCCGGGCGACCCCAACCGCAGCGGTGAATGGATCGAGACGATTCACGGCGATCCCAACGCGGGCGGCGTCGGCAAGCATTGAACGGGGGACGCCCTCGAGCTCGGGGTGCGACGTGAGCTGGCGCGTCAGGGCGTCCACGGACGGCGGACGCGACGGCTCGGACACGACCGAGACGCTAGTGTCCCGAGTCGTAAGCGGCTCGCGGAACTCGCGAGTCGGATTTCGTTGTGGGAAGGACGCAGGAGGCAGCGCCTGCCTTGTCCAACCGCAACGACGAGGACGCCGCCACGGCGGAATCCGGCCGAGAGTTCCGCAGCAGACTTTGTGACTCGGGACACTCCAAGTGTGTCGCCGAATCGGTGACCGAGCGGTGGGATCGTCTGGTCGCCGACCGAGCCGGTCCGCCCTTGGCGAGCTGCTGTCCGGAGGATCTCGAAGGCGCGCAGGAGATGGCGCGAGACTCGGTCCGTGCTCCGCCTGATCGCCCGCGTGTTGCGCGTCACGCTGAAGACCGTGACGGTGACGGTCTTCAGCGCCACGGTTGTGCCGCTCGCGCTCATTGCCGCAGTGCTCGGGGTGGTGCTCTTCACTCCGGTTCCGGTCGCCATTCCCGACCGGAAGGTCCAGGCGTCGCTCCTGCCGACGAGCGTGTTCGACGCGAACGGCCAGCTGCTCACGGTGTTCCGTCGATTCGATTCGAACATCCCCATGCGCAAACAGGACATCCCTCGGATTCTCCGCAACGCCGTTCTCGCCTCCGAGGATCGGCGTTTCTATACCCACCAGGGTGTCGACATCAAGGGTCTGGCGCGGGCGATACGGCGAGACCTCAAGTCAGGTGAGGCCGAACAGGGCGCGTCCACGATCACGCAGCAGCTCGTGAAGACGGTGTACTACCCCGAAGAGGACGTGAAGGACGCAAAGACCGCTACCGCGACGCCGCTCCGTCGCACTCTGGACCGGGGGTGGCGCAAGCTGCGAATCGCGGTGATCGCCAACCGCCTCGACCGTGATCTGGAGAAGGACGACATCCTCTTCGAGTACCTCTCGAACGTGTTCCTCGGCAACGGTGCCTACGGGATGGCGGCCGCGTCGGAGACGTATTTCCGCAAGCCGATACGCGCACTTACTGCGTCGGAAGCGGCGACCCTTGTCGGGATCATTCCCGCTCCGAGCAAGTACGAACCTCGGCGGAACCTCTCCAACGCCGAGTTCAAGCGCAAGGCGACGCTTCGTCAGATGTTCGACGTCGGCTACCTCAACGAGGTCGAAGTTGCCGACGCGCTCGCCCAGGAACTCTGGTCAGACACCAATGGTCCGCCGCCGGCCGGCCAGAAGGTGACGGTGTTCTACGGGCCGCGTGAGGTCGACACTAAGTACCCCTATTTCGTCGACTACGTGCGCCGGTACCTCGTGTCTCGCTACGGCGACGCCGCCGTCTATGGCGGCGGACTTCGGGTGACGACGACGATCGAGCCACGCCTGCAGGACGCCGCCGAGATCGCCGCGGCCAAGACCCTTGGCGGAACCCAGCCGAACCTGGAGATGTCGATCGTTTCGGTCGAGCCGCTGACCGGCTACGTCAAGGCGCTCGTCGGCGGGCGCGACTTCTCCGCTCCGGGTGGCCAGGTGAACCTTGCGCTCGGCGACTGCCCGACCCCGGAACGGCTTCGCCGGCTCCTTCGCGGGTCGAACCCCAAGCTGGCGCCGACCTGTACGGGAAGGAACTATGTCGACGGCGGTGGCTCGGGCCGTTCGCCGGGATCGTCGATCAAGCCGATCGTCCTTGCCGCGGCCTTTGCCCAAGGCGTGCCGCCGACCCAGGTGATCAGCGGAGCGCAATACGTCGACCCGAGATGCAAGAAACCGATCAAGGGCTGCGTCATCAACAACTACGAAGGCGCGTCCTACGGCTCGGTGGACCTTCGAGCGGCGACTGTGCGCTCCGTCAACACTGCGTACGCGCGTCTGGGCTACGACGTCGTCGGCATCGAGAATGTGGCGAAGATGGCCCAGCGTCTGGGGATCACGTCGGCCTGGTACGACCCGGCCCGCCATGGTCCGAGCTATGCGTTGGGCGGCATCGATGTGAGCCCGCTCGAGATGGCGGCGGCCTACTCCGTGTTCGCCGGGCGTGGCCTTCGGGCACCGGCAACCCCGATCCTGTCCGTGGTCGACGCGAACGGGGAGGTCCTCGAGGACAACACCCGGACCCGTCCGAACCGCGTCCTCAGCCGGGCGGTCGCCGACAACGTGAACAACGTTCTCCAGGGTGTCGTCACCGAAGGCACAGGGAAAAGGGCGGCGCTGGGTGACCGTCCCGTCGCCGGCAAGACCGGTACGAGCCAGGGGTACGGCAACGCCTGGTTCGTCGGCTATACCCCGACCCTCTCGACGGCGGTGTGGATGGGGTATCGGGACCGACCCCGGCCGCTGTACGGCATCCGCGGCGTGGCCCGTGTCGCCGGCGGCACACTGCCGGCGCAGACATGGTCCGACTACATGGGTGTGGCAATGAAGGGCATTGCCGCCACCTCCTTCGACGAACCGGCCCCGATTGTTCGTGCGAAGGTCCAGTCGGTGGCCGAGATCAAAGCTCGAAAGCTGCGAGAGGGCATCGATCCCGGCTCGCGGCGCCGCCCCGCCGGCACCGGCACCTCGTCGTTCGTTTCGAACGAGGCTCCGCCCCTGCTCGTGTCGCCGCCAACCGACGAGTCGTTCCGACCGTCAGCAGCGGTGTCGACGATCGTTCCCGGGTCGCCGCCGGTCGCCGCCGGTCCGCTGCCGGAGAACGGACCGGGAGAGTCGGCGCAGCCCCCGGCGGTGGTCGCCGCTCCGGCCGTGCCGTCACGCTCCACCGGATAGCCGACCGGTGCCGGCGGGGTCGTGGGCCCGCCGGTGGTACCTCAAGACCCCCTCAAGGTTGGCCGTGCCGGGCGGGGCGACTCAAGCGAACGCCTCTACCGGTCGATGATTCTCCCGATGCTGAACCGCTTTGACGTCGCGGAGAACGATTTTCTGCGCGCCCTCGTGGATGTCGCGGGTGATGCGCTGATGGTGATCGACGCTCTCGGGCGGGTGCTCTATGCATCAGCCGGCCTGTCGCGCTTCGCCGGAGTGCCCTCCGGCGACCTCGTCGGGGGCGCCTCGGCCGCGCTCTTCCACGAAGACGACCGCCGCGCGCTCGTCGCCGATGTGCAACGGATGGCGAACACCGACCTGAAGCGCTTCCGGCGCGACTGCCGCATGGTGTCGCGCTCCGCCGACATGCACGACGTCGAAGTCGAGGTCGTGAACGAACTGGCCAACGCCGCCATCGAAGGCATCGTGGTGGTCGTCCGCGACGTCGACGCGCTCCGCGATGCGCAGGCCCAGGCGTCGGCGGCTTCGGCCGACCGGGCGCTGCTGGCCAACACGTCCGCACGCTTCGCCAACAGCACCGTCGACGACACCGAGCGCGATCTGCACGAGACGCTCGACGATCTCTGTCGCCACGCCGGGTTCCGGCGGGCTGTGCTGTGGGCACCGGATGAGTTCATGCGTTTCCTCGTCGGCAACGACGAGAGCACCAGCGGCGAGTCGCTGGTGAGCCATCTGCCCGATCTGCCGCTCACCCTCATGCGGTCGCTCGCTCCCGACTTCTTCTCGGGCGCCGTCGTCGACGCATCGCCCGCAGGTCCGCTCGATGCGCTCGTGCAGGCGATCAACGTCGTCGACGCACCTCCGGTCGAACGGCTTCTTCTTGTACCCCTGCGCCTTGCCGGCAATCTCGTCGGCATGTTGACTCTCGAGCCGACGGATCCGACGCAACGCTTCACCCACGAGCACTACGCCGTCTTCACCGGCATCGGCAACGTGCTGGCCAACGCCATCGGGCGTCGGAACGCCGAACGGGCGCTCGCCCATCAGGCGCTCCACGACCCCCTCACCGGTCTCCCGAACCGGTCTCTTCTGCTCGACCGCATCGAACTGGCTCTGGCCCGGAGTGTGCGCACCGGGGAGAACGTCACGGTGATCCTCATCGATCTCGACGGCTTCAAGGACGTGAACGACACGCTCGGCCACGGCGCCGGCGACGACCTCCTGCGCATCGTGGCGCGACGCCTTTCGCAGACGCTGCGTGACGCCGACTCGGTGGCCCGACTCGGCGGCGACGAGTTCGTGGTGGTCGCCGAGACATCGACCGATGCCCTTCACGCGAGCACCGTGGCCAGCCGGATCCTCGAGGCTCTTCGCGAGCCGGTGCAGATCGCCGGGCAACAGGTGACGGTGAGCGGTTCGATCGGCGTGATGGTCGGCAATGCCCATCAGGACAAGACCATCGACGCGGCAACGCTGCTCCGCAAGGCCGACATCGCCATGTACCGGGCCAAGAGCAGCGGACGCAACCGCATCGAAGTGTTCAGTGACGAGATGGAGGACAAGATCCTCCGGCGGTTCGCTCTCCTGGAGGATCTGCAGCGCGGGCTCATCGCCGGTGAGCTGGTGGCCTGGTTCCAGCCCATCATCGACGTCGCCAGCGGACGTCTGATGTCGTTCGAAGCGCTTGCCAGGTGGATCCATCCGACCCGTGGCGTGATCCCTCCGCTCGACTTCATCGAGTTGGCCGAAGGCAGCGGCGTCGTCCACGCGTTGGGTCAGCGCATCCTCGAGAACGCGGTGTCGCAGCTCGCCGAGTGGCACGACAGCGGACTCGTCGATTCGTCCGTGACGGTCTCGGTCAACGTGTCGGTCCGTCAGCTGCTGGCCCATGATTTCGTCGAACTCGTGTCGCGGACGCTCGACAAGTTCGGCCTGCACCCGAAGAACCTGCATCTCGAACTGACCGAGACGATCCTGGCCGACCGCAAGCTCGCGACAGGACCGCTCCTTCGTCTTCGTGATCTCGGTGTGCGGGTGTCCATCGACGACTTCGGCACCGGGTATTCCTCGCTATCCTACCTGCGCGACCTCCCGATCGATTGCCTCAAGATCGATCGCTCGTTCGTCCAGGGTCTCGGGGCCGATCGTCGTGACAGCGCGCTGGTCGGTGCCGTGGTGGCGATGGCTGTTGAGCTCGGACTCTGTGTGGTTGCGGAGGGCGTGGAGACGCCGGAGCAGTTCGCTCAGCTAGAACGCCTCGGCTGCCAGCAGGCCCAGGGGTTCCTTTTCGGGCGTCCCTGCCCGGCGGCGGACATGCCCGGTGCCATCGGGCTGCTCGCCCTCGGCTCACGCGAAGCGAAGCAGGTCGACCCCAGCGCCTCCACCTGACGAGGAGCAGCGCCGGGTTGCGGCAGGGCTACACCGTCGAGACGATCAACGTTCGGGCCATGGGTGAGCAAGGCCAGCGAGCGCAGCGAGTCGGCCGAGGGAACCCCGAAGAGGCCCGGTCGGTGGGTGCCGAAGCGCAGCGGAGGCGGGGCCCATCGACGATTGGAGCGAGCCTCAGCGCTGCGCTCCGGCACCGCGGACGACGTCGGCCTCGCACCGCAGGACCTTGCGGCAGGCGACGCCGATCGGCGGGGCGAACCACACGTCGTCGGACGTGAAGCCGAGAGGTGAGAACGTGCGCGAACTGATCCCGATCACCCGGCCGCGGTCGTCGGTCAACGGACCGCCACGAAACGCCGTGCCAAGTGGGGCGGTGTGCTGGAGCCCGGTCGCCGACACGTCGGCGACGAAGCCCTGCGTGACCGCGCCGCCCGCGGTGCCGAGGGCACTCAACGCGAACACCTGGCTTCCGAGGCGCACGTCGTTGGGGCGTGCCCACGACAGCTTCGGCAGGCTCGGCTCGTCGACGATGAGCAACGCGATGTCGTTCGCCTCGTCCCACGTCCACAGCGTGGCCTTCATATCGGTGGTGCCCTGCCGCAGGGTCACGGTCGGCCCCGGGTCACGGGTGCCGGAGCGGATGACGTCGTAGGACGTCAAAAGGAACGATCGCTGACCATCGGCGGCGACGACGAACGCCGTCCCCAACGCCGGAGCGCCGGCTTCGTCGAACGTCCGGACCACCCACATCGAGGCTTTCGACGCGTTCAGCAGGTTGGCCAGCGTGTCGCCGGTGGCGGCGAGTTTGCTCAGCGGCGCCAGCTCATCCTGGATTCGGGCCTGGGCGTTCGTCGCTTCCGCGTTGATCTTGGCCGAACCCTGCTCGATGCGTCGATCGAGTCCCTGGACCAGCGATTCTGAACGGTCCTTCTTGTAGGCGTAGTTCATGTAGAGCGCTGCACTTATGGCACCGACCGCCAGCGCCGTCGTGAGGAGCAGCAGACAGATGCCGATGACACTGCGCGGCACGATGCGGCGTCGAGGGGCGAAGCGTTTTGCCAGCTCTTTGCGGCGGTGATCGGCGGCGCGGCGCTTGGCCCGCTTCCTCCTCCGAATGTCGCGTCGCGTCGGCGTCCGCCGAGGCGGGACCTCGGCCACCGACTCCTGGTCGAAGATGGCGTTGTTCCCCGATGCGAGTGCCGACGCGGCCGGTGCGTCCGGCCCGGTTTCGCCGTTCGCGCTGATCACTCCGAATGATTCAGACGCGTCGTCGCCCAACCAGTCGGCGTCGTCGGGGGCCCATGCGTCGGCGCCCTCTTCGGCGAAGGGCGGCGACCCCTCGCGATCTGTGGGCACAGCCATGGGGAAAACGGTACTGCCCGGAGATGGGCTGTCCGGGTACCCGGGTACCCTCGTCGGCATGGACGACGACCGCCGGGCACCGGGGAGCACCTTCGTTGGGCGGGCCGTCTCCGAGGACGGCGCGCACGTGCCCGTGAAGGCGTCGGCGACGGTGCTGGTGGTTCGCCCCGTTTCGGGGGTCGACTCCGCCGTCGCCCGGCTTGGCTCGGCCGTCGAGGTCCTGTTGCTGCGCCGGAACGATCGCAGCGGCTTCGTGGCGGGCGTTCACCTCTATCCAGGCGGCGCAGTTGACGAGAGCGACTCCCACATCCCCACATCCGGTGTCGACCATCCGTCGTCCCTCGCCGCACTCGAGGCCATCGATCACCTCGCGATCGCCGCCGCCGCCCGGGAGTGCTTCGAGGAGGCCGGCATCCTTCTCGCCCACGCTCCTGACGGTCGATGGGCCACCGAGGAGCACGTCGGCATGCTCCGGGCCGAGGAGCCGTTTTCCGACGCCCTGAGGCGCCTGGAGCTGACGATTCCCGTGCATCGCTTCGCCCCATGGGGCCGCTGGGTGACGCCGATGGGCGCACCACGACGCTACGACACGCGGTTCTTCATCGTGGAGGCGCCGCCGGATGCCGTGGTGCGGGTCGACGGACGCGAGATCGTCCATGGCGACTGGTGGGACCCGGCGACGGCTCTCGCGGCAGAGCGTGCGGGAGAGATCCGCTTCGTGACCCCTACCCGCAAGACGCTCGAGCGACTCGTCGGCGACGGGTGGCACCCCCGCCGATGATCAACGGGCGTCTCGCAACGTCAGCCCGAAGCCGGGCGCGCGCCGTCGCTGCGGGTGTCGGGTCGCCGCGCGGTCAAGCCGGAAGGCGAGCGTGCCGATGAAAAGCCCTGTGCGAGCTGTCCTCCCCGCCGTCATGACCAACGAACACGATGATTCGGGCCGGGCGACGATGACGCTTCCCCTACCGCGGGATCGGGCTAGTCAGGCCGACTTCCTGAGAGAGCTCTCGCTCGCCCGACGCCGCGTCACCGTTCCACCGGTATCGGACGCGGAAGGCGTGGCCGCTCGCCTCACGACACCGGTTTCTTTGATCGTTGCGCCGGCGGAGACGGAAGACGCAGGTGTCGGACAAACCGCAGCAACGCCCTGGATCGTGGCCTTTGCCTCCCCCGTCGAGGAGCCCGTCATCGTGCAGCTGCCCGTCGACGGCGGGGCGACGGACGAGACCGCAGGACCTTCCTGGAGCGCCTTGGCGATCGACGCGGCGCTTCGGCCGGAGAACTGGTTCGACACCGTTGTTCCCGGGCCGACTCCGGAGCCGGTCGCGACGTCGTTCGGCCTCTTCGACATCATGCCCGTGACCACCTGGCCCGCCACCGACCCGAAGGAAGGCATCCCCGGGGTCGGCGAGCCGACTGACGCACAATCTCAGTCAGACTCCGCTGCCAGAACGATCACCGACACTGTCACCGGATTGTTCGATGACCTTCCCGCCACGACGTGGCCGTCGCTCCTCCCGGAAACAGGAGAGGCGCCGAACGTCTCTGCGGAGCTCGACGACCTGCTGTCGGAGAGCGCCTGGACGTTCGATCGCTCCGAACCCGTCAGCGAAACGCGCGCTGGCTGGGCGCCGACCGTGGCTCCCGACTCTCTCGACGCGATCAGCGAGACCGTCGACCGACCGGACGTCGCGCCGCTCGCCCCGGAACCTCCGCCGACGGTGCCCGTGCTCCGGCCGTCGTCGATGGTGATGCCGGCCGGTCGTCCCCCGGTCGTCACGCCGGCCGCGCCGATCACCGTGCGGTGCACGGGTCTCGTCGCGTCGCAGACTGCCCGCGGTCGACGGCGCGCGGTCCTCTCGGGGATCGAGCTGACGGTCAGATCGGGGGAGGTGGCCGTGATCACCGGACGCTCCGGTTCCGGGAAGACGACGTTGCTCGAATGCCTCGCCGGGCTGCACCGCATCGACGCCGGCACGGTCATGGTCGGGGAAACATCGCTCCGCGACGCGACGGACGAACAGATCGCCGATCTTCGAGCAACGACCGTCGGTTACGTCCCCCAGGAGCCCCAGCTGCTCGCCGACCTCAGCGCCGTGGAGAACATCGAATTGCCCCTTCTGCTCAGCGGCTGGGACGCGGCCGACGCGCGGGTCGAAGCGGATGCGGCCGTTGCGCTCGTTCGACTGCAGTCCCCGGACCACCGGACCTCGGAGCTCTCCGCCGGGGAGCGTCGGCGTGTCGCGATCGCCCGGGCCCTTGTCGGGGAACCGGCGATCCTCTGGCTCGACGAGGCGAGTGCAGCGATCGATCCCGAGACGATGGCGGAGATCTACGCCCTGATCTTCGAGCTCTGCCACGACGGCCTGACCGTCGTGGCCGCCACCCACGACCCGGTGCTCCTGGCCTGCGCGAACACGACGTACGTGCTCCGCGACGGATCACTTCACCCTGTCGTCGCGTGACGTCGAAGCGTCGGCGCGGACACGCATGACCGGTCGATCCGAACCGTTCGAGGACGACGGCCCAGCGCCCGGCCGTGAATCCGCGACGGCGGCCGGATCTGCCGAGTTCCGCTCGAGCCTCCTGCTCGTCCTGACTGCTGATCTCTCCGTCCTGCTCTGCTGGCTTTCGTGGTCGCGCCGTTCGTCGACCGTGGCCGCACTCGCGCTTGGCGCGGTCGTCATCCCGCTCCTGGTCGTGCTGGCGACGCGGCCGGCCATTCGCCGCGTGGTGACGGTGCTCGTCCGATCCGAGACGAACCGTCGATACGTGATCGTGCCGATAAGCGCGTCCGTCGTGTTCGCCTCGTTGGCGCTCGCCCTCGGCGCACACGCCGACGGTCTGGTGGCGGCTTCGGCCGTCCGCCATCTCGGACCCGTCGACGAACTGGTCGTTTCGCCCGACGTCGACTCCCGCAATCAGGCGCTCGATGCCCTGACCCGTGCCCGCTCCGCCGACGTTCGCATGAGCAGCTCGGTCGACGACCTCATGGCGTTGGTGATGATGGACGGGGCGCTGCAGATCGGCGACCGACATCTCGACGTCACGGTCGTCGAGATGGACGTCGCCGTCGGGCAGTCATTCGGCGGGAATCCCGTTCAAACGGGTCTTGCCGGCGTGGCCCCGCTCGCCGTTGGCGACGTGGCGATCAGCCGTTCGCTGGCTAGCGCCTCGGGCCCCCCCGCCCTCAGCAGACTGTCGATGGGCGGCATCAGCCGCGACGTCCGCGTGCTCCCCATCGGCACAGGCCGCGGATTCGCTGCAGCCGACCTGCGCGGTCTCGGTGACCCGTCATTCGGACGCCCGGCCCAACGGCCGGTCGTCTACGTTGCGCCCGGAACGATCACGACGACGATCGACGCGTTGGCGGATCGGGGGGCTTCGTCGAACGCCCAGTTCGTGGTCGCCGTCTCGAACCAGGGCGATGCCCTCGACGGCCTTCGCCGCTCAGGCGCGACCGTCGCCCTCCTCGACGAGATCCTCGCGAATCCGTCGATCGGACCGGCCACCCTTCCTGCCGACGACCCGATCGGACTCGGAGGCTCGACCATTCGCGTCGCTGCACCGATACCGGCCACCGTGATCGCCGTGAAGGCCGCGCACGTCGAGCGGCTCCGCGTCGAACTCGAGGCTTCGGCGCCTTCTCGTCGCCTGTCGCGCGTCGCGCTGTACATCGCAGCCGCCGCGTGCGCGGCCATTTCGTTCCTCGCCCGTCGGAAGCGTCACGGCGTGCAGCGCGAGGTCCTGCGGTCCCTCGGCCTTCGGAGCCGTTCGTCGGTAGCCATCGAAACCGCCTTCCTCGGCCTGAGCACGACGATCGGACTGGGCGCCGGCGCGGTGGCCGCCCTAGCGGTCCGCGCCACGATAGGCGCCTACGTACCCATCGATCGATCGATCACCGGTGGCGCCACGACGATCACCCAGGCGCTCACGTTCGCCGGAGGTCTGGCTCTGGCCCCCTCGTTGCTTCGGTCGATCGGCGTCATCGTGCCGTCTCCTCTGCTCCGGATGGTTGGTCGAGTCTCGGCTACCCGCTTTCCCGGTCCCGTTCTCTCGATTTTCGGCGTCCTGGCGTCCGCGGGGAGCTTTGTGCTCTTGCGTCATCGCTCGACGATCTGGACGCCCGCCGCCGGCTTCATCGCGCTGATCGTCGGAGGTGCGTTGATCCTCGGAGGCACAGTGCTCCAGCGCCCGCCATTCGGGCGCCGAGTGACGGCTCGTCCCGTCCGCCGTTTGCGCACGCGCAGCTTCGCCGGGGTCGCCGCGGCGACGGGTCTCGTCGTTCTTCCGGTGGCGGCGTCCCAGGGTCTCGCCGCCACGGCGACGGTGGCCGCGCCGTGGCGATCCTCGGTCCTCTTCAGCGACGACACGGATGCCGCGGGTCTGGCCAGGCAACTTGTCCGTGTCAGCGGTGGCCGTGTCCTGCACACCGCCACTCTCCTGGTCGATGGCGGCGGGATCGACATCCCGGCGACCCCCTCCCTGGCGCTCGCCGCCGGCGACGGTCTCGGGGACGGTTGGATCCCCCGTGGTCGATCCCCCGGGCCCTCGTCAGCGTCGGTCGATCTTCCCTCCGGAACTGTCGTGATCAGCGAACGGCTGGCTTCGGTTCGGGGAGGGGTTCTTCGGCCCGGTGACCGCCTGGTGCTTCGGGATCCGGGCTCGACACGGTCGGTCTCCGTCGTGGTCCACGACGTTGTGGCGTTCCCACCATGGGCCGGCGACATCGCGACTTCGGTCGACATGCTCACCACCGTGCTCACGGAGAATCGGGTGCTGTCGTCGCGACGCGCGGTGGCGATTTCCCCGATGATGAGCGACCTCGCCGGAACCAGCATGCGCACGCTGGCGCCGAGCGCGAACGCGGCGATCCGCGACATCGGCGACGGACCGTCGACAGTGAGCTCGGCGCTCGTCGGCTGGCTACGCCGGGCCGCGCTCGTCACGCTCGGAATCGCGGTCCTGATGGTGCTCGTGTTCCGGTCGCCCGCCTGGCGCCCGATTCATTGGACGGTGATCGTGGCGGCAGTCGTGTTCGGCTGGTTCGCCGGCTCCGCGGTCGGAGGACCGCCGACCCGCTCGCCGACCGGTCCTCTCGTGGTGGCATTCGGTATCGCGGCGCTGTGTGGGGTGAGCGCCCTTCGACTCCTCACACCGGAGCTCAGGGTTCGCGATGCCATCGGCGCGATCCCGCGCCGACCGAAGAGGACCGGCGAGTTCGACTGACCTGCGCGGTCAGCGCCCCCCGGCCCCGGTCGGCCCGAGTGCTTCCTCGATCGCCCCCAACAGGCGTGCGGTGCATCCCGACATCTCGACCGGCGGGAGCACGTCGGTAGCGATGCGTTCAGCCAGCGCAGCGAACGCCAGCCCCACGATCGACATCGGTTCGGCCAACGCCGCCGGCTCACCGATGTCGCCTCCCGAAGAGACCGCAGGCGCGATGGGAAGCTGCGCGAGTAGCGGGGCTCCGGTCTCCTCGGCCAGCCGCGCGCCGCCGCCCTCGCCGAACAGATGATGCTCGACCCCGACGGAGTCGGTGAACGCACTCATGTTCTCCACGACGCCGGCGATCTTGAGGTAGCTCCGGCGGGCCATGTCGGCGACGCGGACTGCAACCTTCTGCGCGGCGAGGTTCGGGGTCGTGACGATCAGGAGCTCGGTACGCGGGAGAAGCCTGCCGAGCGCCATCTGCACATCGCCGGTCCCGGGGGGCATGTCGATGAGGAGGTAGTCGATCTTGCCCCAGCGGACCTTGGTGAGGAACTCCTCGACGGCCTTCGCCAGCATCAGGCCCCGCCACATGATCGCCTTGTCCTCGTCGTCGACGACGAGCCCCATCGACACCGCTCGGATCTCTCCGGTGCCGACGGAACGGCTCGACGGTTCGATCTTCCCGCCAGCGCCGCCGAGGCGTCCTTCCAGTCCGAGCATGCGGGGAACCGAGAAGCCCCAGATGTCGGCGTCGAGCACCCCTACGACGAAACCCCGGGCCGCCAGCGCCGCCGCCAGGTTGACGGTGACGGAAGACTTGCCGACCCCACCCTTGCCGGATGCGACCGCGAGCACTCGGGTCGTCGCCGGCACCTCGGTCGTGGGAGCGTTTTCCCTGGCCTTCCATCGGGCGCGCTGCATCACCTGGCTGCGCTGCTCGGCGTTGAGCTCCCCGAAGCTGATCACGACGTCGTGCACGCCTTCGAGCCCGCGAATCTTCGATCGGGCGTCGTCTCGGATCTGGGTGCGCAACGGGCAGCCTGCGATGGTCAGCGCGATCACGACCTCGACGGTGGCGTCGGGCAGAACGTCGATTCGCTCGACCATGCCGAGCTCGACGATGTCCGCGTTGAGCTCCGGGTCCATGACGCCGCGCAGGACTTGTCGGACGTCGTCAACAGAGGGACGGGGAGTCCGGCCTACCGGTGGGAGTGTCGATGCGACGTGTTCGCCGGCCTGGTCGGGGGAAGTGACGCCGGGCATGGCTGCAATTGTACCGGCGGGGGTACACTTTCTTTCCGTCCGGTCGATGTGACCGTACACACCTGTCCGGGTTCCCCTCCCGGACACCGCAACGAGGAGCTTCCCATGAGCGTGCAAGACGCCCCCACCGCTGTGAAGATCGGTCTCGGCCGCAAGTCCGACACCATCGTCGTGACCGCCGCCGCCGCGGCCAAGGTCGCCGCGCTTCTCGTAGCCGAAGGCGACACGTCGCTCGCGCTGCGCGTCGCTGTCCGCCCCGGCGGATGCTCGGGCTTCTCCTACGAGATGTTCTTCGACGGCGAAGTGGCCGACGACGACCTCGTGAAGGAGTGCGGCACGATCCGCGTCGTCACCGATGCCACCAGTGCAGGAATGCTCAAGGGCGCGACGCTCGATTACAAGGACAGCCTCCAGGGCGGCGGTTTCGCCATCGACAACCCGAACGCAACGCGTTCGTGCGGTTGCGGCAACTCCTTCAGCTGAGCATTCCGACGCAAACTGCGTGAGGCTCGCTCGTCTCGCGAGCGCACGGAAGCGGAAGTTCCGTGGCTGTTGCGGATCGCCCGATCCAGCACCGGAGCGGGCTCGGACCCTTTAGCGACAGCCCCGGGGCTCTTGCGAACATGCGCTAGGTTCGTCGGCGTGTCGAAACCCGTAGGCCCCTATTCGCCCGTCCTCCGCGCCGGTGACCTGGTGATCCTTTCGGGTCAGCTCGGCCTCGCCGACGGATCGCTCGTTGAGGGTGGTGTCGACGCCCAGACCCGCCAGATCTTCCGCAACGCCGAGGGTTTGCTCGCCTCGGCGGGCGCCTCGCTCACCGATGTCGTCAAGTGCACGGTCTTCCTCGCCACGATGGACGACTTCGCCACGATGAACGCGGCCTACTCGGAGTGCTTCGCCGGGCACCGGCCGACCCGGTCCACCGTGGGCAACGTCACGATGGCGCTCGGCGCCATCGTCGAGATCGAGTTCCTGGCCTACACCGGCCCGGCCGGTATCACGACCCCCTGATCCGGCCGGAGGACGAAACAATGCTCGGTGCCATTGCGCTCATCGTGTTCATGGTGGCGGTCTTCCCGGTGGGCTTCTTCCTCACCGGCGCGATCGCCTCTGCGCTGCACGGCGTGTTGTTGTCCAACGACGCCGACGAGCGTCACGAGGGCAGCGAGCTCATTTCCCTGAACTCCTGACGGCCCTCGCGGCGTCGACGGCGCGGGGCGGCGGTTCAGTTCCCCCAGCGACCCGTGCCGAAGCGGTAGCCGACGGACCGCACGGTGTGGATCAGGTTGTGCTCGTCGCCGAGCTTTGCCCGCAGGCGACGGATGTGGACGTCGACGGTGCGCGCTCCGCCGTAGTACTCGTACCCCCACACCCGTGAGAGGAGCGTCTCCCTGGTGAACACCTTTCCTGGGTGCGTAGCGAGGAACTTGAGGAGTTCGTACTCCATGTAGGTGAGATCGAGCGGTCGCTTCTCGATCACGGCCTGGTAGGTCTCGAGGTTGAGGATCAGCGGTCCGTACTCGACCACTTCCGGCCGACTTCCCTTGCCGGCGCGCCACAGGAGATGGCGCAGGCGGGCTTCCAATTCGCGGGGATGGAACGGCGACAGGCAGAAGTCGTCGAAGAGGTCTTCGCGGAGCTCGAGGTCGTTGAGCTGCGAGCCGCTCACGAGCAGGAGCAGGGGCTCGACCGGGACGTCACGCTTGCGCAGCGCTCGGCAGAGTGCCCAGGCCCCCTCGGCGTCGGTGTCGGCGGTGACGATCACTGCGCCCCAGCCGTCGTCGGGTTCGAGTCGTTCGGCGGCGCTGGGTGTCGACGCGCTCAGCCACCGGTACCCGGCGAGGTCGAGTGTTTGGGCGAGGACCGCGGGCGGCGGATCGGGGAAGACGAGGATCGGACTGAGAGCCATGATCGTAGGTGTACGTATCGACGGCTAGAGGGCGGGGAGGTAGCGGTCGAGCTCGAACTGGCTCACGTGCGTCTTGTAGCCGGTCCACTCGACCCGCTTGTTGCGGATGAACCACTCGAAGACGTGTTCGCCCAGCGCGTCTCGCACGAGCTCGCTTGCCTCCATCACATCGACCGCCTCGCTGAGCGACCCCGGAAGCTGGGCAATTCCCGATGCCAGCATCTGGGCCGCCGTGAGTTCCTGGTTGTCGAGCTCGGGCGGGAGCTCATAGCCCTGTTCGATGCCGCGCAGCCCGGCGGCGAGCAGCACCGCGTAGGCGAGGTACGGGTTGCAGGCCGGGTCGGGGGCGCGATATTCGATGCGCGTCGACGACTCCCGGTTGCGCTTGGCGGTCGGGACGCGTACGAGGGCCGAACGGTTGTGTCGGGCCCAGGTGACCGACGTCGGCGCCTCGTAGCCGGGGACAAGGCGCTTGTAGGAGTTGACCCACTGGTTGGTGACCGCGGTGATTTCGCGGGCATGGCGTAGCACCCCGGCGAGGAACTGCTTCGCCGTGGACGAAAGGAAGTAGGGGTCATGGGCGTCGTAAAAGGCGTTGTTCCCGTCGCGGAAGAGCGACAGGTGCGTGTGCATGCCGCTGCCCTGGACGCCGGCGATCGGCTTCGGCATGAAAGTGGCATACACGCCTCGCTCGATGGCGACTTCCTTCACGACCAAACGCAGCGTCATGATCGAGTCCGCCATCGTGAGCGCGTCGGTGTAGCGGAGGTCGATCTCCTGCTGACTCGGGGCCTCTTCGTGGTGGCTGTAGCGCACCGGGATGCCGAGGGCCTCGAGGTGCGAAATCGTTTTGCGACGGAGATCGCCGGCGGCGTCCGCAGCGGACAGATCGAAGAAGCTCGACGTGTCGAGCGGCTTGGGCGGACGGCTCGGATCGTTGTCGGCGAAATAGAAGTACTCGAGGTCGGAGCTGGCGAAGAACTGGTAGCCCAGGGCCCCCGCCCGATCGAGGCTGCGGCGCAGCACCTGTCGCGGATCACCCAGGAACGGGGTGCCGTCGAACTCCGTGACGTTGCAGAACATCCGGGCCACCGGCTCTTCGGTGCGCCAGGGGACGATCTCGAAGGTGTTCGCGTCGGGATTGGCGAGCATGTCGGATTCGATCTGGCGGCTGAACCCGTCGATCGCCGATCCGTCGAAGGAGATGCCCTCTTCCAGTGCGTTTTCGAGCTCTGCCGGAGTGATCACGAGGCTCTTGAGTGAACCGAGCACGTCGGTGAACCACAGCTGCACGAAGCGGACGCGGCGCTCCTCCATCGTGCGCATCACGTACTCGTTCTGGTCCGACATCCTTCCCATGCGGTCGTCGCCCTCTTCGAAGGTCGGCGATGCGTCGTCGTCGGGTCCGGCGGTATCAATCGGCACGCTTACCATCGTGGCCTACTTGTCGGCGGACGTGAAACGTCGGGAACAGCCCGTTCACACACCCGTAACGAGCTCAGGCCGGAAAACATGAAATGCCGTATCCGTTCACATACCTGTCACAAACGAGCAACTGTTGGGAAACGACACCCTGCAATCGTGTGTACCTCTCCTCAAGGACTCTGCTCGCTCGGTGCTGCGCCGCTCCGCTTCGCTCCACTGCGCGCAACACCAGTTCGGCCGGAGAAGCTGATCTTCACCACTACTCACTCCCGGTCGAGACCTGCCCGGGACACAACGAAAGGCCCCCTGTGGCGTACCAAGCCGAATACATCTGGATCGACGGCACGTCGCCCAGCCCGCTGCTCCGCAACAAGACCAAGATCGTCGCCGACGGTGCCGAACCCGGCATCTGGGGCTTCGACGGCTCCTCGACCGAGCAGGCGCCCGGCGACAAGAGCGACTGCGTGCTTCGTCCAGTGTGGAGCTGTCCGGACCCGATCCGTGGCGGCAACAACATTCTGGTGATGTGTGAGGTCCTCCTCAACGACATGACACCGCACTCGACCAACACGCGCGCATCAGCGGCAAAGGTCGCCAAGAAGTACGGCAAGCAGGAGCCGTGGTTCGGCATCGAGCAGGAGTACACGATGCTCACCGCCGAAGGCCGTCCGCTCGGCTTCCCGAAGACCGGCTTCCCCGGGCCGCAGGGTCCGTACTACTGCGGCGTCGGCACCGGCCGTGTTGTGGGTCGCGACATCGTCGAAGCCCACACCCAGGCGTGCCTCGATGCCGGCATCTCGATCTCCGGCACCAACGCTGAGGTCATGCCCGGTCAGTGGGAGTTCCAGGTCGGACCGCTCGGCACGCTCGAGGTCGCCGATCAGCTGTGGGTCTCCCGCTGGCTGCTCCACCGCATCGCCGAGGACTTCGACGTCGTGATCTCCCTCGACGCCAAGCCCGAGAAGGGCGATTGGAACGGCGCCGGCGCCCACACGAACTTCTCCACCAAGGCCATGCGCGAAGACGGCGGCTACAAGGTCATCGAGAAGGCGTGTATCGCCCTCGGCAAGAAGGTCGACCTGCACGTGTCGAACTACGGCCACGACATCGAGAGCCGCCTCACCGGCAAGCACGAGACGGCGCCATACAACAAGTACTCCTACGGCGTGTCGAACCGTGGCGCGTCGGTCCGCATCCCCTGGCAGGTCCCGATCGATGGCAAGGGCTACATGGAGGATCGTCGCCCGAACGCCAACATGGATCCGTACACCGTCGCCCGCCTGCTGACCGACACGATCTGCTCAGCACTCGCCTGACCTGACGACCCGCAGGACCTCGCCTGAGGTTCGCGGCGTCTGAAGTGCCCGGTGGGGCGGTCTCCGGGCCGCTCCACCGTCGCGTTCGCCGACGGTCCGCTCGGGAACTGCGGCAGAACACCTCCGTGTGGCGTTCGGAGGTGTTCTGCCCCCATATATGGGGGCAACCTCTCTCCCAGCGTCAGCGGCGGGTGCCCGGCTTCACCCTCGCAGCTCGTCGGGGAGCCGTAGGTCGCCTCGTGGCGAGACACTGACCGATCCGACCTTCGGGCCCGGCGGCAGCGTCGTCCGTTTGAATTGCTGGGAGTGGAACCGTCTCCAGAACACGTCGAGCCAGCGGTCGATGTCCTCGTCGCCATAGGTCCCGGCGAAGGCAACCCTGCTGATGGCACCGATCTTCTCTCGGCTCTCGCCGTTGCGTAGAAGGTGGAAGAGGAAGAAGTCGTGGAGTTCGTACGGACCGATCACGTCCTCGGTTTCCTGCACGATGTTCCCCGCGGCGTCGGGGGGCAGCAGTTCGGGCGATACAGGCATGTCGGCCGCGGCATGGAGGACGGCGTCGAGTCGGGCGCCGCTGCCGGCACGGTGATCGGCGAACCACCGCACGAGATGGCGGACCAGCGTCTTCGGGACGGACGCGTTGACGCCGTAGTTCGCCATGTGATCGGCATTGAACGTGCACCATCCGAGCGCCAGTTCGCTGAGGTCCCCCGTTCCGACCACGATGCCACCGACCTGGTTGGCGATGTCGAACAGGATCTGCGTCCGCTCTCGTGCCTGGGCGTTCTCGAACACGATCGAGTGGTCGGTTGGATCGTGGCCGATGTCGCGGAAGTGCTGGGCGACGGCGTCGCCGATCGGGATCACCCGCACCGTGACTCCGAGGAGCTCCATGAGGTCATCGGCGACGGTGCGAGTGCGCTGCGTCGTGCCGAGCCCTGGCATGGTCACGCCGACGATCGCGGTGTTCGAGCGGCCGAGTCGCCTCATGGTCTCCACGCACACGAGCAACGCAAGGGTGGAGTCGAGCCCTCCGCTGACCCCAATGACCAAACTCTCGGCGTGTGCGGCGAGAACGCGTCGCGCGAGTCCGGTCGACTGGATTGCCAGGATCTCCTCGGCGCGCGCATCGCGGGTGGCAAGGTCGTCGGGGACGAACGGATTGCGGGCGAACGTTCTGCGCAGTTCTCGGAGAGCGGGTAGCGGTCGCCCGATCTCGACGATGCGCATCGTGTCGCGGCGGGGTGCTGTGGACCACGTCACGTCACGGGCGCGTTCGTTCAGCATCCGCGTGATGTCGATGTCGGCCGATGTCGATGCGCCGTCGAGTCGGAACCGCTCGCCCTCGGCCGACATCGAACCGTTCTCGGCGATCATCGTGTGACCGCCGAACACGAGGTCCTTGGTCGACTCGGTCGGCCCGGCACCGGCGTAGGCATAGACGGTGTGGGTTCGGGCGGACTGCTGGCGGACGAGTTCGCGTCGGTAGTCGGCCTTGGCGACCAGTTCGTTGCTGGCCGACGGGTTCATGATGACGTTCGCTCCGCCGATGGCCAGAGCGGTCGATGGAGGGTCCGGGGCCCAGAGGTCTTCGCAGATCTCGATCCCGAGGAGGATCGGTCCCCGACGGAACAGCAGGTTCGGATGTACCGGGAACGGGTCGAGGCCCGCCAGGGTGGCGGTGGTGTCGAGGCCGAAGCCCGGGGTGAACCAGCGTCGTTCGTAGAACTCGGCGGCGTTCGGAAGATGCTGTTTCGGAACGGCGCCGACCACGCGACCGGCGTCGAGGACCGCCGCCGCGTTGACCTGGCGGCCATCGGGCAGGCGGAGGGGGAGGCCGACGACGATGGTCGAGTCGAGAGCCGCCGTCGCCTCGGCAAGGGATGCCAAGGCCGCTTCGGTTCTCTCGCGGAGCCCGTCGGTGAGGAAGAGGTCCTCGCAGGTGTAGCCGGTGAGCGAGAGCTCGGGGAAGCAGATCAGCGCGGCGCCGTCGGCTGACAGGCGCGCCGCCCATCCCGCGATTTCCGCGGCGTTCGCTGCCGGGTCGCCGAGATGCACGGGAGGAGCCGCCACAGCGACCCGCACAAAACCCAGTGCTCCCCAGTCCGACATCATGTGCCAGACGCTACCTTCGCCACCCCGAGCTCTCGCGTTGGGAGAGAGGTTGCCCCCATCTTTGGGGGCAGAACACCTCCGTGCGGCGCTGGGAGGTGTTCTGCCGCAGTGCCGTTCGTCCCGGGCGTACCCTCGAGGTGATGTCCTCGCGTTTGCGCTTCGCGCCGCCCCGACCCAACAACGCGTGGTGCCGCGCCGCTTGCGCGACCCGCGCCGATAGCGTCTTCGTGAGGTGCGAAGCATGAAACCGCTCGATCCCTACGACGCGATCATGCTGGTGTCCTTCGGCGGTCCGGAGGGTCCCGAGGACGTTCTGCCGTTCATGGAGAACGTCACCCGAGGACGCGGCATCCCGAGCGAACGCCTCGTCGAGGTCAGCGCCCACTACGACCGCTTCGGCGGCGTGAGCCCGATCAACGGTCAGAACCGGGAACTGCTCGCGTCGATGCGCGCCGCCTTCGCCCGCAACGGGGTCGACGTGCCGATCGTGTGGGGCAACCGGAACTGGCATCCCTACATCCCTGAAGCGCTTGCGGAGCTCCAACCGTCGTCGCCCCGACGGATCCTCGCGTTCGTGACCAGTGCGTTCTCGTCGGCGAGTGGCTGTCGGCAGTATCGCGAGGACATCGCCCGTGCGCTCGCAGCCCTGGATCCGAGCGACGCCCCGAGGGTCGACAAGCTGCGCGTCTTCTACAACCACCCCGGGTTCATTGAGCCGATGGTGACCAACACGCTCGCCGCCCTCGCCCGGTCGAGCGACGACGCCGAGATCGTGTTCACCGCACATTCGATCCCTCAGTCGATGGCCGACACCAGCGACTACGTGGTCCAACTCCTCGACGCCTGTTCGTTGATCATCGCCGGACTCGGAACGGCACACGCCCACCGGCGTTGGGACCTCGTTTACCAGAGCCGCTCCGGTGCGCCCGGCCAGCCTTGGCTCGAACCGGATATCTCCGACCATCTCCGATCCCGAAGC
>JANOJN010000126.1:0-54126 GCA_031418775.1 Acidimicrobiia bacterium
GCATCCGAGGTGGCCGACGGCTGAGCCGACAGACTGGACTTCGTGCGCAGACAGCTCGTCGTCAACCTGGCTGCGCTGATGGAGAAGCCGACCGGGTTGAGTGTCTACGCCCAGAACGTCGTGCCCTTCCTCGAAGAGTTCGAACCCATCGTGCTGATCCGAGAGTCGATGATCGAGTCGTGGGCGGCGAAGCACCCCGGCCTTCGCCTCGAATCCATTCGCAATGACCTGAGCGCGGACAGCGGAGCGAACGGTCATGCCCGACGACTGGCGTGGGTGGAGACGGTGCTGGCGGCCCGGCTTCGGAAGATGGCGAACCCGTTGCTCTTCTCGCCCGTCCCCGAGGCTCCGCTCCTTCGCGGAGTCCTCACGGTCGTGACGGTGTTCGACTTCATTCCGCAGCTGTTCTACCCGCGATCACATCCGCTTCATCAGTACACGAAGCGGTACGTGCCGCGGGTTCTTCGCCGGGCGACACGGGTCATCGCAATCTCTGAAGCAACGGCCACTGACGCCGTGCGTTTGGCGAAGATCGCCCGGACGAAGATCGACGTGACGCCGCTCGCGTGCGACGCCGATCACTTCCGCCCACTCGGGGTCGAACGCAAGCCGTACTTCTTGTACCTCGGCCGATACGCTCCCTACAAGAACATCGAGTTCGCCCTCGAGGGGTTTGCCGACGCGGCGATCGACGGGTTCGAGTTCTGGATGGCCGGGCCGCCTAACCCGGGTTTCGATGCTCTCCTTCGGGAGTTCCGTGACCGCCGCGGGCTCGCCGTCCGGTTCATCCCCTATCCGTCCTACGACGACCTGCCGACGCTCCTCAACGAAGCCACTGCGCTCGTGTTCCCGAGCCGATACGAAGGATTCGGGCTTCCCATTCTCGAAGCCATGGCGTGCGGGACTCCCGTCATCACATCGAACGTCTCGGCGATGCCTGAGGTTGCCGGCGACGCCGCGATCCTGGTGGATCCAGATGATGCAGCCGCTCTCTCGCGCGAGATGACGGCGCTCGCTGCGGCACTTCGGACGGCGGCGGACCAGGTCGGAACAATCGAGAGCCTCGCTCGCAAGGGCCTTCTTCGAGCCTCGTCATTCTCGTGGTCGATGACTGCGGACAAGACGGCGGGAATACTCAAGCGTCTCACGTGAGCTAGCTGCGGGCAGAAGATCGAAGTCGAGCTTTCAGGCGCGACCCAAGGACCCGCTCGACCACGAGTTCAATCCCCGGAAACGAGGTGTGGACACCCTGGGCGATGCCTTTGGCTCCGGTGCGAACACGATGCAGACGTTGTTGCCGCATCCAGCGCCGGTAGTCCCCAGCGCTGGAACGTCGAAACGGATCGGGAATGCGTTCGCCGGCCCCGGCCTTCGTTATCGAGCGGGCAAAGCGCCGCTGCTCCAAAGTGAGAACGTCACCGTCGGCAGTGCGTGCGAACGGATAGCTCACCTCCGTACGTGCGTCGAGGTTGAGGATCGCCGACTGCGTCCTCACCGCGTCGGAGTACTTCGCGAAGACAGATCGCAGCGCGCCGACATCTCCAGACGGCTGCTTCTGAACGTCGGGAACGTGCGTGGTCCAGCGTTCGTCTCCGCTCTTCGGCAGGCCGCTGAAATGGAAAAGGGCCACCGGCTGGCGCCCGCACAACAGACCGTCAGCGCTCTGTTCGAACTCGCCTTCGTCGATGTTCCAGTACGCAAGGTTGACACCAAGGTCCCGAACGACGGCAACATCCCAGTAGCCGACGGCAAGATTCACCCACCGCTGATCGACAAAGAGTTGTTCGCGGGCGCTCACCACGCAATCCGCAGCGAGCCGATCGCGCCACCAGGTCAGAAACGCGGAGGCGTCCCGCGAAACACCCACGAAGCCAAGGTTGAAGGTCCCGACCTCCAGCATCGTGTACTCAGTGGGTGACGCAACCGCTGACAGCGCCGGCGGCGTTCGGAAATGCGGCGTCAGGACGATCGCGGCGCGATCGAAGGCGTCCTCGATAGCGGCGAGCGGGCGCAGGACCTGCATGTCGGGGTCGAGGTAGACGACTCGCTCGTGTTCGGACAGAAGGTGGAGCAACAGTGATGGTTTCAGGGCCGTGGCCAGCTCGGTGACGTCGTACAGCAGTGCTTGGTGGTGCAGTACCTTCTGGGAGACTCCGACATCGCTGGGACACAAGACTCGAAGTCCCTGTACTTCCGGGACCCAGTTGGGCACCTCGTCTGCGACGAGCAGCAACGTGCAGGTCTCGTCTGGATGCGCTTCAAGGAACGACTCAGCCAGAACGAGGGCTTTCGCAAGGTAGTTCACGGCCGCGATTGTGCAGGCATGCATCTACCTCCTTTCGACCGAAGAAGCGACACTCTTGAACGTGTTTCGCAGAAGTGACGCGCGTTTCACTCACGTGACCCTCCAGAGAACGGATCGACCTGAATCGCGTGACGGAGATCAGCTCCTGCGGAGATCGAACTGCAGCATCCGGCTCTCCCCCGCTCGAAGGCGGACCTTCACAGCGCAAAGCGCCCTCGCGAACCGCCTCGGAAGAGCAGCCACGATGGTGTGGGCAAGCCGCTGCCGGGATGTCTTCTCAAAGGGATAGCACGACTGCACGTTCGCGCGCGTCAACAGACCGCGGGCGCGAAAGTCCAACAGGAACACCGCTTGACGGAACACTCCCGCTGGATAGAAGAGCGGCCAAGCGGCCGTGCTCGAGACGCTCGAACGTATGAGCGTCGGCCACTTCGTCGTCCAGACTTCGAGCGCCCTCGATTCCCAGTGAGCAACCCCATAGACGACGGTCGCCGCAGGGCTCGCGAGCACGACCGTCTTTCCCGGAAGAGGTGCACTGAGAACGAGGCCGACGTGGCGGAACTCCGAACCGACGAACGCGTCTGACGCGCGGGCCAGCCAGAGAGACCGGTCGATCACCACAGAGCCGATGTAGGTCAGGAGAGGTGCCAGCGGAGCGAATGCCTCGGCTGCGACACCAGCGGCCAGCGAACGCGGCGCGGCTGACGGAAGAAGTGATGCCTGGAGTTGGTTGCCCCGGGGGTCGGCAACCCGCACGTCGACGAGAACAAGGCTGGTCTCGGCCGGTGTCGTCCGCTCGAGAATCCGGACCACTGCGCCGACGGCGTCATCGTCGACCACATCGTCGTCGGTGAAGAACCAGCAGTACAGTCCTGTCGCCCTCCGAACAGCACAGTCGTAGTCCGCGTCCACGCCTCCAGGTCCCTTGAGGTGGATGACGTTCAGACGCGGATCGTCCAGTTCGAGTTGCTGACCAACTGGCGAGGCATCGGCGACGACCACCTCGACAGAGAGCCCCTCCGAGAGCTTCAGCAAACGCCGCACCGCCGAACTCAAAGCTGCAGGTCGGTTCATGGAGGCGATGACGATCGACAGAAGCGGCCCACCGCTTCCGTCGACCGGAAGGGACTCAGTCGCCGACAATCTCGATCTCCGGTAGTGGGAAGATCAATCGACCGCCCCGCCGCAAGAACTCGGTTTCACGGCGGAGGATCCCCTCCCGGAAATGCCAGGGCAGAACCAGGAGGTAGTCAGGTCGAGCGGCATGCATTTCCTCTTCGGAAACGATCGGGATCGCTGTGCCCGGCGTGACCCGTCCGAACTTGTCCGGGTTCACTTCCCCGATCGCGTCCACAAGATCGGTGGTGATCCCACAGAACTGCAGCATCACGTTTCCCTTCGTCGAGGCGCCGTACCCCATCACCGATGCCCCCGAGGAACGGAGCGTCGTGAGCAATGCGACGAGATCCGCACGATGCCGGAAGACGCGCTCTTCGAACTGACGGAACGGCGCAGGGCTCCAAAGACCCATTCGGTCCTCCTGGCCCAACAACCACTCCGTGAGCCCCTTCTCGCTCGTCGATGCTCGGCCTGACTTCATCGCGGAGACGGAGAAACTCCCACCGTTGATGCTGTTGAACCTGACGTGTACGGGCTGGAGCCCAGCGCCTGCGAGTATCCGAGAAACCGTCTTCAACGAGTAGTACTCGATGTGTTCGTGGCAGACGGTGTCGTAAGAACCTGCTCGCAACATCGCCGGCATGTAGGACTGCTCGAAATGCCAGACCCCGTCATCGGCAAGGCAGCTCGCGACTTCGCGGGCGAACGCCACCGGATCTTCGAGGTCATAGAACATCGCAATCGATGTGATCACCTTGGCCTTCTTCGGAGTCACGGAGCGAAACGTGTCAGCCGTGAAGAAATCGGCGATTGCGATGATGTTCGAGGGATGGAATTCGCGGAACTTGTCCGCAGTTGGGTCGATACCGATTCGCTCGATGTCGGCTGCCGAGTACCCGCCCAGAAGCGTTCCGTCGTTGCATCCGATGTCTAGGACAACGTCACCGGCGTCGAGACCCACCAACTCCTCAAGACGACGAGCCTTGTTCTTCAGGTGGGCCACCATCGACGCGTTGAGGCCCGATCGGTATCCGTAGTCCTTTCCGTACATCGCTTCCGGGTCGTAGCTGTGTTTCAGCTGAAGCAGTCCGCAGTCCCCGCACCAGAGAAGGTTGAGCGGACCGCCACCGATCGTCTCGCCGGGGTGCGGGAACAAACCGGTGAGTGCCTGTTCACCGAGATCGAGAACCGAAGTCATGGAGGCACCCCGGCAGACCCGGCAGTGCGGAGTCTCTCGACTGGAGACGGTGATGTTCCGGTCGATCTGACGACGTGAATTGGCGAGTCTGTCGGAGGGCATGATTCCTTCACGGATGGTCACTCGGGCGGGCACCAAAGGAGTCGGCACCACCGGCGAGAGACTGAAGCAAATCATCAGCGCCAGCTGGTCCGGGCCCGTTGGAGTCACCCGCAGTGGCACGCGCAGCTTCTGCACAATCGCCGGGGTGATCGCGGCCTGGGCCTTCAGTTCCGACCGCTCGTTTCCGATACCAAGACTGCGTCGAGAGCCGGCGCGGGAAGGGAAACACATGACGTGCCTAGTGATGCAGAGCCGCGGCGAGTACCGCTCGGCCAGACGGACCCTTCGTCGTCGCGGGCTCTCGTTCCTTCCGCCGATCTACGGTCGGCTGCCGGTGGCCCGCCACTACTACCGAGGCAAGGGGATCGGCGACATCCGCAAGAGCTGGGATGTCCTGTGGATGCTCGAGCGAATCAAGGACTTCGGACCTGAAGCAAGGGTGCTCGACATGGGCGCGTACCGCTCGGAACTCATGGCTGCGCTGGTGAAATCGGGCGTCCGTGATGCGACGGGCATCGATCTTGATTTCCCGACCGGCACTGGTGGCGCCGGGGGCACGTACGTCAAGGGTGACATGATGGCGACACCGTTCGACGATGAGTCGTTCGACGTCATCACCTCGGTGTCGGTGATCGAGCATGGCTTCGACCAATCCAGGCTTTTCGCCGAAGTCTCCCGCCTCCTTCGACCCGGGGGCATCTTCCTGGCGTCATTTGACTACTGGCCCGAGAAGATCGATACGTCGAAAACGCCGCTCTTCGGTCTGCCGTGGAACATCTTCTCCACGGAGGAGGTGCAAGCGCTGCTCGACAGTGCGCAGACCTTCGGACTCCACACCACTGGCACTATCGAGCTGCAAGCCCGACAGCCGACGATCCGTTTCGAAGGCCGCCGTTACACGTTCGGACTACTCGAGGTTCAAAAGAAGGCCGCATGACGGCAGCGGCGACGAGGTTGGGGCCGACGACCGATGATGTCGTGTACCTGGACAACAGCTACACCAACACGGTCGGCCACAATCGTCCGTACCTCGATGCCGTCGTCCGTGAGTTCGAATGTCGAGGGACCCGGGTGCTGGCATACGTCCACCGGCGTCTACCCGACATGCCAGAGACCCAGCCCGCTCCGCCCCACTCTCTCCGGCGACGGTTCCGCGTGTACGCCCCGGAGTTCCAGGCGAGTCTGCCGCGATGGCTTCCGTCGAAGGTCCAGAGCGTTCTCGGCCTCCTTGCCGGGAATCTCGACGCTTTCATCGGTACGTTCCGAGCAGGACGCAACTCGCCGGGGGCAACGATCATCGTCGCCAACAGTTTCGCCTCCAATCTCGTCGGGACCTACCTATCGATACGAGCGCTTGCTATCGCGGGCTGCGGCCCGCGTGCCCTGGTTGTCGTCGTGCACAATCGTCCTTCGCCCGCAGTCACCGGGCTCTTCCGACGTGCGATCTGTGCCCTGAACCGAACGGTTGATCTTCGAGTCGTCGTCCATGCCGAGCGGAACTCCGACGTTGCAGACGGCTGCAGCGTTGCTCTCCTTCCGCTCCCCTACGTGCGGATCAGAAACGTGCGACACCGGGTACCAGAGCAAACCACGTTCGGATTCCTCGGCGTGGCATCCGCGGCGAAAGGCTTCACTGATCTGGTCGACGCCATCGCCGCGATCACGCAACAGGACGGGCGAGCACGGTTCCTGATCCAAGCGAACCCTCGCCCCGAGGCGGCGACCGAGCGGGCAGTCGAAGAACTGCGAAGGCTCGCTGACACGACCGACGCAGTCGAGCTTCTCGAAGGGCCACTCGACGACATCGGGTATGACCGCGCTTTCGAGCAGGTCGACGTCATGTTGCTTCCGCACCGAGCGTCGGCGTACGCCACTGATGAATCCGGCGTGTTCCTGGAGTGTGTCGCCTCGGGGATGCCCGTGATCGCGTCGCATGGGACGGCGATGGGAGCAAGGGTCGCGCGTTCAGACGCGGTCGGATGGCTATTCGAGGACTCTGACGTCACGAGCCTTGCCGCCGCCATTCTCCGGGCGACGCTCGACGATCACGGTGCTCCGGCAGGTTTACCAATGGCTGAAGATCCGGCCCAGCGATTCGCCGATCTCGTCTCGGCGGACGTTGCCGGTGTCGCCGCGATCTCACTTCGCCCACGCCCGTCGCACGCCAGACGACCGAGCTACGGTGCGCGATGAGCACGAGATTCGCCAGGCAGGCGGCAGCGAACCTGGTCACCGTCGGGGTGAATGCGAGTTTCGCGATCCTGTCCACGCTGCTCTTGACTCGCCGCTTCGAGCACTCCGAGTTCTCCCTCTGGGTGTTCGTCGTGGGCGTTGCCGGGTACATCGGGCTGATCGAGGGTGGTCTGTTTGGCGCCGTGGTGCGCCGAGTCGCCGCATCGTCCGAACTCGGCGACGCACAACTTCGGAGCGTCCGAGCCGCGTTGTTGCTTCTGGGCGGCTTTGCGATCGCCGCCGGCGGGCTCGTCCTCCTCGTTGCCCGCCCGGGGTCGTGGCTGTTCTCGAGCGCTCCGTCGGTGCTGCGAGGTGAAGCCGCGGCGGCCCTCACGGTTGTGGCCCTCGGAAGCGTTCTGGCCTTGCCAACCGCCGCCTTCCGTGGGTTCTTTGCAGGTGCAGGCCGGGCCTGGACCCCGGCGTGGATCAATCTGATCGTCAAAAGTGCTGCGATCGCGACCTTGTTCGTCTCACGGTCTCACCTCTCGCTTCGCGGCGCCGCGTCCGTCATCGCCGGTGGCACGATCAGCGCAGCCGCGTTGATCTCCGTCGCCGCTATCCGCGAGCTCGGACCTCGCGTTCTCTGCGTTTGGCAAACAACGCGCCGCGATCTCGCCGAACTCCGGGGCGACACCGCCACGTTCCTATGGTGGTCAATCGCGATGCTGCTGATCAGCGGCCTCGACGGTCTGATCGTGAGTCGTTTCGATTTCGAACGAGTCGGGGCATACGGACTTGCCGCGCAGTTCGTGGCGCTACTCATTGCTGCCTTCTCGGCTGCGGTCAGTCCGTTGCTGCCCGCCGCGTCGGCACGCGCCACAATCGACGGCGTTCGGGAGCGGACGGCGCAAACGTTGCTCGAAGGAACCAGACTCAGCATCGGTTCGCTCACCGCAGCTGGAGGAGTGCTCTGCCTCGCCGGGCCGGCGACCATGCGCCTCTTCTACGGCGATCTACTTGCCGCCGAGGCCACGGGACTGCTGCGTTTGCTCGTCGTCGGTGTCATCGTTCGCCAGATCCCGGCCGTCCTTGGCCTCCTCCAAGTCGCAAACGGTGATCACCGTTCCGTCCGCGTGGCACCTCTGGCTGAAGGGTTGTCCAACGTCACTGCGAGTATTGGTTTGGCGGCGCTTCTCGGAGCGAAAGGCGTGGCGCTCGGAACGATCGTCGGAGGGATGGTCGCTGTCGCGACCCACGCAAGATGCACGTTCGGTTCGGCGAAGGCTCTCGACGTCGCTCCCCGCGTCTGGCTCCGAAGTGCTTGGTCCGGAGCTTGGGCCCCCGCAGCCATTACGTGCGTGTCCGCAGCCGCCTCGGACCGCTATCGGGTCCTCGTGCCGTTCGCCCTCATCGCCACGGTCGGCATGTGGTGGTCGCGGCTGCAGCCCAACGAACGGCGGAGCGCCGTTGCCCTGGGTGCCCGGTATACCGCCGCGGCGCACAGTCGAACGAGGCCTGCCGTGTCCGGCGGCAATCAACGGATGAACTGACCCAGTTCGTCGGGGTCGATAACGCGAAAGCGCGCCACCGAGTGGAGCACACTCGGCGACGCGCGTCGGAAGCGCAGGTGCTCTGGCCGTCAGTCGCCAACAATCTCGATTTCCGGAAGGGGAAAGATGAGACGTCCACCACGGCGGAGGAACTCCGTCTCCCGGCGGAGGATTCCCTCACGGAAGTGCCAAGGCAAGACCAGCAGATAGTCCGGCTGAGCCGCATGCATCTCCTCCTCGGAAATGATCGGGATACTCGTGCCGGGCGTGACACGGCCGTACTTGTCAGGATTCACTTCCCCGACGGCGGAGACCAGGTCGGGAGTGATGCCACAGAATTGCAGCATCACGTTCCCTTTCGTCGACGCGCCGTAGCCCATAACCGAAGCACCAGAGTTCTTCAACGTCGTGAGCAGAGCGACGAGATCGGCACGATGACGGAAGACGCGTTCTTCGAACTGGCGAAACGGTGCTGGGCTGAGGAGGCCCATTCGGTCCTCTTGGCCGAGCAACCACTCAGTCAGTCCCTTCTCCCCGTTCAATGCCGCGCCACTCTTCCTCGCGCTGACCGAGAAGCTCCCTCCATTGATGCTGTTGAATCGCACGTGGACCGGCTCGAGGCCGGCGGCAGAAAGGATTCTCGATACGCTCTTCAACGAGTAGTACTCGATGTGCTCATGACAAACCGTGTCATAGGACCCTGCTCGAAGCATGGCCGGCATGTAGGACTGTTCAAAGTGCCAGATACCGTCGTCAGCGAGAGACTCGGCGACTTCGCGAGCAAACGCCACCGGATCCTCAAGGTCGTAGAACATGGCGATCGAGGTGACGATCTTGGCCTTCTTCGAGGTGATCGATCGAAACGTGGCAGCGCTGAAGAAATCGGCAACGGCGGTGATGTTCGCGGGATGGAACTCACGGAACTTGTCAGCCGTCGGATCGATCCCGATTCGCTCGATTCCCTCGCGGGTGTAGCCGCCGAGGAGCGTCCCGTCGTTGCAGCCGATATCGAGCACGACATCGCCGACGCCAAGGTCGGCCAGTTCCTCCAGGCGACGTGCTTTGCTCGTCAGGTGAGCGACCATGGATGCGTTCAACCCGGAGCGATAGCCGTAGTTCTTTCCGTACATCGCGTCGGGGTCATAGCTGTGCTTCAACTGGAGCAGCCCGCAGTCCCCGCACCACAGCAAGTTCAGCGGTCCGCCTCCGATCATTTCCCCGGGGAACGGAAAGACCCCCGTCAGGGCCTGCTCCCCTAGGTCGAGTACCGATGTCAACGACGATCCCCGACAGACCCGACAGAACGGAGTCTCGCGACACGAAATCGTGATCTTGCGGTCCGAGTTCCGGCGAGAGTTGTTGCGACGTTCCGTACTCATTGAGGAAGAATCTCCTAGTTCGGTGCCAGGGAGGGTGTGGTGACTAGCGATTGGCACGATCGCTAGTGATCCCCTCTAATGTCGGCATGTCGAACGCCAACCTGTAGGCCAAATGACCTAGTAACCGGAATCTCAACCCCGGTTGAGGACCCGTGCGGAGCGCGCTGAAGGCTCGCCGCACGGAGGGATTCAGTGGGCTCCGATGCGGAAGGCAACGGCAACGACCGTGCGGACGAGAATGCGGAGATCGACGCGGAGCGAGCGGTTGTCGTAGTAGTACGCGTCGAGCTCGGCGCGTTCAGGGAAGCCGACATCGCTGCGCCCGTTGACCTGCCAGTAGCCCGTGACGCCGGGACGGACACCGGTGTACGCCGAGGCCAGCTCGCCGTAACACGCGAGCTCGTCGGGCACCACCGGTCGCGGGCCGACGAGGCTCATCGAGCCGCGGAGCACGTTGAGGAGCTGGGGAAGCTCGTCGAGGCTGGTTCGACGGAGCATCGCCCCGAAGCGGGTGATGCGGGGATCGTCACCCGGCGGCAGTTTGAAGCCGTTCGCGACATAGGTGTCGTACAGGCCATCGCGCCGTAGACGCTCCTCCGCGTCGCCGGCCATGGAACGAAACTTGTAGATCGTGAACGGTCGACTGCCGTAGCCGATGCGGCGCTGCCGGAACAGCGCCGGGCCGGGCGAATCCCGACGCACGGCGACCGCGATCAGCACGAGCAAGGGCGAGAGCAACACGAGTGCGACGAAGGCGCCGACGCGGTCGATCATCACCTTGGTCACGCGTCCCGCGAACGACGGCTCCGAGTCTCGGACCCGGAGCAGAAAGAGATCTCCGACAGCGTGGAGCTGCACCCCGGGGCCGACGGCTTCCGCGGTGCCCGGTGCGACGACGACGTTCACGCCTGAGCCGCTGAGTCGCGCGGCGAGGAGGCGGACCGTGCCGATCGGCAGCGACGAGGGTCCGCACACGACGACGCTGGTGACGCCGTGACGGGCGACGGACTGCAGGATCGACTCCCGGATCGTCGAGGCCCCGCCCGACGAGGAGTGGTCGATGGGCATTGTGGCGACGACACGGGCACGTCGGCCCGACGTACGTGACAACTGCGCCCGCAGCGCTTCGACGTCCGCCGAAGGGCCGGCGACGAGCAGGCGGTCTACACCGATGCCGAGCCGTTGGAGCGAGGCGAACAACCCGGCGACGGCGATCCGGCCGACGATGGTGAACAGGACCGTCCCGACGATGGCCACCGAGACGAAGGACCGGGAAAGTTGAAGCCTGGTGAACAGGCTCGTCACGCCGACGAGGGCGAGGAGCCCGGTCGCCGACCGCAAGACCTTGACGCTCTGGTCCCACAGGCTGGAGCCGCGCCGCGGTTGGTAGCCGCCGGAGAGGCCGACGATGACGATCCAGCCCAGCACGAACGCAAGCCCCAGTTGCGCGTAGGTGAGCGATGACTCGCGTGATGCCTGGGCCACGGTTCCGGTGAACGATTCCGAGCCGAACCTGACGCGCTGGGCAAGCGAGGAAGCCGTCGCTGCCGCGACGAGATCGCCACAGAGCCAGACCACGACACGCAGCCGTTGCCAGGACCGCTGGATCGCGCGCACCCGATCGGGCGAGAGTGCCCCCGGTCGTGGCTCGCGTTGGTCGGGGGGCGCCGACGAGGTGTTGGGCGGCGCAGGGGCGAGGAGGTCGGCCGACGCGTCAGCCGGCGCCGAGATCACCGGAGATTGAGCGGCCGACATCACGACGTTTCATCGACTTCCTATCGGCCGAACTTGAGCGTTTCTGCGCGTTCGCATCACACCTGAACTGCGCGTTCAGTAACGGTCGCGGACGCCAGCCGCGAGATGACCGGCCACAACGGAGCGGAGACGCTCGTCGAAGACTTCGGGCCGGAAGCAATCTGCCTGCGCGCGGAGCTTGGCAACGTCGAACGTCGTCGCCTCGAGAAGCTCGATCGCACCGACGAGCGAGTCGATGCTCTGCTCGGGGAAGAGCACCCCGGTGACGCCGTCGACGATCGTGTCGAGCGCGCCTCCCCGGCCGAACGCGACCACAGGAACACCGGCAGCGATCGCTTCGACGGGAACGATCCCGAAGTCTTCCTCTCCGGGGAACAGCAACCCCCGGGCTCCGGCGAGCAGTTCGCGGTAGCGAGTGTCGGACACCTGCTCCTCGAACGTCACCGTCGGCCCGGCGATTCCCCGTAGCCCCGCCAGCTCGGGTCCGGCGCCGGCCACCACCAGGGGCAACGAGCGCGCCGTGCACGCGCGCACGGCGAGATCGACCCGCTTGTACGCGACGACCCGGCCGAAGCAGAGGTAGTGGCCGTCCTGGCGGGAATGGACGAGCCCGTCCGAGAGACCGGTGAAACGATCGACGTCGACGACCGGATGAACGACGGCAGCCGGCCGCCCGTAGGCGTCCTCGATCCGACGAACGATCGACGACGAGTTCCCGAGGAACAGCGAGACGGAGTCGGCTGACCGTCGATCAACGCGCTGCAGCGCCGGCACGACCGCCCGGCCCACGAGCCCGGCGACCCCGTTCAGACGATCCGATTCGAGATCGGTACGCCACGCGTAGCGCATCGGGCTGTGGCACATCGCGACGTGAGGTCCGTCGAATCGACGTCCTGCTCCGGTGGCGCCGAAGTGGGCGTTCGAGATGAGCAGTTCGGCGTTGCCGACCTTGCACCCGGCCCATGCGGCGAGGATGGCCGGCGCGTAGGCCATGCGGGCGTCGGCGACACCGGGCAGATGGTTCGTCCAGAGGTTGCGAACACGCACATCACCGAGGAGCGCGCGGGCGATCGCGGGATCGCTGAACGCGGTGATCATCTCGTCGACGCCGAGCGCGTGCACGATGCGGGCGGCGACCTTGTCCGACCCGGCGGCGCTGACGAGCCATTCGTGGGCGAGCACGCGCATGGTCAGGTCATCGGCCGCTGCGACGACGTGCTTGAGCCGCCTGCCCTTGCTTGGGTGCCGGTCCCGGCTAGGGCTCGTCCCTGGCGACGAGAAGGAAGCCGAACCAGATGCCGACCTGCATGACGCCGAAGCCGGTGTACCAGTGCATGAGATCAGCGGCGAGGTAGCCCGACATGGCCATCAGCACGACCAGGGCTCGGCGTGGCCGCCGCCACAGGGCGGCAGCGACCGCGAGGACGAACAGCGCCAGTGCCGGTACGCCGGCTTCGACGGCGACGAGGACCGGCATCGAGTGCGGGATCTGCGCGTCGGTCGACACCCGGTCGAACTCCGGGTACGACTCCCGCATGACGGCGAAGTTTCCCGGCCCGATGCCGAGCAGCGGCCACTTCTCCGTCACCGCAAGCCCGACGCGAACCTGATCGGCGCGGCCGCTCGAGGCAACGGCCGCGTCGGACGATGTCGACCGCTCGCCCTTCCACCGCCACCCTTCGTCAAGTGACGCCCCGGTGACGACGAGCGATCCGAGAAAGGCGACGAGCACGAGCCCGCCGGCACATCGGAAACGGGGGGCGCGCAGGCCAGTCGCGAGGCGATCCGAGACCACTGGAAGCGAACGGACGACGAAAGCGACGGCAATCCCGCCGGCCACCGCCGCACCGACGACGGAGTACCCGCTGCCGACGATCACACCGGCGCCGAGCGCGCCGGCCAGACCCCAGCCGACGTGCAGGACCCGCCGATCGATTGCCCACAGAGCAAGTCCGAGCGTCAGCAGCGCAACCGCTGACAGCGGATAGGGGTAGTACGACGTCCCCATGGGGGCACGCCATGGACCCAGCCGGTTGAACGGATCGCTCCCCTCGCCGAGCACTCCGAGCCCGACGGGTCCATCCAGGATCAGTTGGGCGATGCACACGATGCCCTCGAAGACGACGAGCCCCACCATCGTCTTCAGCACCACGACGCGCCTCGACGCCGACAGGCGACGCACGAGATCGGCGATGCCCACCGAGGCAACGAGCCGCACCAGCATGAGACCACCGATCGCCCGACCCTGCACGGCCCATGACACCCCGACCCACGCGACCATCCCGACGAAGGCGAGGAAGCCCAGATCGGCGGCGGTCACACGCCGAGGCGCTTGAACGAGGGTCTTCACCCGGGCGAGGACGGGGAGCAACTGCAGCGCGGCGATGGCGACGAGTGGTCCGTCGACCAGACGAAGGAGCGGCTCACGCGTCCAGTCCGCACCGCGGCCCGGGACGGCCAACGACGAACTCGCCGGGCCGACCGCGATGGCCACCAGCAGCACCCGATAGGCGACGGCGAGCGCAATGTCGGCCGAGACCAGACGCGTCGGCGCACGGCTCAGCGTGCGCGGACCGACCACCTCCATGCGTGGTCCATCGGCGCGCCCCCCGATCCTCTGAACCCCGTCGGGCCAATGTCCTGGGTCGGGATCCGTGCACTGGGTCGGGATCTGCGCGCAAACAACGCTCCAGCCGACCCAGACGCGTTCAGCCGACCCAGACGCGTCCCAGGCGACCCAGAATGAGAACCGCCGAGGGTTCACTGAACGCGGTGTTCCCAGGTCCAGCGGACGTGACGGGTAACCTGGCATTTCCTCGACGCCACCGTCCCCGCGGATGGTGCATCGCCACCCCGGTACCCCGGCCGGGCCATACGAAGGAGCACGTCGACATGACTGTTTCGTCCGCTGCACGATTCCGCCGCAACAGCGTGGTCCGCGCCGTACTCGCCGCCGCCGTGCTGACCTTGGTTGTCGTCGTACCCCTCGTCGGAAGCAGCCGCGCCGACGCAACGACGCCCAAGCTCGGCGCGAAGTGCCTGAACTCCGAACGGGGCAGGACCACGAACACGCTGGTGTGCAGCAAGGTCCGGACGAAGATCTCCTGGGTCAAGCGCAAGAATCCCGTCACGGGTTCGAGCACCCAGCCCGCGGTCATCGGGGGTCCGACGGCCGGTATCCCCCGCCCGCTCGACGTGATCGCCCTGGTCAACGGCACCGGACCGGCTGGCGCGTCAATCAAGATCGACGTCACCTGCACCGGACTCGGCGGAACTCCGGCCCAGGACACGCAGTCGGCCTCGTTCTCCGCCCAGGGCGGCACCCAGGCGCTCAACTTCAACCTGCTCGACCCGGGCACCGCGAATCCCACCGGCTCGTCGTGCTCGGCCACGGCGACCGTTTCCGGGGCGACACCGACGTTGCGCATCCTCATCGACGGACGCCCCACGGCAGGTCCGGCGGCCACCACGCTCGCGGCCCCGGCATTCGTGCCGCGCGGCCAGAGCGCGGTCACGGTGCTCGTCGATTTCGGCGGCGCCGCCGCCCCCGCGACTGCCAGCACGCTCGTCGCCGCGACCACAACGACCGTCCCGGGCGCCACAACGACAACGATCCCCGGCACCCCGACGGCGCCCCCGGCCTCGGGTCGTCCCGAAGTGAGCGCCAGGTTTGTAGGCATTGTCCCCCCCGGCCTGACGGCCGTCGACGTCGCGTCGACCTGCACCTCGCCGACCCCCGGAGCACCCTTCCAGACCGGTAGCACCCGCTTCGGACGGATCAACGGGACGGCGATTCTTCCGCAGACGCTCGCCCCGGTGAACGGGACCAACCCGGCCACCAGCTGCCAGCTCACGGCCAGCGTGCTGGGCACCGAGCTCGGCAACCCGAGCCTTCGGGTGCTCCTCAATGGCCTGCCCATCGCCGGGCCGACGTCCGGGGCGCTGATCAACTCGCCGGCCTTCCTGGCCCCGTCGGCCTTCGGCGCAACAATCGAGATCACCTATCCCGGCGGTGCGACGACGACGACCACCACCCCCGGTGTCACCACGACCACGGCCCTCGGGGCGACGACGACGACCGTTGCCGGAACCTCGGCGTTGACCACGGTGTCGCTGGCCCGCACGGGGAACGCGCCGCCGGCCAGCGTGACCGGCTACGTCGTCACCCTCGACTGCCAGAACATCCGTCTGGGCGGCGGGCTGTTCGCAGCCGCGCAGTTCACCCCGATCTTCGGTATCACCGGAGGCTCGAGCACCTACAGCATCGGCTACGAGCCGAACAGCACCTGCGTGGTGAAGGTCGCCACGAGCGTCTCGTCGGGAAGCCCGGCTGTGGCCACCGGCACGATCGCCGTCGCGGTCAACGGCACCCAGCTCCCCTCAACCACAAACGGTGCGTTCACCAGCGGAATCATCGCCACCAGCGGTCCGCTGACCGTCGGAGTCACCGTCACCTATTGATCGAAGGACCGGTCGACCCGCGGGGCGGCCGGTGCTTCAGGACGTGCGTTGACCCGGAAGGGCCAGCGCCAGATCCGATGCCTTGTCCAGGAACCAGGCACGGTGCTCGTCGCTGATGGCCACCTCCACGGAAGGGGTCTCGATCGCCACGCCATCGTCGTCGGGCTGCAGGTAGCCGCTGACGCGAACGACGATGGTATGCGTGACGACCGCTCCCTCCGGGCGGTTGTCGGTCAGGACGAGTTCGGCGGTCGCCGACCGGTCGAGCATGCCGGGGGTCGCCACGTCAGCAGCGGAGATGACGACATCGACGGGGAGTTCAATGAACGCTGTGGTATCCGTCGACAACTCGCCCCGGTCCGGGCTGATGGCGCGTCCGCTCGCCGTGAGGATGGACGCATCCACCGGGCTGACACCGTCGGCCGATAGCCAGCGAAGCTGCACGAGACGCCGCCCGACGGCCTGGTTGCACACGAGACGGGCGCTGAACCGGACGACGTCGCCAGGGTGGAAGACCAGTTCCTCGACGGCTCCCGGAGCATCGCCGAGCGCCGCCCACGACGTGTCAGCGACGCCGAGCTGGGCCGCGGGGAGGGCTTCATCGAAGCGGTCGCGCAGCGCGAACACGTAGGTCCCGTTCGCCGCCCGGAGTCCTTCGGCCGTGCGCTCGGCCATGAGACGCATGGCGTCCGCCTGCCCCTGCTGGGAAACGAAGAACTCCGGCGGGAGAAGCGGACGATCGGGCGGCGACGAGGAGCGCCGAGGACTCCCCAGGGCAACGCCGAGCGCAACGGCGCTCACGGTGAGCGCTGCTAGGGCGACGATCCAGATTCCGGCCATGACCAGTGCGTCATCGGCATCCGCGGTCGGCGAGTTGACGGGCGGGGCGACTGCCCGCGCAAATTCAGACGAGCTCGACGTAGAGGTTCGACGCCAGCGTGGCGCCGAGCGCCACCGATGAGGCCCCGACCTGGACGGACATCGAACCATCGGGAGCCCGGGTCACGACGGTGCCGTGCACTCCCGTGATGAAGCGCTGGTCGTTCAGATAGGTCATCGCGTCGTTGTCGATCTCGACGGACTCCGTGACCCGGCTGAGACGAACACGGGCGCCGGGTGCAACGTCGCTGAGGAGCACCATGGTGCGGACGTCGAGCGCCCCACCGGGGATCGGGTTGCCATGGGGGCACGTGTTCGGATCGTCGAGGCGGGTCGCCAGCAGATCGGCGACCTCGTCGCTGATCACGTGTTCCCATCGTCCGGCTTCGAGGTGGGCCTTGTGCCACGGAAGTCCGATGATGTCGGTGAGCAGGCGCTCGGCGAGCCGATGCTTGCGGACGACCTGCTCGGCGAGGGTGCGGCCGATCGGGGTGAGCGAGATCGTCCGCCCGTCGACGGTGAGGTAGCCCTTGGCCTTCAGCCGTCCGACCATCTCCCACACGGCCGGTGCGGAGAAGCCGAGCCGCTCCACGAGGCGAGCCTGGATCACGGTGACGCCATCTTCGGCGAGCTCGTAGATCGTCGTGAGGTACTCCTCTACCGGCGGGTGGTACTCGTCGCCCGCGGTTGCCATGACGTCAATGGTACGCGACGACGGGTTCTACGCTGGCCGCCTGACAGCGCAGTTCGCCGCTGCGCTTCTTCGCATCGCTCGCCGCTCGTACCACCCACTCCACACCACGACAGGCCTCTTCAAAAATGACTCCGGATCTCGACCTCGAACGAACCTCCGCAATTCTCAACGAGATCCTTCAGGCAGAACTTGCCGGCGTGGTCCGTTACACCCATTCCAGCCTGATGGTCGTCGGCCCCAACCGCATTCCTCTCGTCACGTTCCTCAAGGCACAGGCGACCGAGTCGCTGCTCCACGCCCAGCAGGTCGGCGAGATCCTCACCGGCCTCGGAGGACACCCGTCGCAGGGAATCGCCCAGATCGAGGAGACGCACCGCCACGGCATCTACGACATCCTCCAAGAGGCATTCGAGCACGAGCAGCGAGCGCTCGGCCTCTACCGCAAGCTCCTCGAATGCGTCGATGGTGCGAGCGTGTACCTCGAGGAATACGCCCGCGGGATGATCGGCCAGGAAGAGCTGCACACCTTGGAGTTGCGCAAGATGCTGCGCGACTTCGCTCCGGCCAACTAGAACCGCTGCCCTTCCGGAGTTCGGGTGTTTGGTTGCTCTGAGAGCAACAAATCACCCGATCTCGTCCCACACGAGCGAGCTGAGCGCTTCGGCGGCCGGCGGCGGGAGCCGATGAGGTTTGCCGGTGGCATCGCAGGCGCCGGCCCGGACGGTCGCCTCACAGAGAACCTCGACGGAGCCGTCCGGACGTGACCGAACGAGGCGCTGCTGCCACGTGCCGACAACGCGGCCCAGCTCGGCGATCCACGTTTCGACGATCACTTCGTCGTCGGCAACAGCCGGCCGGCGGTACTTCACGGTCAAGTCGGCGACCACGACCTGCGCTCCGAGTTCGGCCAGCGTGGCCAGCGAACAACCGACCGATGCCATCGCCTCGCAACGGCCGGCTTCGAACCACGCGACGTAGACCGCATGGTTCACGTGGTTGTACGGGTCGAGTTCGCCGAAGCGAACCTTCAGGGCGAGTCGGTGCGGAGCCATCGGCCCCGAGATTAGGTGGGCGTGCCGTCGATCAGGCGACAGAGCGCAGGTGGCGCTTCGCTGAGCCGGAGAGGTCGGAACACGGGCCCTGCGGGGTGGACGGACCGGTCCAGTAGCGGGTCAGGCGGAACAGCAGGGCGAAAATCATGTGGCTACGGTCTCTCTAGGGAGCAACGATCAGTCGCCTGGGCGGCACCTGAGTACAAAGGTGTCTAGCAGACGCTCAATTCAACGACATCGGCTCCCTCCTTGTTCCCTCGCCGAGGGATTCCCCCGCCGTTGCTTTGTGACTGCACAATATGCCCCGTCCTCGCATCAGGGGCTGGACACTCGACCGGTCTCGTTGCCGGCGACGACCACCCCTCTCACCTCCGCATCCCCGCGCATACCCAAGGAGACCGCCCATGAACGCACCCGCACTCGGCGCCGACGTGAAGGCCGCGGACCGCGCCCACGTGTTCCACTCCTGGTCGGCCCAGGCCGCGCTCGATCCGGCGGCCATCGCCGGGGCCGAAGGCAGCTGGATCTGGGATTACGACGGCAAGCGCTATCTCGACTTCTCGTCGCAGTTGGTCAACGTCAACATCGGACACCAGCACCCCAAGCTCGTCAAGGCCATCCAGGATCAGGCCGCCAAGCTGTGCACGATCGCGCCGTTTCACGCCAACGACGCCCGCAGCGAAGCGGCGCAGCTGATCGCCGAGCGCGCACCTGAGGGCTTGAACAAGGTGTTCTTCACCAACGGCGGAGCCGACGGAATCGAACATGCCGTCCGGATGGCCCGGCTCCACACCGGGCGGTCCAAGGTCCTCACCACATACCGCAGCTACCACGGCGCCACCAGCGGGGCGATCATGATGACGGGCGATCCACGCCGGTGGGCGAGCGAGCCCGGCACGCCCGGCTACGTGCACTTCTGGGGGCCGTACTCGTATCGCTCGGCCTTCCACTCCTCGTCGAACGAGGAGGAGTGCGTGCGGGCACTCCAGCACCTGCGCGACGTGATCATGGTCGAGGGACCGCAGACGATTGCCGCGATCACGTTGGAGTCCGTCGTCGGCACCAACGGAATCCTGGTCCCGCCGAACGGCTACCTCCAGGGGGTGCGCGACATCTGTACTGAGCACGGGATCGTGATGATCGCCGACGAAGTCATGGCCGGCTTCGGCCGCTGCGGTGAGTGGTTCGCCATCAACCATTGGAACGTCACCCCCGATCTCATCGTGTTCGCGAAGGGCGTGAACTCGGGCTACCTGCCGATCGGTGGCGTGGTCATCTCCGATGCGATTGCCGCAACGTTCGCCGAGCGCGTCTACCCCGGTGGCCTCACCTACTCCGGCCATGTGCTCGCCTGCGCCTCGGCGGCGGCGAGCATAAAGATCTTCGAGGAAGAAGGCATCCTCGAACAAGCCCGCGCGCTCGGCCGCGTCATCGGCCATGAGCTCTGCGAGATGGCCTCACGGCATCCGTCGATCGGTGAGGTCCGAGGCATCGGGGTGTTCTGGGCCATCGAACTGGTGAAGAACCCTGCGACGCGCGAACCGCTGGTGCCGTTCAACGCGTCGGGTCCCGCCGCCGCGCCGATGACGGAGCTCGTCGTGGCGTGCAAGGCGAAAGGCCTCTGGCCGTTCACCCACTTCAACCGGATCCACGTGGTGCCGCCCTGCACCACGTCGGTCGACGACGTGCGTCTCGGGCTCGGCATCATCGACGAGGTGCTGTCGCTCGCCGACGCCCGCGTCGAGGGCTGAGCGACCGCGCCCGAGGCAGATCCTCGCTCGTTTGTGTTCGGCAGATGAACTGCCGACGAACGTCGTGTTGCCCACGGTGCACACGTGCGAACGCGCCCGTACCCTCGTCCGATGACGACTCCGGACTCCCCCCCGCCCACCGCCGACACTTCGATGGCGGCATTTCTCCGCGGACTCCCGAAGTGCGAATTGCACGTCCACATCGAGGGCACCCTCGCGCCCGAGCTGAAGCTTGCGCTGGCGGAACGCAACAAGATCTCCCTCGATCAGAAGACCGTCGCCGAGGTCGAGGCGTCTTACGTGTTCGACTCGCTCGCCAGCTTCCTGGCGATCTACTACCCGGCAATGCAGGTGCTACAGACCGAGGACGACTTTTTCGACCTGGGTTTCGCGTATCTCACGAAGGCGGCGTCGCAGGGCGTGCGTCACGCGGAGATCTTCTTCGATCCGCAGGCGCATACGAGCCGGGGAGTCCCGTTTCCGACGGTGATCGGAGGGCTGCGCCGGGCCGTCGTCCTCGCCGAGCGTGAGCTCGGTGTCTCGGCCGAGCTCATTCTGTGTTTCCTTCGCGATCTCACGGCGGACTACGCCTTGGCGACGCTGATGGAGGCGTTGCCGTACAAGTCGTGGATCATCGGCGTGGGGCTCGACTCCGACGAGCGGAACAATCCGCCTTCGAAGTTTGCCGCCGTGTTCGCCCGCGCCCGAAGCGAGGGCTTCTTCCTGACGGTGCACTGCGACATCGACCAGCTGAACTCCATCGAGCACATCCGCCAGGCGGTTGAGGACATCGGCGTGGACCGCATCGACCACGGAACGAACATCGTGGAGTCACCTGCGCTGGTGCAGACCGTGAAAACCCGCGGCATCGGCCTCACCTGTTGTCCGGTGTCGAACAGCTTCGTCACCAGCGACATGAAGGCGACCGAGATCGTGCAGTTGTTGGGCGAAGGCGTGCGGGTCACCGTGAACTCCGATGATCCGGCCTACTTCGGCGGCTACATGACGGAGAACTACGTGTCGCTCGCGTCGTTCGCGGAACTTTCCAAGCAGCAGGTCCGTGACCTCGCCGCCAATGCGTTCTCCATCGCGTGGGTCTCCCCGAGCCGTCGAGATGCGTTCCTGCGCGAACTCGACGACTACTGCGCCCCGTTCCTGTAACGGGTGTGGCCGCGGGCGCGCCGCCGTGCTCGACGCCGCTCGAAAGCGACGGCGAGCACGAGGGAACGCGCTACGAGGGAAAGTCAGCCGGGTCGATGATGCCGGCGATCTCGTAGACGTGATCGACCCGATGACATCCGAGAACCGCCGAGTGCTCCTGGACGCGATCGACCGAAGGCGCCGAGTAAACACAAAACGTACGAATGGTTCCGGTGTCATCGCTGACCACCTGTGAGCGCTCCCAGACCAGATCGGTGAAGGTGTCGTCGATCAGACGCTTGGAGAGCACGGCCATCTTGGCGAGCTCCTCTTCGTCCATCGGCTCCCACACGCGTTCGACCAGATACTTCGGCATTTTGAATCCTCGGATCAGTCTGAAAAATCGTGACAGTAGTCGCGCCTCGATCCGATCAGGCGAAATCGGCGGGACCGACGACGTCAACCGCCATGACCTTGTCGCAAGGAAGACCCGCCGCGGTCGCATGAGCACGGACGGTCTGTTCGTCGGGTGCCTGGTACAAGCAGTAGGTGACCAAGCCTGCGGGAGTCTGCGTCGCATGGGACCGCTCCCAGACGATGGTGCCGGCGAATTGCTCGGCGGCAACACGCTTGGAGGTGGAGCCTCCGGCTTGGAGTTGCTCGGGCGTGACGTGACCGAAGTGCCGCTCGATGAGGAACGTCTGCATGGTGAATCTCGTTTCTGGTCTCGTGACCGGTGGAGTAGGTGACTGCGCCATCATGCGGACCGCTGCTGGAGGAGCGCTGGCGTTACGCTGGAGCGGTGGATGTCCGCCTCCTCGGCACGACCGAGCTGGAGCGCGATGACGGCTCGTTGGCAGAACTGGGCGCAGCGAAAGTTCGCCAGCTGTTGGCGCTTCTCGCCCACGACCCTGGCCGTCCGCACTCCGTCGAGGTGATCGTCGACGCGTTGTGGCCCGACGATCCGCCAGCAACGGCGATCAACCTGGTGCAGGGCTACGTATCCGACCTTCGACGAATCGTCGGAACCGAGCAGGTGGTGAGAACGGGCAACGGGTACCGATTCGAACTTGCCGCCCTCCAAATCGATCTCGTTCGGTTCCAGCGGCTCGTCGACCATGCTCGGACCCTTCTCGGCGACGATATCGCCAACGCCAGCCGATTGCTGACCAACGCGCTCTCGCTGTGGCGGGGTCCTGCGTTCTCCGACATTGCGTGCAACGGGGTGCTCGCTGGAGCAAAACTGCGAGCCGACGAGCTCTTCCTCGAAGCGACCGAGCTGCGAGTCGAGGCGGAACTCGCCGGAGGACACCATCGAGAGCTCGTTCCCGTTCTCGAAGAGCTCACCGTGTCGCATCCGCTCCGCGAAGCGTTCTGGGTGCAGCTCGCGCTCGCGCTCTACCGCTCGGGGCGCCAGGCAGACGCTCTCCGACGATGTCACGCCCTGCGGGCCTTGCTGCGGGAGGAGATCGGGGTTCGTCCAGGACCCGATCTGCTCGCCATGGAGGACCGCATCGCTCGCCACGACCCGGCGCTTACCCTGAACATCGCGCCCAACTCGGCGTCCGCGCCGCAGGAAGCGGCACCCCTACGGGGGTCTGAAGCCCGATCGAGGACCTTGGTCGGCCGTGAGTCAGAACTGGACCGCATGACCGACCGGTTCAACCGGACCATCTCCGGAAGCCAGCACCTGGTCATGGTTGGTGGAGAGCCGGGGATCGGCAAGACGACACTGGCGATGGAGATGTGTCGTCGTGCCGCCGAGCGCGGCGCCGTGGTGCTGCGGGGGCGATGCGATGAACACCTCGTTGCGCCGTATCTCCCATTCATCAGCGCACTTACCGATACCCTCCGGTCTCTCGATCCCGACCAGCTGATCACGACGATCGAACCGCGCAGGCGAAGCGTGTTGGAGATCATTCCCGGTCTTGTCGCGGACACGATCGAGCCCAGGATCGCACCCATGGACGTTCAGTCCGTCGAAAGCGACCTGTCGATCGTCGAAAGGTTTGCGACCCTCGAGTGGTTGCTCAACCGGGTGCGCGGCGAGGCCCCTCTCGTGCTCCTCCTCGACGACCTGCAATGGGCCGACTCCACCTCTATCGGCCTCCTCGGATATCTCACCTTGGGGTCACGGTTGCCGAAGACGCTGATCCTCGGCACGTATCGGTCGACCGAGCTCGACCTCGAGAGTCGGCTCGCTGAACTGCTCGTCCGCCTCCGAAGCCATCCCAACAGTGAGCGGGTCACGGTGAAAGGCCTCTCTCGGGCTGACATCGAACGTCTGGTCGGAGGCTCGGCGGTCGATGACGGGTACACGACATGGATCGAGAGCGAGACCGGCGGGAACCCGCTGTTCATCGGCGAACTCATCCGCCAAGCCGAGATTCATGGTCGAAACGCCGGCCCTCCCGAAGGGGTGCTCGACGTTCTCGGTCAGCGCATCCGCCGCCTCACGCCGAGCACGCAGACCTTTCTCGAGCGCGCCGCAGTAATTGGCGATGATCTTCCCGTAGCTCTGCTTCGGGCAACCAACGCAGACCTCGATGACCTCTCCGGGGCAATCAGTGAAGCGGTCCGCAGCGCCATCTTGGAGGAGCACCCGCAGGCCGGATATCCCACCTACCGCTTCACGCACGCGACGATCCGCAAGGCTGTGACCAAGATGACGACGATCGTGCGGCGCGAAGACCTTCACCTGCGGGCTGCCCGCGCCCAGACCTCGCTCGACTCGTCGGGTGCTGCGACGATCCGCATTGCGGCGCATTATCGCGACGCCGGCTCCGCCGCACCGACCGACGAGGCGGTGCAGGCCTTTGCCCGCGCGGGCGGCTACGCGAAGGCGAGTGGGGCCAACGTCGAAGCCGTTCAGTGGTTCGACCGGGCGCTCGGCCTTCTTGGTCCCGACGATCCGCTGCGCCGTCAACTGCGCCTGACTCGCTTCGTCGCCGCCCAGTCCGCGTGGCACGGCCACTTCGACGAGAACTCGATCCGACGGAGGACCAAACCAAGCTGAGTACCGTCCGATCGTCAGCGTCTGTAGGGTACGGCCATGCCCCTTCTCACCCGACGCCTCGGCCGCACCGACCATCACTCGTCTGTCGCCATCCTCGGCGGCGCGGCGTTCTGGAGGGCCACGCCCGACGAAGCTGCGGAGTCGTTCGCGCTTGCGTTGGACCTAGGCGTGAACCACCTCGACATCGCGCCGAGCTACGGGGCGGCCGAGGACGCAGTAGGACCGCTGGTGCCGGCGGTGAGGGATCGGCTGTTCGTCGCCGCCAAGACCGGTCGAAAGAGCACGGGCGGTGTGCGCGCCCAGCTCGAAACCACGCTGACGAAACTCGGCTGTGATCACCTCGACCTCTACCAAGCGCACGGTGTGACGAGCCTGGACGATCTGGAGACGCGGAGCGACGCGTTCGCCGAGATCCTGCGCGCCCGCGACGATGGCCTCACGCGCTTCGTCGGCGTGACCGGACACGACCTGGGAACGCCGAAGGCACAGCTCGAGGCGGTCCGCCGCTTCGATCTCGACACGGTGATGTTCCCGGTCTACCCGGGCGTGTGGGCCGATCCGGTCTACCGCGCCGACGCCGAGGCCCTCCTCGACGAGTGCGCCCGACGAGACCTCGGCGTGATGGTCATCAAGGCAGTGGCCCGTCAGCCGTGGGGCGACGACGAGAAGACGCACGGCACCTGGTACCGGCCGTGGGACACAGTCGAAGGCATCAGAGCGGGAGTCGGGTTCGCCCTGTCCACAACGGGCGTCCACGGGTTCTGCACGCCCGGCGACCTTCGGCTCCTTCCGTTGGCGCTCGATGCCGCGGCGGCGTTCGACCCCAGCGCCGATCCGCACCGCGCCGAGCTGCTCTCCGAGGCCGCCGCGTGGCCGACGATCTTCCCGCTCGCGCAGCACGCCCGCGGCTGAGGGCCTCCTCCGTGGAGTTGAACGGCACGGAGCTGAAGGCGACGAGCTACGCCGTCGATCGCCATGTCGCGGTGGTGACGCTCAACCGGCCGCACCGGCACAACGCGTGGACCGGCCGTATGCACACGGAGTATCGGGCGTGTTTGGCCGAAGCCGATAGAGACCCGAACATCCGCGCCGCCGTCGTCACGGGTGCGGGCGGCGCTTTTTGTGTCGGAGCCGACACCGAGGCGCTGGCGAAACACGCCGAGAAGGAACGCTATGACGACGGTCTCCGAGAGACCCCGGCGAATCCGGGCTACGGCCTCGACCCCACCTTCGACCACCACTTCGCCTGGCACTTCGGACTGCGCATCCCGGTGATCGCCGCCATCAACGGAGCGTGTGCCGGGGTCGGCCTCGTCCTCGCGTGCTATGCGGACATACGATTCGTTGCTGCCGACGCCAAGCTGACCACGGCAGCGCCGAAGATCGGAATCCCCGCGGAGTACGGACTCTCGTGGCTGCTCCCCAAGTTGATCGGCCTCACCCGGGCCAACGATCTGCTGCTGTCGGGCCGGGTGATACTCGGCGACGAAGCCGAACGACTCGGGCTGGCGAACGGATCGATGCCCCGATCAGAAGTGCTGCCCCACGCGATGGACTACGCCCACCTGCTGAGTGAGCGCGTGTCGCCGGCGGCCGTCCAGACCGCCAAGCGCCAGATCGCTCGGGATCTCATCCGTTTCGACCTCGGAGCGTCGATCGACGAAGCCGAGGTGTTGATGAGCGCGTTGATGGGCGGACAGGAGTACCGCGAAGGCATTGCCGCCCTCCGCGAGAAGCGACCGCCATCGTTCTGATCCTCCTGGCAGGCGCGAGCGTCTCGCGCCTGCTTCCGGCAGACTAGCGATCTCGCTCGCACTCGAACGGCGCGAGGAGAAGGAGGGACAGACAATGAGCGATGCGGTGACGGACTGGGCGACCGACTACGACGTTCTCGATCCGGCCTACGTCCGTGATCCGTTCCCGATCTGGGACGAGTTGCGCGAACGCTGCCCGATCGCCCGCACGGACCGCTGGGGAGGATCGTGGTTGCCGACGACCTACGCCGGCGTCACCGCGATCGCCCGTGACGTCGAACGGTTCAGCTCGCGGGAGGTGGGCGTGATCCCGCCCGCCGATGGCGCCGACGACGGGCTCCTTCCGGCCGGCGTGCCGCCGATCAGTGCCGACCCTCCTGAGCACACCTGGACGAGGCGGCTGTTGCTCCCGTGGTTCTCACCGAACCGCGTCCTCGACTACGAGGTCTACACGCGCGAGCTGTGTCGCAAACTGGTCGCCGGGTTCGCCGATGCGGGACGAGCGACGCCGCCGTCGACTACGCCCAGCAGATCCCGGTGCGGGTCATCGGTCTTGTGCTCGGCGTCCCTGAGGAACTCTCCGACACCTTCACCGGTTGGGTTCGCGACGTGCTCGAGTTCGCCCACGATGAAGAGCGGCGCAAACGCTCACGCAATGCGGCAATCGGCTACTTCCTTGGCGAGATGGAGGCGCGTCGTGGTGGGGTCGGCGACGATCTGATCAGTGTGCTGCTCCGCACCGAGGTCAACGGTGAACCGGTGCCGGACGGACACATCCTCGGCACCGTGGCCCTCACCCTCATTGCCGGGGTCGACACCACGTGGTCAGCCATCGGATCGGCCCTCTGGCACCTGGCCACCCATGCCGAGGATCACCGGCGCCTCGTGGCCGAACCCGAGCTGATGCCCGCGGCCATCGAGGAGCTCCTGCGCGCTTACTCCCCTGTCACCATGGCGCGCATCGTCACCGAGGACACCGAGGTGGCCGGCTGCCCCATGCATGCCGGTGATCGCATCATCATGAACTTCCCAGCGGCGAACCGCGACCCGGAAGCCTTCCCCGACGCCGACACAGTGCAGATCGACCGGCTCCACAACCGTCACGTGGCCTTCGGCGCCGGCATCCACCGCTGCGCCGGCTCCAACCTGGCACGCATGGAGATGCGCGTCGCCGTGGAGGAGTGGCTGGCCCGCATCCCCGAGTTCCGCCTCGATCCCGCCGGCGAAGTCACCTGGGCCGGCGGCCAGGTCCGAGGCCCGCGCAACATCCCGGTGCTGTTCCAATCGGGCAAGAGGTGACCCAGACGAAGGTGCTCGCGCTCGACGTCGATGGCGTACTCCTCGATCCCGAACGAGGTGGCGCCGGGCACTGGACAAATGAGCTCACGCGGCGATACGGGATAACCCGTGGCGAGCTAAGCGACGCCTTCTTCCGTCGTTGCTGGGACGACATCCTGATCGGCCGCAGAGGCATCGAAGAAGGCCTTACCGAAGCGCTCGACCGCATAGGTACATCCGTCGACGTGGAGAGCGTCTTGTCGCTTTGGTTCGAGGCGGACTTCGTTCCGTTTGTGCCAGCGATCGAGTTCGCACGACGGGCCGCCGACGCCGGAGCGCTCGTGGTGCTCGCGACGAACCAGGAGCACCGTCGCGCCGCGTTTCTCAACGAACGGCTCGGGAAGTCGTTTCCGATCCATGCGGTGTTCCACTCCGCGGGGATCGGTCATCTGAAACACGATGCGGCGTTCTTCGACCGGGTCTCGGACCGACTCGGGCTTCAAGTCGACCAGCGGAGCTCGGTCCTCTTCGTCGACGACGTACTCGACAACGTGGTAACCGCCGTCGCCCGCGGCTGGACGGGCGTGCACGCCGACGGGGGCGCTCAGTGGCTCATCGACGCCGGGCACCTGCTCGCCGGCATCTGACGGCGCGCATCCACGGTTCGGCTGCTGAGACTAGAGGCACATCGCTTGCCCTCATGGTGCGTTGTCCGTAACGTCGAGTCGTGACATCGGTGAACGAGTTCGCAACGGTCACCGCGGTGCGCATCGCCACCACCAGTGGCCGCGTGAGGGTCATCGCCGAGGCCCGCGGCACTGTCCGTGTATCGGGCGGTGACCAGGTCACCCAGGACGGGTCGACGGTGACGGTCCAGGCCAGCTCGGGTTCGGTGGAGGTACGGCTGCCGACCGGGGTCGACGTGATGATCGGCACGACCTCGGGCCGCATCACCGTGGAAGGTCGAGTGGGCAGCCTCGCTGCGGTGTCCGGATCCGGCCGGATCACCGCCGATCACGCCGGTTCGCTCGACGCCCGAGCCACCAGCGGCCGCATCGAGGTACACCGGGTGGACCGCGACTGCCGGGTGCGGACCTCGAGCGGCCGGGTCACGGTCGCCGAGTGCCACGACTGCGACGTATCCACGCGGAGCGGGCGAGTTGAGCTCGCCGCCGTCACCGGCAGCGCCCGCGCACACTGCACGAGCGGGCGCATACAGATCCGTATGGTGGAGCCTCAGGATGTGGTCGCCGAGACCGTGAGCGGTCGGATCTCCGTATCGGTGCCCTCGGGTGCCCGAGTGCGGCGCACCACCGACGACGCGCCAGCGGTACCACCCGACAAGGACTTCGACTGCACGGTCACCGCCCGTTCCGTGAGCGGTCGCGTCGACGTCGTATCGCGATGACCGTGCTCAGCCCTTCAGGGGCGGTGGTCGGCTCGATCGTGTTCACCGATCTGGTGGGGTTCACCGAGTACAACGGCATCGTCGGCGACGAGGTTGCTGCCCGCGTGCTCGACCGGCAGAGCGAGATCGTCACGCAAGCCCTTTCGCCGTATCCCACGGGCCGCGTCGTCAAGGAGATCGGTGACGGTCTGATGATGGCGTTTCAGTCGCCCGTGGAGGCCCTCGCCGCCGCTGTCAGCCTTCTGTACTGCATCGAACGGGCTCGCGCCGACGGCACCTTCCCGCTGGCGATGCGCATCGGGATGCACCACGGCCAGGCGATCGCACGAGGTGATGACCTCGTCGGTCAGACCGTGAACATCGCCTCGAGAGTCGCCGCCCTGGCCGGTCCCGGCGAACTGCTGGTGTCCGACAGCGTCGTCACCGCCCACAACGGGCATGCCCCAGCCGCAACCCTGTCGGCCATCGGGCCGGCCCGGGTGAAGGGCGTCGACGAGCCGATCTGGCTGCATCGGGTCACCGTCGGCTAGCTCTCCGGCGCCGCTACTTGTTACGCGCGCTTACGGGCAAGCGTGAGGCCGTCGCCGATGGAGAGGATGACCGACTCCAACCGGTCATCAGCCGCCACCGAGTCGTTGACCGAGCGGATGGCCACCGTGTTCTCGTCGGTCTCGTCCGGATCCACAACCCGTCCGTACCAGATCGTGTTGTCGATCAGCAGGAGACCGCCGGAACGAAGCCGGGGCACCAGCTCGGCGATGTAGGCGAGGTAGTTCGGCTTGTCGGCGTCGACGAACGCGAGGTCGATCACCGCGTCGGGCGGCATCGCCTGCAGCGTGTCCAGGGCCGGACCGATGCGGAGCTCGATACGTTCGTCGACCCCCGCTCGACGCCAGCCTTCACGGGCGATCTGGGTCCACTCTTCACTGATGTCGCAGCAGATGAGCCGCCCTCCGGGGCGAAGTCCCCTGGCGATCGCCATCGACGACGTGCCGGTGAAGGTGCCCACCTCCACGGCCAGATCGACACCGGCAATCTGCGTGAGGATGGTCATGAGCGCGACCTGATCGTTGCCGATCTGCATCTGGGCAAAGCCGCCCAGAGCGGCGGTCTGCTCCGTGACCCATTGCAGTGCGTCATCGGCCGGCGCCGTCCGCGCCTTCACGTACTCCACGATGGCTGGGTCGATCCATGGTCCGGTTCTTGGCGACATAAGCGCACCCTAGGTCCTTCCCCGCTTGTTCGACGGCGACCCGTCGCGCACCCCCCACCTCGTTCACGGTGGCACTCGTCCGCTTTCGATTCGACGGCACCGGATCCAAGTCGTCGGAACGATCGGGTGCGAACGGCCCTATCGAAAGCCCAGCAGCCAACCCTCAGAACCTCGAACCGACCGCCCGACCCGGTACCGCCCGATTGCGCATGTCCCCCAGACGCTGCCGAACGCCGGGAGTGTGCGGGGCGAGCCTAGGGCTGCGAGTGATTGGTATCTCAGTCGCTCCCGGAGCGACTGAGATACCAACTTCGACATCACCCCGCGTAGCCGCGGCGTGGGGAGCTTCATCGTCGGCCGACTCGCGCGGCGAACTGGTCGACCATGCCCCTCGGTCCGTCGACGAGATGGTTAGCTCGGCGGCGCTATGGCCGAGCGTGAGGCGTTGATCACTACCCACCTGTGCGCCGTTCACGTTTCGCCGTGCGCGCCCGAAGCGGTTTACGTTGGGGGCATGGACGCTGACGCCGTTGCCCGCTTGCTCGACCCCGATATTCGGGCCGCGCTCGAGTTGTTCCCGTTTCCGCCGATCAACGCCGACACGTTGCCCCTTATGCGCCCCGCCTTGGCGGCGCCCGGACCCGAGCTGTCGGACCGGGTCGTCCGTTCGGTCGTTCACGCGCCCGGGGCTGCCGGTTCGCCCGACGTTGCGCTACACGTGCATCGGCCGGCCGGTGCCACAGGCCCCTTGCCGTGTCTGGTGTGGATGCACGGCGGTGGCCTCGTCATGGGCGTCGCCGGCATGGACAACGCCCGCTTCGATGTCTGGTGCACCAGCCACAACATGATCGCGGTCAGCGTCGAACACCGACTTGCCCCCGAAACGCCGTTCCCCGGACCCGTCGACGATTGCTACGCGAGCTTACAGTACGTCGCTGACCATGCCGCCGAGCTCGGCGTCGACGCCACCCGCATTGGAGTCGGCGGGAACAGCGCCGGAGCCGGCCTCGCTGCGGCCATCGCACTGATGGCAAGGGATCGCGGTGGGCCGCACATCTCCTCGCAGCTCCTCATCTATCCGATGATCGATGATCGCCAGATCACCGTGTCGAGTTCCTGGGACGTACCCATATGGCCGGCGTCGTCCAACACGTTCGGCTGGACGTCGTACCTCGGCGACGCCAAGGGCACCGACGGCGTAAGCCCCTACGCGGCGCCGGCGCGGGCAACCGACCTCAGCGGTCTTCCGCCGGCGATCATCGTCGTCGGAGGGCTCGACGGATTTGTCGATGAGGACATCGACTACGCCCGTCGCCTCAACAGCGCCGGAGTGCCCGTTGAGTTCCATCTCTACGCTGGTGCGCCACATGGGTACGACGTGATGGTCCCCGGCAGCGCCCCGGCGTTGCAGCTCGGCCTCGACGTCGCGCGCTGGCTCGACCGGCACTACGGCACTGCCGAGCAGTAGCAGCGTGGATTCGGAAACTGTCTCGCGACTCCTCGACGGCGACATCCGGGCGATGCTCGCCGCAGCGCCCTTCACGCCCATCACCCGGGATACTCTCGAAGAAACCCGGATCAACCGTTACTCCCAAGTCACGGTCGAGCTGTCCGATCGGGTGATTCGATCGACGATCTCCGTTCCCGGTCCCGAAGGTTCGCCCGACGTCGCGCTGCGTGTCCACCGGCCGGCCGACGCCATCGGCACCCTTCCGTGCATCGTGTGGATGCACGGCGGCGGGCTCGTCCTCGGAAACGAGGAGCAGGACGACCCCCGCTTCGATCGATGGTGTGTGCGCCACAACATGATGGCGGCGAGTATCGGGTACCGGCTTGCGCCGGAGACCCCGTTCCCCGGACCGATCGAAGACTGCTATGCGGGCTTTCGGTATGTCACGGACCATGCGGGCGTACTCGGCGTCGACGTCGATCGCATCGGCATCGGCGGGGCCAGCGCCGGAGGCGGACTTGCGGCGGCCCTCGCCCTTCTCGTGCGGGACCGCGGCGGGCCGGCAATTGCCTCGCAGCTCTTGATCTACCCGATGATCGACGATCGCCAAGTCACCGAGTCGAGCAGCTGGGACGTTCCGATCTGGCCTCCCCCGTCGAATGCCTTCGGCTGGACGTCGTACCTCGGCGACGCCAGGGGCACAGAAGGCGTGAGCCCCTACGCCGCCGCGGCCCGAGCGGAGGACCTCAGCGATCTTCCAGCGGCGATCATCGTCGTGGGTGCACTCGACGGCTTCGTCGACGAGAACATCGACTACGCCCGTCGCCTCAACCACGCCGGCGTTCCGGTCGAGTTCCACCTCTATCCGGGAGCACCACACGGCTTCGACGCGCTGCTGCCCCGCAGCGCCGTCGCCCACCTTGCCAAGAACGACATGACACGCTGGCTCGATCGCCACTACGGCACCCATCCGTAACCGCGCCGGGCTAGCCGCTTGACTATCGGCTTCCGATACATCACACTTCGAGTGTGACGAAACGAGAGAAACCGCTACCCGCTAACTCGCTCTACCTCCTTCTCGCGCTCCTCGGCGGAGAGAACCACGGATACGCGCTGATGCAACTGGTTGAGGAGCAGAGCGACGGCGCCGTACGAATGGGCGCCGGCACCCTGTACGGAACCCTGAACCGGCTCCTTGCAGGCGGCTTGATCATCGAGACCACGGGCGCGCGAGCGGACGCCGCCGGCGAGCGCCGTCGCTACTACCGGCTCACTACCGACGGAGACCGTGTGGCGCGGGCCGAGCTCCGCCGGCTGCGTTCGCTGGTCGCGCGCTTCAAGGGCATCCGCGGACTCGAAGGCGTCGGCGCATGAACCGTCGAACGCACGTGGCCCTGTACCGGACAACGCACGTCTTCTACCCGCGGGCGTTTCGCGAGCAGTACGGCGAAGACCTCTGCGCGATATTCGAAGAGCAACTCGACGAACTGGGCGCCCGGAGAAGCTGGCTGCGAACGGTCCGCGATCTCCTCGTCAGCATTCCCGCTCAACGACTGGAGTCACGAATGAAGAAGCCTGCCTCATCACACGTGTTCGTCTTTTCCCTTGCTCTTGGCATCGGCTCGGTGCTGATGACAGCGGTCATCGGGACGAGCATGTACGCCGCGCTCTTCGCGTTCGTCGCTGTTGCCTCGTTCGCTGTTGCGATCGCCTCGCGCCGCGCTGCAAAGCCAGCACTCGCGCTGGAGACGTCGCCACCGTGGAAGAAGTTCTTGGCCAGCGGCGGCCTCATGCTCGTTGTCATCGTCGTGCTGATCAACCTCCCACCGAACAGAGGTCAGGAGCTTTCGCCCGTCGGATGGGTGGCGATGATGCTGTCGATCCTCATCAGCCTGAGTCTGATCGCTTACGGAGCCGTGCTCGGCGCGCTCCAGGTCAGCCGCACGCGAAAGCGCTAGTTGGCACAGGCGATAACGGACGTTCGATGGTCCCATGTCGCCGCCTGGGCTCGCCCGGCAACTCGATGGCTGGCGACTACTGCGCCGACACGGGAGCATTCGGCAGAATCGATAGCTCGCGTCCAGTTCCGAGCGTGCTCCCATAGGCGATGGCCGAGAGGGTGACAGCGAGGCCGAAGAGTTGGACGGGTGAGAGCGATTGGCCTAGGACAATCCAGCCGATCGCCACTCCCGTCACGGGAGCGGCGAGCCCGAGAAGCGGAGGAGCGGGAGTCGGAAGTCGACGAATCCCGTTGAACCACAGAACGAATGCCAATGCCGTGGTCACGAGGCTCAGGTAGGCGAAACCGACGACGTTCCGCTGCGTCAGCGCAGGCGGTGCACCTTCCACCAGGAAGCCGACTGGCACAAGAGCGACACCGCCCATCAGCAATTGCCAACCGGTCGACGCGACCCGGTCGGAGGGCACCGGAAAGCGTTTCGTCAGCACCACGCCGAGTGCGAACGAAACAGTGGCAGCAACGGCTGCGAGGATTCCCACCGGATCGATGCCCGCACCGGGATGGATCACCACGAGTGCGACGCCCATCGCTGCTGCGCATCCAACCGCGATCTCCATCGATCTCAGCCTCCGCGCCGCTACGACGAACGAAAGACCGACGACGAGCAACGGCTGCAAGCCTCCAACCGCCGCAGCGACACCACCGGGCAAACGGTACACGGCCACGGCGAGCAACGGGAAGAAGATGCCGAAGTTGCAGATTGCCAACACGCCGGTCTGCCACCACTCTGCGCCCCGCGGCCGCCACCATGACCGACGCGCTGCGGCCACCAGCAGAAGCGCGAGCCCTGAGGGAACAACGCGCATCGTCGCCACCAACAGCGGTCGGCCAGGCGGGAGGAGTTCCGTGACGACGAGGTACCCGGTCCCCCAGCTGATCGGAGCGAGCACGGTTATGGCGGGGAGGACTGCTCCTCCAGGTCGGCATCTCTTCATATTCATTATCTTAATGTTCACTCACTGTATGTCAAGAGGAAGCGCTAGCTTCGGGGTCATGGCAAGTCGGGAGAGGGACGCAGTCGACCGGATCATTTCGGAGTGGAACGCCGTCCGCCCCGATCTCGACGTCGAGCCGATCGCCGTCATCGGCCGGATCTCGCGAGTGTCGCGGCTGATCGACAGACGGCTCGCCGAGAACTTCGCGTCATTCGGCATCGAGAGCTGGATGTACGACGTCCTTGCGACCCTTCGGCGCTCAGGGGCACCCTACGAACTGGCCGCGGGAGACCTCGTCCGCCACACCATGGTGACCACCGGCGCCGTCACCAACAGGATCGATCGCCTCGAAGCCCGCGGGCTGGTCGCCCGAGCCTCCGCCGACGATCGGCGCAAGGTGATGGTCCGCTTGACCGCCGAAGGGCTTCGTCTGGTCGACGACATCGTGGAATCCCATCTCGAAGTCGAACGCGAGATTCTCTCGGTACTCACCGACCGCAACCGCCAGGAACTGGCCCGGCTACTGAGCGCCACCCTCATGGCTCTCGGCGACACCGCCACACCCGGCTCGGACTGATCCGCCGACGGTCCCGGCGCGTCGTCGCGCTGCTGCACCGACGTGGGACAAGCGTCACTTGACGTGAGAATAAACATTCTCGTAATATGAGAACATTCATTCTCACCAGGAGCCACGATGACGCGTCCCCCACTTCCACCCTTCGACGAGGCCTCCGCACGCGCCAAGGTGCTGACCGCGGAAGCAGCATGGAACTCGCGTGACCCCGAACGGGTTGCCGCCGCCTACACCGTCGACTCGGCGTGGAGGAACCGTGACCGTTTCATCGTCGGCCGGGATCAGATCGTCGAGTTCCTGCGTACCAAGTGGGACCAGGAGCTCGACTACGCCCTGCGCAAAGATCTGTGGACCTTCGGCGGCAACCGCATCGCCGTGCGCTTCCAGTACGAATGGCACGACCACTCAGGCCAGTGGTTCCGCTCGTACGGGAATGAGAACTGGGAGTTCGACGACGAGGGCTACATGCGTCGACGCGAGGCAAGCATCAACGACGTCGGCATAGCTGCCGAGGACCGGCGCATCTTCGGTCCTCGGGTCGACGGCGACACGAGCGGGATCCCGCTTCGATGAGCCCGGCCGCCACCTTCACCATCGACGATGCGGATCGCTTGGTCCTTGCGGCCGCCGACACCCTCTTCTACGAGCGAGGGATCTCCGGTGTCGGTATGGCGGAGATTCGCGACGCGTCCGGCGTCTCCCTGCGACGTATCTATGCGCTCTACCCTTCCAAGCGCGACCTCGTCGCGGCGTGGCTGAACGATCGCCACGACCGCTGGATGCGTTGGTTCACCGATACCGTCGATCGCCACGTCGCCCGCGGCACCGATCCGGTTCTCGCCGCGTTCGACGCTCTCCGCGAATGGAGGCGATCGCCGGGCTATCGCGGGTGCGCGTTCATCAACGCCATCGCCGAGCCGATGGAGATCGATGACCAGCACCGCGCCATCGTCGCCGAACACAAGCGGGCACTCGTCCGCCATCTCGCCACTCTGGCCAATCGAAGGCAGTCGCGCACCCCTTCATGGTTCGCCGACGCGCTCGGCGTACTCATCGACGGAGCCATCGTGCAGTCCGCCATCTTCGGCAACGACAAGCCCATCGTCGCGGCCCACAAGGCCGCCGCCCAACTCTTGGAGACGATGCCATGACCGCCAACCCGATGACCGTCGCCGAACTGTGGCGCTATCCCGTCAAGACGCTGGCAGGCGAACGGCTCGACCGTGCCGAACTGACTGCTGACGGGGTAGTTGGCGATCGCCTCGTGCACGTGCGCGGCCCGGAAGGGGTGCGCACTTCACGGCGTCATCACCGTCTCCTCGGCCTGCACGCGACGCTGGGTGAGGATCGCAGCCCGCTCGTCGACGGACTGCCGTGGACGTCTCCCGAGGTGCTCACACGAGTACGTGAGGCCGCCGGCGACGACGCGTTCCTCGCGGCGTACGACGGACCCGAGCGATTCGACGTGCTCCCGCTGCTCGTGGCGACGGACGGGGCGGTCGCCGCGTTCGGTCGCGACGTGCGCCGGCTGCGACCGAACATCGTGATCGCGGGGGTCGAGGCAATGGGAGAGACGGAGTGGCCCGGCCACGAGCTCCACATCGGCGAAGTGATCATCGGCATCGACTCACGGCGTGGTCGATGCCCGATGACGACCGTCGATCCCGACACCCTCGACGTCGATCGCGAAGTCCTCAAGGACATCATCCGGCGCTTCGACGGCAAGCTCGCCCTGAACGCAGAGGTTCTCCGGGGCGGGACGATTCGCGTCGGCGATGTCGCAACGCTCGTCCCGTCGTCGCACTGACAACGACGGGCGAACAACGAGGGCCGCTCCAGCGGAGCGGCCCTCGTGCGCAACAGCTGCGGGCGCGACCTCGCGCCCGATGCGGGACTAGTTGCCGCCCTCGTTGAGGGTGATCGTGGCGGGCGTGAAGCCCTCACCCTTCACGTCGACACCGGCGGCAGCCCATTCCGTGTTCGCCTTCTCGGCGAACTCGTTGGTGTAGGCCGCAGCGTCGACCGGCTTGGTGAGCACGGTGGCCCCTTCAGCATTCTTGGTCTCGGTGGCAACCTTCACCGTCTGATCCCAGGCGGCCTGATCGATCATGCCGGCACCATTGGCGGACGGCCAGACGAGCTTGTTGACTTCGTTCATCTGCCAGGCCTGGTGGCTCTTGCCGAGCTTGGAGCCCTTGCTCACCACGATGTCGACGCACTTGTCGGCGTTGTCACGACAGAACACCCAGCCCTGGATCGAGGCCTTCACGAAGCGGGCCGTCTGATCCTTGTAGGCCGCGTCGGCAAGCTTCTCCGTGTTCGCCCAGATGGCGTCTTGGAGCATGGCCGTTCCCTGGTCGTTCCAGTTCACGACACTGAACTTGTCAGCGGTGTAGAGCTCGCCGGTGGCGGGATCCTTCGCCTCGAGCAGCTGGGCGTACTCGTTGTAGGTCATGGCCTGCGCGGCGTCGATCTCCTTCTTCAGCAGCGCCTGCATGTCGAACTGCTGCTGGACGAGTGTCACGTCCTTGGCCGGGTCGAGACTGGCCTTGGTCATGCCGGCAAAGAGTTCGAACTCGTTACCGAAACCCCAGTTGCCGATCTTCTTGCCCTTGAAGTCAGCCGGACCTTTGATGCCGGAGTCGGCCCACGACACCTGGAGGGTGCCAGAGCGCTGGAAGATCTGGGCAACGTTGGTGATGCCTGCCCCCTGCTCACGCGAGGCGAGAGCCTTCGGGACCCAGGAGATGGCGTAGTCGACGGCGCCCGTGGCGAGCTGCGTCTGCGGGACGATCTCGACGCCGCCTTCGACGATCTCGACGTCGAGGCACTGGCCCTTGTAAAAGCCCTGGTCCGCAGCTGCGTAATAGCCGGCGAACTGGGCCTGGGTGACCCACTGCAGCTGGAGCTTCACCTTGTTGGGGGTGGTGCACTCCGCGGCTGCGGGAGCGGCGGCTGCGGTCTCGGCCGCGGCCGCCTCGGTCTCTACGGGCGCGGCTTCGGTCTCGGCCGCTACCGCTTCGGTTTCCGGAGCGGCTGCTTCGGTCTCTGCCGGCGCGGCCGTCGTGTCGGCGGAGTCGCTGCTGCAGCCAACGGCGACGAGGCTCATGACGCCGAAGGCGGCGACGGTTCGGATGATTCGGCTGGTTCTCATGTGCTCCTCGGGGGATGGATGTGTGGTCATGCGGGGAAGACGTGGGTGGGCCGTCAGGCCCGATCCGCCGCCCGGCGCCTCGCCTGCCAGGGCATGGCGAGTCGCTCGAGGATGATGGCGAAGATGTAGAAGCACAGGCCGAGCGCGCATGCAGCGGCGACGTAGGCCCAGCCCTTGGCGGTGGCGGAGAGTTTCATGGCGGACGCAGCGCGACTGCCGAGTCCGTTCTGCAACCCGCCAAAGTACTCGACGACCACCGCGGCGATCACCGAAAGCGAAGCGGCGATCCGGATGCCGGTCATGGTGAAGCCGAGGGCGTTCGGTATCCGGACAAGTCGGAGGAAGGCACTCTCGGGGGCCGCGTACGAACGCATCAGTTCCGTGTGGATCGGATCGACCTGGGTGAGCCCGCGCAGGGTGTTGACGAACACCGGGAAGAACGCGACAAGCCCGATCACGACTCGCCGGGCCGTGTCTGAGGTCGAGCCAAACAGGTTGTAGAACACCGGACCGAGCGCGACGATCGGCATGGTGTTCAGGGCAGCGCCCAGGGGTGCGATAAGTGCGCGTACTATTTCGTAGCGCTGCGCGACGAACGCCAGGAGGAGTCCGACGAAGATTCCCGCGATGAGCCCGATCACCGCGTTCGTTCCCGTGTTGATCGCCGTCTGCCAGATGCCCGACTTGTTCAGCTTGAGCTGTTGCCAGATCGCCGATGGTGCGGGAAGGAGGAACGGCTTGATATTGCGCCAGATGATGAACCGCTCCCAGGCGAAGAGGAACAAGGCGCCCCACGCGAGCGGAGGAACGATCTGCGCGCTCCGATGCCGCAGTACTTTCGCGAACGAGTTCATCGGTCATCCACTCCGATGCGGTGCCCGCCCTCGGCGCCACGCAGCGCCTCGCGCACTTCCGTGATCTTCTTGAAGAACTCGGCCGACTCTCGTACCTCGTCGGGGTTGGTGCGGTCACCGAGATCCACGTCGATCACATGCGTGATGCGTCCTGGTCGGGCCGACATGACCACCACCTGGTTCGAGAGGAACACGGCTTCGGGGATCGAGTGGGTCACGAAGATCACCGTCTTGCGGGTCTGCGCGCAGATATGGAGCAGTTCGGCCTGCATGTGCTCGCGGGTCATCTCGTCGAGCGCGCCGAATGGTTCGTCCATCAGCAGCAGCGGCGGATCGATGGCGAGGGCACGGGCGATGGCGACGCGCTGCTGCATCCCGCCGGAGAGCTCCCAGGGATAGTGGTCGCCGAATGTCGGCAGCTGGACGAGGCGGAGGAGTTCTTCGGAGCGCGCTCGCCGTTTGGCTTTGTCCCAGCCTCGGAGCTCGAGTGGAAGCTCGATGTTACGGTGGACCTTGCGCCATTCGAAGAGACCGGCCTGCTGGAAGGCCATTCCGTAATCCTGGTCCTTGCGGGCATGAGCGGCGTCTTTGCCATTCACGGTGATCGTGCCCGAGGTCGACGACGTGAGATCACCGATGAGCCGCAGCAGCGTGGACTTGCCGCAACCCGACGGTCCGATGAGCGAGACGAACGAACCGGGGGTCACGGTGAGGTCGACGTCGAGCAGGGCATCGACCTGGTTGGCCTTGCCGGGGTTGAAGATCTTCGAGACGCCACGGACGTCGACGGCTGCCGCGGACGGTGATGTGTTCATGCCAGCTCTGCCTTCGGGCGGTTGCGGAGGAGGAACTTCTCCAGCATGGCAATCAAGGCCGCGACGATGAGTCCGAGCGCCGCGGCGCCGAGGAACGCGGTGAACACCCGGGCGGGATCGCCCGTGGCCTTCTGGAAGTAGTCGAGGATGAGGCGCCCGATACCGCCGGCCATGCCCGACGAGATCTCGGCAACGATCGCCCCCACGATCGACGCGGCAGCGGCGAGCTTGAGCGCCGGAAGGAGGTAGGCGACGGCAGCCGGAAACCGCAGCTTGAGCAACGTCTGCCACGACGACGCGGCATAGCTGTGCATCAACTCGAGGGAGTGGGGCTTGGGCGACTGCAGTCCGCGAAGCGCTCCCACCGCGACCGGGAAGAACGACAGGTAGGCGCTCATTGCCGCGACCGACATCCAGGGCCGTCCCTGGAACCCGCCGATCCTGATCTGGCCGACCAGCCCGACGATGAGCGGGGCCAGGGCGATGAGCGGCACGGTCTGTGAGAGAACGACGTACGGCGACCAGGCCCGCTCGAGGATCGTGAAGCGCTGCATCACGACGGCGAGCAGCAGCCCCACCATGACACCGATCACGAACCCAGCGATCGCCAGTCGAAAGCTGAACCACATGCCCGAGACGACTGCGGCGAAGACGGTCCGACCGTTCCCGCGCACTTCTGGTTCGGCGAAGCGGCGCAAGACCGTCCAGAGGTGGGGCATCGAGGCGTCGTCGGTACTGATCGGCATCCGCCAGCCGAAGACCGTTGAGTCAGCTCCCCCGAGTGCCTTGACGCCCTGCCACGCAAGCACGAACAGAGCCACGCCGGCGAAGCCCAGCGCAGCGTCACGGATCTGCTTCGTCCGACGGGCCCGGGCTGCCGCTGCAGCGATCGCCCGCAGTTCGTCGGCTGCGCCAACGGCGAACGTGTCAGCCTGGCTCGACGAAAGGGACGAGAGCGACATCGAAGGATCAGGCTACCTATCGCGGTGTTTCGGCGCTGTTGCCGAAGCGTTCCACAAACCAGCCGTTCATGACTTGGCCGGGCCGCCTGCGTTGATCGCCGGGATCACCGCGTTGCCGTAGGCCGCGAGGGTGCCGTCCATGTCGTCGTGCTGGAGATAGACGGAGAACTGGTCGACGCCGAGCGCCCGCAGCTCTTCGATTCGGGCGATCTGCTGCTCGACGGTGCCGATCAGGCAGAACCGGTCGACGATCTCGTCGGGCACGAAGTTGGCGTGGGTGTTCCCGACCCGGCCGTGCTCGTTGTAGTCGTAGCCCTGGCGGCCCTTGATGTAGTCGGTGAGGGCCTGCGGGACGTTTCCGCCACCAGAGTCGCCGTAGCGCTCCACGATGTCGGCGACGTGGTTCCCCACCATCCCGCCAAACCACCGGCACTGGTCGCGACCATGGGCGTTGGCGGCTTCGGAACCGTCGGTCACGTAGGCGGGCGCGGCCACGCAGATGGTGATCGACATTGGATCGCGACCGGCCGCCGCGGCGGCATCGCGCACGGCTTTGATGGTCCACGCCGTGATGTCGGGGTCGGCGAGCTGCAGGATGAATCCGTCGGCGACCTCACCGGTCATGGCGAGCATCTTCGGGCCGTACGCGGCCAGCCACACTTCCAGTTGCGAGCTGCGGACCCAGGGGAAGCGGAGCGTGGAACCCTTGTAGTCGACGGACTTGCCGCCGGCGAGATCGCGGATCACGCCAATGGACTCTCGCGTCTCCTTCAGCCCGACTGGAGCACCGTTGATCACGCGCACCGCGGAGTCGCCGCGACCGATCCCGCACACGGTGCGATTGCCGTACATCTCGTTGAGCGTGGCGAACACGCTGGCCGTGACCGTCCAGTCACGGGTGGCCGGGTTGGTCACCATCGGTCCCACGATCACCCGCTTGGTCTCCGACAGGATCTGGCTGAAGATGACGTAGGGCTCCATCCACAGGATGTGGGAGTCGAAGGTCCACACGTGCGAGAAGCCGAACATCTCGGCTCTCTTGGCGAGATCGACGACGCGCCACACCGGCGGGTTGGTCTGAAGAACGACTCCGATATCCATGGGTGCACGTATCTTTCGGCTCAGTGGGTCTTCGGGAAGCCGAGGTCGACCGACGACTCACGCGGGTCGGGCCATCGGCTCGTGACCGCCTTCGTGCGGGTGAAGAAGTCGACGCCCTCCGGTCCGTACATGTGCCGGTCACCGAACAACGAGGCCTTCCAGCCGCCGAAGGAGTAGTAGGCCACCGGGACTGGGATCGGCACGTTGATGCCGACCATGCCGACGATGCAGTCGTGCTGGAACTCGCGGGCGAGACCCCCGTCGCGGGTGAAGATCGCCGTGCCGTTGCCGTACTGGTTGTCGTTGATGAGCTTGAGACCGTCGTCGTAGGTGTCGACCCGGACCACGGAGAGCACGGGACCGAAGATCTCGTCGTCGTAGACCGACATACCCGGCTTCACATTGTCGACGAGGGACACGCCGCAGAAGAAGCCGCCTTCGTTGCCGGCCGGAGGCTGAAAGGTCGACCCGTCGACCACGACTGATGCCCCATCGGAGCGAGCCGCGTCGAGGTAACTGACGACCTTGTCCCGGTGCACCTTGGTGATCAGCGGACCCATCTCGGCGGTCGGGTCGGTGCCCGGGCCGACCTTCACATTCGGTATGCGCGCTTCGATCTTCTCGACGAGCTGATCGCCGACCCCGCCCACGGCGAGCACCACGGAGATCGCCATGCACCGCTCCCCCGCCGAGCCGAAACCGGCGGATACCGCCGCGTCGGCCGCCATGTCGAGGTCGGCATCGGGCATCACCAGCATGTGGTTCTTGGCACCGCCGAGCGCCTGCACCCGCTTGCCGTTCTTCGTGCCGGACTCATAGACGTAGCGGGCAATCGGGGTCGATCCGACGAACGACACCGCAGCGACGTCAGGATGGTTGAGAAGACCATCGACGGCGACCTTGTCGCCATGGAGCACGGTGAACACGCCGGCCGGCAGGCCGGCCTCGGCGAGCCACTCCGCCATGAGGTTGGCGGCTGACGGATCCTTCTCCGACGGCTTGAGGATGAACGCGTTGCCGCACATGATGGCGTTCGGGAACATCCACATCGGGACCATGGCCGGGAAGTTGAACGGTGTGATACCGGCAACGACACCGAGGGGCTGACGCAGCGAGTACACGTCGACACCGGTGGACGCCTGCTCGGAGTACGACCCCTTCAGCATCTGCGGTATGCCGCACGCGAACTCGATGTTCTCGATTCCGCGGCTGATCTCACCCCCGGCATCGGAAGGCACCTTGCCGTGCTCCGCCGTGAGGCAGGCGCCGAGCTGGTCGCGCCGGGAGGAGACGATCTCACGGAACGCGAACATGATCTGTGTGCGCTTCGACAGGCCGGTGTTGCGCCACGAGGCGTAGGCCTCCTTCGCGCTCGCCACCGCCATCTCGAGTTCCTTCAGGTCGGCGAAGTCGACGTGTGCGGCGACCTCGCCCGTGGCCGGGTTGAACACGTCGCCATGGCGACCGCTCGCCGATTCGAACGACTTGCCGTCGATCCAGTGGTTGATTCGCTTCATGGTGAGGATCCTTTGAGTGATGTACTACGTACGCGAATGAAATAGGTCAGACGAGATACGTCGACAGGCCGCGCTTGGTGTACTTGCCGTAGCCGGCACGGCCGACGAACGCCTTGTTCTCGATGACCATCTGCCCGCGGCTCATCACCATGTCGCAGCGGCCGTCGATCCGTTCGCCTTCGTAGGCCGAGTAGTCGACGTTCATGTGGTGGTACTCGACGCCGAGCGTTTGGGTGACGCTGGGGTCGTAGATCACGATGTCGGCATCAGAGCCGGGGGCGATCACGCCCTTCCTCGGGTACAGGCCGAACAGGCGGGCGGGGGTGGTTGCGGCCACCTCGACCCAGCGCTCGATCGAGATGTGCTTGTCGACCGTGCCCTGGAACAGCAGGTCCATGCGGTGCTCGACACCGGCCATGCCGTTGGGGATCTTGGAGAAGTCGCCGATGCCCATCTCCTTCTGCTCTTTCATGCAGAACGGGCAGTGATCGGTCGACACCACCGAGAGATCGTTCATCCGCAGGCCCCGCCACAGCTCGGCCTGGTGCTCCTTGTGCCGCAGCGGCGTAGAGCATACGAAGTTGGCGCCCTCGAACCCGTCGAAACCCGGACGGGCCAGGTCGTCGATCGAGCGGTAGAGGTACTGCGGGCAGGTCTCGGCGAACACGTTCTGGCCACGGTCACGGGCGATGAGCACCTGCTCGAGCGCCTCCTTGGCCGAGAGGTGCACCACGTACATCGGGGCGTTGGCGACCTTGGCGATCTGGATGCAGCGGAAGGTTGCCTCGGCCTCCATGGCCTCGGGGCGCGAGATCGAGTGGTAGTACGGCGCGGTCTCACCGCGGCCGATGTGGTCCTTGATGATCTCGTCGATCACGATGCCGTTCTCGCAGTGCATCATGATCATCGAGCCGATGCGACCGGCGTTCTGCATGGCCCGGAAGATCTCGGCGTCGGTGGAGTAGAGCACGCCCGGGTAGGCGGTGAAGAGCTTGAACGAGGTGATGCCTTCGCCGTGCATGACGTCCATCTCCTTGAGCGACACGTCGTTCACGTCGGCCATGATCATGTGGAAGCCGTAGTCGATCGCACAGTTGCCCGACGCCTTGCGGTGCCACTCCTCGAGGGCCTCGGCGAGAGTGCCACCCTTCTTCTGGATGGCGAAGTCGATGATCGTGGTGGTCCCGCCCCACGCCGCCGCCCTCGATCCCGTTTCGAACGTATCCGACGACATCGTGCCGCCGAAGGGCATCTCCATGTGGGTGTGCACATCAACGCCGCCGGGAATCACGTACTTCCCCGCCGCATCGATGATGCGGGCGCCGCTCGCCTGCGCTGCGACGTCATCGGAGGAGCCGGGTTCGAGCAACGCGGCGATCCGTTCGCCGTCGACCACAACGGTCATCGGGTGGGTGCCCGTGGAGGTGACGACGGTGCCGTTGGCGATCACGGTACGAGACATTGGTGCTTCCTTTGCTGACGTGGCTTGATCTGGATTGCGAATGAAGTGTGGAAGAGAAACTACGCGTACGTACTACTACTGCCGGACGATCTCACCGTAGGCATCGGGCCGGCGGTCCCGGTAGAAAGCCCACCGCTCGCGCACCGTCTTGATCAGGTCGAGGTCGAGGTCGCGGACGATGAGCTCAGGGTTGAAAGGATCGCCGACCTCGCCGACGAACTTGCCCTCGGGGTCGACGAAGTAGCTGGTCCCGTAGAAGTCGTTGTCGCCGAGCTCCTCGATGCCGACACGGTTGATGGCGCCGATGAAGTACTCGTTGGCCACGGCCGACGCCGGCTGCTCGAGCTTCCACAGGTACGACGAGAGCCCTCGCGACGTGGCCGAGGGGTTGAAGACCATCTGGGCGCCGTTGAGCCCGAGGGCCCGCCAACCTTCCGGGAAGTGGCGGTCGTAGCAGATGTAGATGCCGACCTTGCCGACCGCCGTGTCGAACACCGGGTACCCGCCGGTCCCCGGCTTAAAATAGAACTTCTCGAGGAAGCCCTTGGTCTGGGGGATGTGCTGCTTGCGGTACTTGCCGAGGTAGGTGCCGTCGGCGTCAATGATGGCGGCGGTGTTGTAGAGCACGCCGGCCTGCTCGATCTCATACATCGGCAGGATCGTGACCATGCCCAACTCCTTGGCCAGCGCCTGGAAGCGTTTGGTGGTCGGCCCATTCGGGATCTCTTCGGTGTACTCGAAGAACTTGGTGTCCTGCACCTGGCAGAAGTACGGCCCGTAGAACAGCTCCTGGAAGCAGATGATCCGGGCGCCCTGCTTGGCGGCCTCGCGCATCTGGCGTTCGTGCTCGTCGATCATCGACTCCTTGGAACCCGTCCACGAGGTCTGCAGGATGGCGGCACGGACGATCTGCGACATGAGACTCCTCAGCTGAGCACGGGCACGACAGGTCTTGCCCAGCCAATCACCTCCCCCGACCTGACGTTGTCCGTTTGTTACTGATACAACCAAGGGGATGGAATTGTCCCCGGTCGACAAGGCGTGCCTGGACCTGCTGGTGGCCCAGGTCAAGTCCCAGACCCGGGGACGCTCCTCGCGTGGCATCGCCGCCGCGGTGAGCCGCCTCGTTCGTGATGGTGAGCTCAATGCCGGCGCCAAACTTCCGACCGTTCGGGCGCTCGCGGAGCGCCTCGGCACCTCGCCCACGACCGTGAGCGAAGCGTGGCACACGCTTGCCCGTTCGGGGATCATCGACCCTCGGGGGCGACACGGCACGTTCGTCCGCGACGAGCGCCGGCCCATCGGGTCCCGTCGCTATCGCACGGTCACGCAGCGTCCGTCGCAGTTCCGCCTCGACCTGTCCACGGGCGTGCCCGACCCCGACCTCCTCCCCGACCTCCGACGCGCCGTCGAACGTGTCAGCCGGCGGAGCCTGACCAGCTCGTACCTCGACGAGCCGCTCCTGCCCGCTCTCGACGAGATGCTGCGGGCCTCCTGGCCGTTCGTCCCGGAGGCGCTGACGGTCGTCGACGGGGCCATGGACGCGCTCGACCGTGTCCTCAGTGAAGTGGTCCGGATGGGTGACCGGGTTGTTGTGGAGGATCCGACGTTTCCACCACTGCTCGATCTCCTCGAACAGCTCGGAGCACAGCTCGTCGGCGTGGAGGTCGACGACGAGGGCATCGTGCCCTCCTCACTCGCGGCCGCTCTTCGGCTTTCCCCGGTCGCGCTCGTCACCCAGCCGCGCGCCCACAATCCCCTTGGCGTCTCCGCGAGCGCGCCGCGGGTGCGCGAGCTCGCTGCCCTCATCGGGGCCGGTGACACGGTCGTCATCGAGGACGACCACGCCGGCGACATCGCCGTGTCCCCCTTGCACAGCTTCGGTGTCTTCCTCCCGGAGCGGACCGTCCTCGTCCGAAGCTTCTCGAAGTCCCACGGTCCGGACCTTCGCCTCGCCGCAGTGGGAGGCAGCGCCGCACTGATCACGCCGCTGGTCGAGCGGCGGCTGCTCGGCCCGGGATGGTCGAGCCGGCTCCTCCAGGCGGTGCTGCTCGAAATGCTGCGCGACACGGTCAACGTCGCCGCTGTCGCGGAAGCACGCGACGAATATGCCCGACGCCGTTCCGAGGTGGTGCGGGCACTGACCGATCGAGGCGTGGCATGCCACGGATCCGACGGCATCAACCTCTGGGTCGACGTGGCCGACGAACGCGGGGCGGCACTCTCCCTTCTCGTCGAAGGCATCGGGGCGGCACCCGGATCGGCGTTCGAGGTCACCCCGGGAACGCAACACCATCTGCGGTTGACGGTCGGACAGGTCAGCGACGGTGTTGAGCGGTTGGCCGACGCTGTTGCGGCCGCAGCCTCGGCAACCCCGGTCGACCGGCGAAGCGGACGCTGACCGGCGTAGCGCCAGCAGTTGATGGAGCTTGCCATCCCAGATCGACGTCCTCAGCATCTCAGACCCCTCGAAAAGACCCGGCAGGTTCAAGGGGTGATCGCAATCGCGGTTGTTCTCAGCGTAGGGCTGTCTGGGATCTGGTCGTCAGTTCCCGGCAGCGCGCTCCAGGGCGTAGAACCGGTGGGGGCTGTCCTTGGGCACATGGAGTCCTCCGCCAACTTCGACGAAGAACCTGCGCAGTCGACGCCGATACCAGGCGGCTGACCGCCAGAACGCATCGAGGTCGCTGGCAGCGGCGTCGATGACGTCACCGTCGAGGTCGTCCTGCGTCGGGATCTCCAGCAGAATCAGCCCCCGGGTGGCCGAAGCCAGATGGGAGATCGCCCGGACGACGGCATCGTCTTCCAGGTAGTGCAACGTCCCCTGACACACGACGAGGTCATAGGTTCGCGACGGCTTCCACGTGGCGATGTCGCGTTGCTCGTGGCCGTAACGCTTTGCCGCGTGACCGCTGATGTCGACGCCGGTGTAGCGGACCTTGGGGTGATGCACGGCAAGGTGGCGACCCCACCAACCGGGCCCGGCTCCGACATCGAGCACCGATCGAACAGGTATCCCCCACCACTTCGCCAAGGCGATCGTGCCATCGGCAAGGTGGCCGATTCGCGTCGAGGTCTGCACAGGACGACGCCCGTACCAGCGCGTGTAGTACGCCGAATCGAAACGCTCAGTGCGCGTAGGGGTTTGCGATGTCGCAGCTCGAGGAGGCATAAGGACGCAGTGATCAATCGACGCAGACGGGTCCGGCCTGCACGGTACGCGTTCGAGCAGCGCCAACCCCGTCGTCGGGCGGAGCGAACATCCCGCTCATCGGCTCTCCCCCGATCGAGACGAACCACACCGGTCCTTCGATGTCGGAAACCTGGAACGTCACGTCCGGGTTCCAGCTGGTCATCTCGTTCCTGCTGCGACCGAGCGCCGGCTGTCCGTCGTCGAGCACGAAGCGGTCCACGGGCATCTTCGGATCGGGATCGTCGAAGACGAGATAGCTGAGGAGGTGCTCGACCTTGTCCGTGACGAGCAGCGTCGGACCCTCAGCGAACGTCATCGACAAGCGCCCCCAGGTGACGTAACGATTCCGACGTCCGAGGCCTTCACAGGGCGACTGCGAAATGTCCCAGCCGGTGTCCTCGCTCGGCTTGCCGAAGATCTCGTTCAACGACGAGATCACGGCGTTCGCCTCATCGCCGAGAAGGAACGGACCGATGCCGACCGGCGTCATGACGAGAGGCCCCGTCAGATCCTCCGGCGACACCACCGGGACGCGGGCCGTGTCACTGGTGGGAAAAGTGGTCGCCACCGAGTCGGCCGCGATGCCCGTGTCCGTCGTCCCCGAGGCTGTGGTGTCGGCCCCCGAAGAGCTCGCGTCGCTGTCGTCGCTGCAGCCGCTCATCGACGCGAGCAGGAACAGGGGAATCGTGAGAATGGCTGCTGTAGTCCGTCGCATCAGTCGTCCGTTCCCGGTTCAGACCTTGAGCAGAAGGCTCGTGGGGTCATACGCATACTGACCGATCCAGAGGTGCGCCGGCAGATCTTCGCGGACCCAGACCCCGTCGGCCCGCACGTCGAGCACCCGGCGATCAACGACGATCTCGGCGGTGGTGAGGGCATCGGGAAGTACATCGACCCGCACGAAGCCGACCAGTCGGCGCTCCGCCCGCTCGTATCCCGAACCGGGCACGCCCCCGTACACCTGCACCACCGCACTCGTTGCCCGCCCGCCGGTGTTCGCGATGCGACAGCTGAGGTGAATGCGGTCACCGTCGACCCCCTCCACCTGCGCGCTCTGGAGTTCGGTCCGGCCGTAGGAGAGACCGAAGCCGAAGGGATAGGCGGGCTCGATCCCGTTGCGTCGCAGCAGCGCGTGACCGTGCCAGAGGTCGTACGTCTCGTTGACGGCGTCGACGTCCCAATGGGGCAGGTCGGCCTCGTCGACGGGCACCACGAAAGGGAGGCGGCCGGTGAAGTCGGAGTCCCCGGTGAGCAACGAGCCGAGGGCATGTCCACCCTCCATTCCCGGGTACCAACTCATCACGATCGCCTGGACGGTCGCGGCCCATGGCGTCGTGACGGCGCTTCCGCTCATGACGACGACCACGACGTTGGGGTTGACCGTCACGGCGGCGGCGATGCAGCTCTCGTCCTCGGGAAGAAGCCGAAGGCTGCGGCGATCACCGCCGGGCGAGAACTCGCGTTGCTCTCCCGTGCGCTTCGAGCGGGCGAAGATCTCCCCCATGGCCCGACTGTCCTCGGCGGTCTGCTCAGGGAACAGCGCGGCGAGCAACGGCGCAGTGCCGGCAGAGTCGATGTACTCGCCCTCGAGCTCGAACGTGTAGCCGACGACAACCACGCAAAGGTCGGCTCCGGCAGCGATCGACACGTCGTCGTCGGCGTGGGTGACCTCAACTCCGGGAAGGGCAGCGCGCATACCATCAAGCAGGGTGACCGTCTCCGGAGTGATCACGTCACTTGATCCACGATCACCGAGGTTGGCCATGTTCGCGAGTCGCCCGACCACGGCGACATGCTTCGTCGACGAAACGTCGATCGGTAGCATCGCCGAGCCAGCGGACCCAGGCTCGTTGCGCAGTAGCACCATTGACGCTGTCGCTACCTCTCGGGCGAGTTGACGGTGGGCGCGGCCGAGCACTCGGGCGGGCACGGCATCGCGGGTGAACGTCGGTGCGAAACGAAGAAGCGTGGCGACGACGTTGACAACCGCGCGATCCACGTCAGTTTCGAGTAGCTCGCCGCTCGCCAGCGCTGCGCCGAGATGCATCCTGCGCTGCTGGCGGAACGGCATCTCGATGTCGAGCCCGGCCTGCACACTCTTGGCCGCATCGCGCAGCCCGAAGATGAAGTCACTCGTGACGAAACCGTCGAAGCCCCATTCGTCGCGCAGGATCGCCTGCAAGAGGGTGGCGTTCTCTCCGCACCACTCGCCGTTGACGGAGTTGTAGGCACTCATCACACTCGCCACCCCCGCTTCGATCACCCGGCGGAAGTGCGGCAGGTACACCTCGTGCAGTGCGCGCTCGTCGACGTCGATGTCGACCTTGAAACGTGCGTTCTCCATCGAGTTCAGGGCGAAGTGCTTCACGCACGCCATCACGTGGTTCTGCGCGCCACGGGTGAGCGCCGCTCCCATCTCGCCGACGAGATAGGGCTCTTCCCCGTACGTTTCCTGGGCCCGCCCCCAACCGGGATGGCGCAGCAGGTTGACGCAGACACCGCCGTAGTACGTCGCCCCGACCGTACGCAGCTCAGCACCGATCGCTTCGCCCACCCGCTCCTCCAGCGACGGGTCCCACGTGGCACCGCGGGCCATGCTCACCGGAAACGCTGTCTTCTCGCCGATGACGCAACCCCGCGGCCCATCGGAGAACTGGATACCGGGGATGCCCAGGCGCTCCACCACCGCGGCCGGAAAGGTTCGGGTGTGGTAGCCGCCGCTGACCATCTCGGCGAGGCCCGGCCAGGCATCGAGGTCCCCGTCGAGGCACCCGAGCTTCTCCTCGAGCGTCAGCTGCGCAACGAGTTCGACGGCCACCTCGCGATGGTCCTCGAACTCATCGTGGACGCGTCGGACGGCGTCGTCGAAGGCGGTCGTCATGCCCACAGGTTCCCACGCGGCGAAGCTACCTGCGAGTGGACGGGCACAATGGACGGCTATGGCCTCGCCCGTCTCCGACATCTTCGACCCCACCCGCTGGACGGAGGTACCGGGCTTCGCCTTCACCGACATCACCTATCACCGTGCCGTGGACCAGGGAACCGTGCGGATCGCCTTCCACCGGCCCGAGGTTCGCAACGCGTTCCGGCCCCACACGGTCGACGAGCTCTACACGGCTCTCGACCACGCCCGGCAGACGAGTGACGTGGGCTGCGTGCTGCTCACCGGCAACGGCCCGTCACCCAAGGACGGCGGCTGGGCCTTCTGCTCCGGCGGCGATCAGCGCATCCGCGGCCGCGACGGCTACCGCTACGCCGACGGCGAGAGCGCGGCGTCGATCGATCCCGGCCGCGCCGGCCGCCTCCACATCCTCGAATGCCAGCGCCTCATCCGCTTCATGCCCAAGGTCGTCATCTGCGTCGTTCCCGGCTGGGCCGCCGGCGGCGGACACTCGCTACATGTCGTGAGCGACCTCACCATTGCTTCGCGCCAACACGCCCGCTTCAAGCAGACCGACGCCGACGTCGGCTCGTTCGACGGCGGCTACGGCAGTGCCTACCTCGCCAAGATGGTCGGCCAGAAGTTCGCCCGCGAGATCTTCTTCTTGGGCCGCGAATACTCCGCAGATGACATGCACCACATGGGCGCCGTGAACGAGGTCGCCGACCACGACGACCTCGAGAACGTTGCGCTGCAGTGGGCGAAGGAGATCAACGGCAAGAGCCCTACCGCGCAGCGCATGCTCAAGTACGCGTTCAACCTCACCGACGACGGCATCGTCGGCCAACAACTCTTCGCCGGTGAGGCAACCCGTCTCGCCTACATGACCGACGAAGCCGTCGAGGGCCGCGACGCCTTCCTGGAGAAGCGCCCACCCGACTGGTCCCCCTTTCCCTGGTACTACTGATCCTCTGGTTGTCGGGCCCCGCCTCCGCTGCGCTTCGGCACCCGACAACACGGCCTCTCCGGGGATTCGCTCGGCCGACTCGCTCCGCTCGCTGTCCACGCTCACCCGCGACCCTCGCAACTCTTGGCCATTCGTTTCATCCTGGTAAGGTCCGCGGATGATTACAGAGAATGAGAAGCGTGGATCGGCTCCCACACGAACGATCCCCCTCGTCGTCCTCTTGATCGCACTGTGCGCAACGCCGGCGGCTGCCAGCAACCTCTCCCTTTGCATCAAGGCATCCGACAAGGCCGCTGCCGTCCACTACGAGGCGGCAAGAGTCGCATGCAAGACAGAAAGTGCGGCAAACACGAGGCAACTTCAGAAGAAGGCCTTGGCCGCCGCCACCAGTTCCTGTCTCCAGAAGGCGAAGACCGCCAAAACCCGCGAATCGGCGTCGGGGTCAGCCGCATGCAAGCGACTTCATCCCGCTGGCTCATCGTCGGGGAACAACACTGCAACGTTTTGCAAACTGACGAAGGCATGGCTCGCTGCCGAGGAAGCAGGTTTGGCCAGCCCGAACTTCGACCTTGCATGGGTCCACTCCACCACGGACCCCCTTTTGGCCATGTTCGAAGTCGCACCAGCTGGGGTCCGAGCCGACGTCGCGTTCATCGCGACCTCCGTGTACAACTCCCGAAGTAATGTGGTGGACGTCCAGGATGCGCAACGCGAGAGTGAAGCAAGCTACGCGGAGTCATTCACCCGGCTCGTCGGCAGCGTGGACGAGGGGATCGCCTCTGCGCAATTTCCGGCCAGAATTTCCCACCTCTCGGAGTTCACCAAGGCCAACTGCGGCATCGACCTCGTGGCCGCGCTTAAGGCGCTGCAAGAAAAGTACCTGGGGGTTGACACACCCAACTGAAGGCTGGCGCCCAACGGTGTGACAACACAATCCTGCGGTGCGTTCAGCCGATGCGTCGCAGTGCGTTCCTTGCGGCGATTTCCTTCAGGCGGGCCTTCACGAGCTTGCGCACTACCGTCTTCGGCAACGGCCGGTCCACCGGGAATTGCAAGGTGCCCTTCGTCGCCACGGTGCACCACGCGGGGACGCCGCTGACCTGCTGCACGACGTTGCCGCTGTGCGGGAAGTACGAGCAGTGGTTCTTGAAACCGTCGAAACCGGCCACCGCGACTCCTCCCACTTTGAAACACGGCATCTTGTAGCTGATGCACTCCTCCGCGTCAGGCAACAGTTCGCGAAGCGTCAGGTGCAAGGCACTCAATGTGTCGCGCTGGGGCTGCGGGAGTTTCGCCAGGTGCGCGCTGATGGGGTTCTCTTGACCGTCCACGTCAGCGTTTTACCACCAGCCGACGTCACGAGAAGAGCGGGGCGCCCGTGGCCACCAGCGAAGAGCGCCGCTCAGTTCCAGGCGGCGTTTTGGGTGATGGGGAGTTGGGGGTTGGGTGGTCGGCTGCGGTGGGATTCGCCTTCGGGTCCGGTGAAGATCAGGTCCGTGTTGGGGTTGCCGGTGACGGTCCATCGGCCTTTGTGGATGAGGGTGTGGTGTTGTCGGCAGAGCAGGCAGCAGTTCTGTCGGTCCGTGGGCCCGCCGCGGGTCCAGTGCAAGATGTGGTGCACGTCGGTGAACCAGGCGGGCATGTCGCAGCCGGGGAACCGGCAGGTCCTGTCACGGGTGATCACGGCTTTGCGGAGCTGTGGTGAGACGACCCGGGTTTCGCGGCCGATGTCGAGGGTGAGCGAAGGTCCGGCGGTGAGGATCCGGGTAACGGAGGCGTCACAGCAGGTTTGCGACACCGACGCCATGTCCAACCCACTCACGTTGCAGGGGGACTCGGCGTTCCCGGTGAGATGGGCGGTGGTGAGCTGGTCGAGGTTCACCACGACGTTGACGTGGGCCCGGTTGATCGACGTACTGCCGTCTGGGGTTGCGTGGTCGTGGTGGTCGAGGAAGAACTGGGCGATGAGGACGAGCGCGTCGGCGCGTTGTTGGGCCGGGGTTCGTGGGTCGCCC
>JANOJN010000127.1:0-2568 GCA_031418775.1 Acidimicrobiia bacterium
GTTCCCGACATTGCTCGCCTCATTCGCGGAATCGAGCCCGATGACCCCACGGTTCGTTCGATGCTCCTCACGCGTTCGTCGCGCCTGCTGTTCCATTGGGCGCTGCGTTCGGCTGGTGAATGGTCGCAACTCCCCGATGCATGGATACGGTTCCTCGCCGACAATGCACCGAATGCCATCGGCCGAACCGCGGTGAACTGGGTACAGCAGGCCCCGAATCGGAGCAGCCTGGTCAATCTGTTCCTCGGTCGTCACAAGATCCGCCGCGGGATCGAGACGCTGTGGCCCACCGACGAGTTCCTGCAGTTCATGCAAACGGGACATCTTGGGCATTTGCGTCGCCTGGTGGTGAAGAGCTCAGACCTCTCGTCCTGAACCGTCCGTCGCCTTGGGCGCGTGCCCTTGGTGCGAGACCTCTATGCAAACTGACCCGCTTGAAGGGTGTAGAGCTCGGCATAGACGCCCCCGAGCTCCATGAGTTCTGCATGCGTGCCTTGTTCGACGATGAGCCCGTTGATGAGCACGATGATGTGATCGGCGCGGTGCACCGTGGCAAAACGGTGCGAGATGAACAGCACCATCCGATTGCGGCCGAGCTTGTGCAGGCGCTCGAAGAGATCTTGTTCCGCCCGGGGGTCGAGGGCGGCGGCAGGTTCGTCCATCACCACCAGTGGGGCGTCTCGGAAGAACGCTCGGGCGATGGCCATCCTCTGCCATTGACCTCCCGACAAATCGGTGCCGCCGGCGAAGGCGGTGGAAAGCCGAGTGTCGAAACCCGCGGGCAACGAGGTGATGAACGAGTCGGCGCCCGCTGCTTCCGCCGCTTCCGACACGGCTTCTCGGTCGCTCATGCGGCGGAGATCTCCGAACCCGATCGCTTCGGCGGCGGTGTGCTCGTATCGAGTGAAATCCTGAAACACCGGAGCGACGAGCTGACGAACCGCGGCGGGGTCACATTGGGCGATGTCGACGTCGTCCCATCGAATTGTTCCCGACGTCGGTGGGATCAACCCGCCGAGCATCTTCGCCAACGTACTCTTGCCCGAACCGTTCGGTCCGACCACCGCAACAACTTGACCAGGACGCAACGTGAGGTTCACGTCGGTGAGCACGTCGTGGTCACCCGCCGGGTAGCGATAGGAGACGCCGTGCACCGAGATGCTCTGTGGCGCCGTGGGGACGGGCAGCACGGAGCGGGCGATCGCCGGGCGCGGAATACGATTCCGAAAGTCTTCGAAGTTCCGAAGGAACGTGACCCCCTCGAGCACCGAGGTGAACGCGCCCCCCACCCCGTTCAACTGGGCGCTCAATTGCCGGAGCGCGACCACGGCGATCGCGGCATTCCCGATGCTGAGCCGTCCTTTGATCGCCAGCGCAGCAACGGCTGCGAGCGCGAGCACCAACATCACCGCACTCACGGTGGCACCCAAAAGCGAGAGACGGGCTCGCTTGACCACCAGACGACGGGTGCGGGCGACGCGCTCAGCGAAGAGTTCATCGTGACGCGTCCGCAACCAGCTCGCGAGTCCGAACGCCCGGACCTCTTTGGCCTCGACCCGCCCGGTCAGGAGCCTCTCGTGGTAGAGCCGATCACGGTCCAGCTCGGCCAACCCGTAGTGCATCTTGTAGCCGGCGTTGGTGTTGCGAATGCTGGTGAGCCCGATCGGTACGTAGGCCGCGACAGCCACTGGCAGAAGCACCGGGGCCACGGAGAGCAGCACCGCTCCGACCGCCACCGCCGACACGGCAGTGGTCAGCAGTGAGATAAGCCCCCATACGACCTGCCACGCGTTCCGATCGGCATTCTCGCGGGCGCGTTGAATTGAATCGTGGAAGTCGGCGTCGTCGAAGGACTCCAACTCCGCAGCCGTTGATGCCTCCAGCAGCTGGTCTACGGCTCGCCGATACACGAGCTCGTTCAACAGTGTCCGAAGTTCGACTATCGAGACATTCACGACGGCCGACAGAATCATGATTCCGGCCAACGCGATGAGCCAGGGCACTAGGTCGCTCACACGGGCCGAGGTGGCCGTTTTCGACGTGGACGAATCGGCAGCGAGCAGCAGCTGCACGAGTTCGCGTCCAATCAGCAGCTCTCCAGCGGTGATGAACCCGCGCGCCAGCGTCAACGCGATGGTGACGGTGAGCTCGCGGGGCGCCGCCTTCGAAACGAGCCCGACGGCGAGGCGTAGCGTCTTCGCTAGGCGCTTCAGGCCGGTTGCCTCGGCAGGCGATCTCTCTACTTCGACCGCCATCAGCTCAAAAACCCCATGCGCCAGTATCGCTCGATACCTACCGGCTCACGGTTCGACGGAATCCCCAGATTCTCAACTCGAAGGCAATCGGCCATGTCGCCACTAAGTAGGTCTTGGCGATCGGAACAGCGAGTACGCCACTGCGGAGGTCACCCTATGAAGAGATTGCCTCGAGGCAGAGGGTGTAAGCGCCCCGTCGACTGACTCACTCACTATGTGCATCAAAAGATTCCAACATCTCGCTCGGATCCAGAGAGTGCACAACCCCCAGCGCGTCGTTCCTATGGAACTCTGTTCGCCCGTCAGGTTGGTC
>JANOJN010000128.1:0-3875 GCA_031418775.1 Acidimicrobiia bacterium
AGCCGGCGGGTCCGACGACGGCTTGGAATTGGTTGCCGCCGGTGGTGACGGCGGCAACCAATGGACGGCGAGAACTCGGGCCGAAGGGCCCTTGGTCGCGACACAGCGAGCGGAGGATCGTGGGTCAAGGTGGAGCGCCCACAGCGAAGCGAGGACGAACGACCTTGAGGCGCGATCGTCTGGGAGCCACTACCGACGAGGACCGCTCATAAGGGCCGGACTGCAGTGGGCCATTTGTCGTGCTCGCAGCATTCCGGGAAGGCGATATCGGGCGTTCGAATCTGCACGTGCATCTGGCTGGCTCTGGGTGTCATGGATGGGGGCGGAATGGGGTTGTTGTGTCACACTCGCGTGATGGCCAGCCCGGGGGATCTGGTCGTGGGTTTGGGTCTCACTCTGGAGGACGCTAGGAGCTCGAACTCATGGGTGTTCCCGATCGCCGGCGCTTCTAGGGTGGTGGCTGGATGATCGACATCCCTGCGATCCGCTATGTGCGCAATGGAGATGTCGCCCTTGCCTACCAGGTGCTCGGCGACGGGCCCATCGACCTGGTGTTCCTGCCGAGCTTTCTGAACAACCTTGAGATCGCCTGGGAGAGCCCGTTATACGCCCGGTTCCTGCGTCGTTTGGCCTCGTTCTCCCGGCTGATCCTCATGGACCGGCGTGGAACGGGTCTGTCCGATCGCATGTCGCCCGACGACCTTCCTCCGCTCGAGGTCATGATGGACGACCTCGTCGTCGTGCTCGACGCGGTCGGGTCAAGGCGCACGGCGGTGTTCGGTGCATCCGACTCGGGGTGCGTGTGCGCGCTGTTCGCTGCCACTTACCCGGAGCGGGTTGCGGCGCTCGTGCTCTACGCCGTCGCTGCGGTGGGGACCGCTACCGATGACTTCCCCTGGCAGTGGACGGCGACGCAGTGGGAAGAGGATCACCGACTGTTCTCGGAAGAGTGGGGGACGCAAGCGCTCGCTGAAAAGAAGGTCAAGAAGTTCGCCCCATCTCTTGATGGAGACGAGCGCCATAGGGACTGGTATGCGCGTTTGATGCGGCAGTCGGCGAGTCCGAACGCGGTCGGGTCGATCCATCGCCTGTGGTCGCGGCTCGACATCCGACCGATCCTGGCGTCCATTGGAGCGCCGACCTTGGTCGTGCATCGCACCGACGATGCGAACGAGGACATACGGGCGGGGCGGGACTTCGCCGAGCGGATCCCGGGGGCCCGCTTTCTTGAGCTCCCGGGGGTCGACAACTGGCCTTGGAGCCAGGACCAGGAGACAGTGCTTGTCGAGATCGAGCAGTTCGTGACCGGCCGGCGACCGGCCGGCGAGATCGACCGCGTGCTCGCCACGGTTCTGTTCACCGACATCGTAGGTTCGACGGAGAAGGTGGCTGCCGTGGGTGACGGTCGGTGGGGTGAGATTCTCAGGCTGCATCACGCGCGGGTACGCGCCGAACTAGAGCGGTTCCGCGGCCGCGAGATCTCGACCGCCGGAGATGGGTTCCTCGCCACGTTCGACGGCCCAGCACGAGCGGCGCGGTGCGGACAAGCGATTGCCAAGGCCGTCCGCGACCTCGGCATCGAGATTCGCGCCGGAGTGCACACGGGCGAGATCGAACTCGACGGCGACGATGTGCGGGGGATCGCCGTCCACATCGGGGCCCGGGTCGGCGCGCTGGCCGGAGCCTCCGAGGTCTGGGCCTCCTCCACCGTGAGAGATCTGACCGCGGGCAGCGGCCTCACGTTCGAGGACGCCGGAGAGCACGAACTCAAAGGTGTCCCGGACCGCTGGCGCCTCTACCGGGTGGTGGCCTGACCTTGGGATCCCGGAGATCTGTCATGCGAAGGGCCGGGACGCGGCGATAAACGTTCCCTCGGGGACGGGCCATCGACCTGGTCTTTCCCGTGAACGCTTCGAAGCCGATAGCGATTTTCTCCGCGTCGGGTGAGAAAGGACGCACACTTCGCTCACGATCCACGATGTCGCGGCCCGCCCGAGTTCCGGCGAAGTGCAGCGGGTGCCTCAACAACGGTCAGCGAGAGATCGAAGCCGACGGTTGTGTTGATCCAGGTCGGGCTACTCGATAGCGACGAGAAAATCGGTCAGTATTGACCGGGCCCGAGGGAAACGATCTTCCCCTCGCGCAGAATCACGACTGTGTGACCTTGTTCACGATGCTCGTCCAGGTTATGAGCAACCGCCGCCTGCATCGACCCCTGCCACGCCAGGTGACGCGCCAACACCTCGGGCTCAACCGCCGCTGCGTCGACTACTTGGGCCTCGCTCACGGCTTCAGTTTCCCATCATTCGACCTCGGAGTCGCGCTCGACCTCGCTCGGAGTCTGTCGAACACCGTTGAGTCGAGCACGTGCTCCCCGCGGCGGTTCCCACTCGCGATCAGCACGGGACCGCCGGCCTCGTTGTCGTAGAGCGCCCATTCGTCGACTCGGAGGCGGTAGAGCGTGAAGAAGTAGCGCAGCCCGGCCGTGAAGCGGCGACGAACAGTTTCCTCCGGTACTTCGTGGCCACCGGCGGCAACACGGGCGGCGACTCGGGCGAGCGCGAGATCGACGTTCGGGAGCGATACAAAGACCAGCCGCACTTCGTACCCATCGGCACGCCATGCGTCGATCCGTCCCACAAGTCCCGGCGAAGCAAGGTTCGTCTCGAAGCAGAAGCTTCGACGCTCCGCCGCCAGCTCTCGGAGTCGAGCAGACACGATCCGACCTGCTGTCACGTCGGCACCGGCGCGATTCGGGTCGTCGCGTCGAAGGTCGGCACCGATGATGTCGGCGTTCACGAACTCGACGTCGGGCCCAACAAACACCGACGACACGGTCGTCTTCCCAGCACCGTTCGGTCCGGCCAGGATCAGCGCAACCGGCTTCGACGTCATCCGTGCTTCTTCCGCTGCGGCGCCTGTGCAGCCACGGCATCGTCGCCAAAGTTCGCGTGGATGACCTTGCGATCACGGTTGGCTTTGGCCGCTTGCATCTCCCGGTCGAAGCGGTCGGCGATGTCGGCATCGAGGCTGGGCAATAAGTGCCCATAGCGATCGAGCGTGACGGCTATCGACGAATGTCCCATGCGCGCCTGGATCGCTTTCGGGTGCGCTCCCCCGGCGATCGCCAACGCAACGCTGGTATGCCTCAGGTCATGAAAGCGAAGCTTGATACCGCACGCCACCTGTGCCTTCTTGAAGTGGTGCACGTAGAAGCTCGACTCGGCCAGCGGATTGCCTGCGGTGTTCGGGAACACCAGTCCATCACGACCTACACCGGCGTAGCGCTCCAGGTGCGCGGCGAGGATCTCGGCGGTCATCCTCGAAATCGTGATCGAGCGAACCGACGCCGACGTCTTCGGCTCAGTGCGGTGGAACTTCCCGTCGGCTGTGCGCACCAACTGATCGACGACGCGCACGCGGCGATTGGCGAGGTCGAGGTTCTTGCGCTGAAGGCCAATGAGTTCGCCCCACCGCATCCCGGAGTCGACGGCAAGGTAGATCATCGCCTGGAAGCGATCGGCATGTGCTTCGGCCAGCATGATGGACTGCTCCCACGTGAGGAACGTCATCTCCGTCTTCGGCACCTTGGGCGGATGCACCCGTTCGCACGGGTTGGCGAGGATCTTCTGTTTCTCGACGGCGACCTGGAACATGCGTCGCATCGTGCGGTAGTGGCGATGTACTGAAGACGGCGCGAGGCCGCCGTCGATCTCGTCGAGCAACCACCGCTCAATCTCTTCGGCCGGCATCCGACCTATCCGGTAGGCACCGAAGCGGGGAACGATGTACGTGGTGAGGTCTCGGCGGTAGGTCTCCTGCGTTCGCGGCGACAGTCGACGGCAGAGTCCGAGGAACGTTTCGGCCCATTCGGC
>JANOJN010000129.1:0-9090 GCA_031418775.1 Acidimicrobiia bacterium
TGGCGACCTCACGCGAGGACACCGCTCTCGTGGCATCGGAGCTCTTCGCCGTCGAGCTCGACGATGCGCTGGACGAGACGGCACCCCCGCAGGTGCAGCTCGTCGATTTCGACCCCGACGGTGAGGACAAGGTCATCGCCGCCATGGTCTACGAATCCGTCGACATCCCGGAATGGCGGATTTACGAACGCGTCCGCACGATGTCGGCCGAGGAGAAGGCCCGGATCGTTGCGGCCTACGTCGGTGAGCGCCTCAATCGTCGCCACAAGCCCGGTCGGGCGTTCGAGCGGACCGACTACCGCTTCGACGTCCTGTCGGACTACGGCGCGTTCCGTGACCTGCAGCGACATCGGATGCTCACCATCGAGTGGCAGCCGCTCAGCCCCGCCCACGGCTACGTGCTGCCGTCCCTCGTCGCCGAGGCAGGGGAGCGCCCACGTTTCGAGGCCGCCATGGAGCGGTCGGCCGAACTCTTCGACGCCATGGTCGACCGTTTCTCCCATCAGGCGAGCTACGCCGTTGCGCTCGCGTACCGGATCCGTTACGTCATGCAGTTCAACGCCCGCGAGGCGATGCACATGCTCGAACTCCGCTCCAGCCCCCAGGGCCACCCGGAATATCGCCGGGTGGCGCAGTCGATGCATCGGCTCATCGCCGAGCAGGCCGGTCACAAGATCCTGGCGGACAGCTTCTGCTTCGTCGACCACAGCGACATCGAACTCGAGCGGCTGGAGTCGGAGCGCCGCGCCGAGCAGCGCCGCCAGGCTCGAACCTGACACTCTCTGGCCACCGGCTCGTGGCCGGCCGGCGCCGCCGATTCGACGGTCCGATACCGCAGATGGACCCGCCAGCGCCGCAGATAGGGCCTCTGGTGCCGCACATCGTCGAAAAGCGGCCCGTTCGCGTCCGGAATCGGGCGATGTGCGGCAGAGACAGGCTGATGTGCGGCAGGGACAGGCTGATGTGCGGCAGGGACAGGCTGATGTGCGGCAGGGTACCGGCTGATGTGCGGCAGGGACCGGCTGATGTGCGGCAGGGACCGGCGGGCGGCCGCGGGTTGTCACCGCCATTCCGTAGGGTGGTCGGGGTGAAGATCGTGGCCATCGGCGATGCCCACCTGGGCCGCAGCGCCACCACCGCCGTCGCGCCCGACGGCGTGAACCAGCGGGAGCGTGATTTCGAGCTGTCGTTCGAAGCCTCCGTCACCGATGCGCTCGCCCTCTCGCCCGACGTGTTCGTCTGGCTCGGCGACGTGTTCGACCATCCCCGGCCGAGCTACCGCAGCTTCCGCGTCGTCATGGCTGCGCTCTCACGCATCCGTGCCCACGGGGTCCCGCTCGTGGCGATCAGCGGGAATCACGACACGCCACGCCTGCCCGGTGCGGGCAACCCCTATGCCGTGTTGGCCGACGCGTTCCCCGAGTTCCGGTTCGCCTATCAGATGCGCTACGAAGCGATCGATCTGCCCGGCGTGCGCATCCACGCCGTGCCGCAGGCGCGGACGGCCGAGTCGGCGGTCGAGGCCCTGCGCGAGGCCGGACGCTCCCGGTCGGCCGACCGGGTCAACGTGCTGCTCACCCATCCACTCGTCCATTCCGTCGAGCGCAAATACGCCGACGTGAACGAGATCGAGGTCGACGACGCCGAGCTGCAGTCCGATCTCGTTCTGCTTGGTCACTACCACATCCACACCACCGTCCGACCGGGGGTCTGGTACGCCGGCTCGACCGACACGTTCGGTTTCGCCGATGATCCCGGTCGTCCGAAGGGCTTCCTGTCGGTCGAGACCGAGTCCGGAAAGGCGACCCATCACGGGCTCGGGGGACAGCGCATCCTCTACACCGCGCCGGTGATCCCGGCCTTCGGCATCGGCCCGGCCGAGCTGCAGAGCGCCCTGGCCGAGGCATTCGCTGATGCGCCGGCCGGTTCGGTCGCTCGGATCGAGGTCGACGGTGTCGATCCCGACGTGTACCGGCTCGTCGACCTCCATGCGATCCGAGACGCCGCGGCCCATTTGCTGCACATCAACGTCACGCCCCGGTTCGGCACGGTGGTGGCGCCCGTCGAGGACCTGCCCGATCTGGCCACGCTCTCGGCCCGGTGGCAGTCCTTCGTCGCCGGCCAGGTGCTCGACGACATCGATCCCGAAGCCGTGCTCCGCACGGGCAGCGACTACCTCGAAAAGGCGATCGATCGATCCCTGGACCAGGGCTCGGAATGACCGGTTCGATGGGGGCGTAATGGAGGTCCGCTCGATGTCTCTGCGCAACTTCCGCGTCTTCGAGACCCTCGACCTCGAGCTCCCGCCCGGGCTCGTCGGCATCTACGGTCCGAACGGGGCGGGGAAGTCGAGCCTGCTCGAAGCGATCACGTGGGCGCTCTACGGCCGGGCCCGCACCCCGAAGCAGGGCATTGCCACCTCGGGGACCACCGGCGAGTGCGTGGTCGAGCTCGGTCTCGACCACGACGAGCATCACTACGTCATTCGCCGGAGCATCAGCGGGATCAACCACACGGTGAAGGCCCGCGTCACCACCGCCGGCCAAGTCGTGGCCGACGGTCCGACCGAAGTGGGCCGCTACGTCCGGGCATTGCTCGGCATGGACGAGAACGCGTTCCGTTCGTCGGTCTTCGCCGAACAGAAGCAACTGGCAGCGTTCAGCGATCACACCGCCGATCAGCGTCGTCGGCTCGTCCTGTCGCTGCTCGGCATCACGCCCATCGAGAAGGCCCGTGACGAGGCGCGCACCGACGCACGCACCGCCGAGAGCGACTACCGGCGGCTGGTCGGGGGCCTTCCCGACACCGACGAACTGGAGGCCCGACGGTCGGAGATCGACCTCCTGGTCGTGGCCCAGACCGCCGAAGCCGCCTCCGCGGCCGCCACGCTCGATGCCGCGAACGTCGAGCGCCGGGCGCTGGCGGACGCGATGCGAGCGTCGGACGATGCCCGCCGACGGGACGAGGTCATTCGCAACAGCGGCCTCGCCGCCCGACGGGAGCGAGATGCAGCGTTGTCGCGGATCGCTGAACTCGACGTGGAGCAGGCGGAGATCGTTGCCGCCACGCAGGCGTTGCCGGCCCTCGAGGCCCAACTCGCCGATTTTGATTCGACGGCCGCGGAGGAGCGCATCCGTGCGCTCAGTGAGTTGGCCGCCGCTCTTCGAAGGCTTGACGCCATGGTTGCGACCCCGGGGTCCGTCGAGGTCGCTACCGCGCCGGACCCGTCGATGCTCCGCTCTGCCGAAAGCGACGCCGCCGCACGCGGTGTCGACGCGGCCGGGGCCAGAGCGGCACACGACGCCGTGCAACGGGAGCTCACCTCAGCGTTGGCGCGTGCGGCAGCCTCCGCGTCGCTGAAGGACCAGGTCGCCTGCCCGACCTGCGGCCAGGAACTGGCGGGCGGATCCGAGACGGTGATCGCTCATTTCGGGGCCGAGGCCGACGACGCCCGGCGTCGGGAGTCGTCGGCGAAGGCGACCTTCGTCGATGCGCAGGGGGCGCTCACGCGGGCAGAAGCAGCCGTCATGAGCGCACGTCGGGCATTCGCCGCCGCCGAGGCGGCGTGGGAGAAGAACCGCTCGCACCGGGCTGCGATCAGTGCGGCCAACGACCTCGTGGTTCAGGCTGCGGCCGCGGTGGCCGAGTCCGTCGGCGCCCCGGTCACGGCAACAGACGACCTGGCGGCGTTGATCGATGCGCTTCAGGCGAAGGTGCGAGACGTAGCGACGGCGCGTCAGGAACGTGATCGTCTCGTCGGCCGGCGCCAGCGCCTCGAACGTCTCACCAGCGAACGCCTCGATGCCCAGGGACGGCTGTCCGACGCCGACGAACGTCGGCGCCAACTCAAGGCCGAACTCGATGCCGTCGCCTTCGACATTGCCGAACATGGGGCGCTCGCCGCCCGGGTCGAGGATGTCGAACGCGTCGCTGAACAGGCGCTGCGCCTCTCCCGCGAGCGGGAAGCAACCCTGAATGCGACGCTTCGAGAGCAGACGATGGTCGTCGCCCGGCTGGACCAGGTGAGTGAACAGAGGATTCGGCTCGGTGAGCTCTCCACCCGGGCAGTGCTCCTCGGCCGCACGGCTGAGTTGCTGTCCGGCTTTCGCGCCGCCGTCGTCGCCACGGTCGGGCCGCGGCTGAGCACCCAGGCGTCAGAGCTGTTCCAGTCGCTGACGGGGGGCGACTACGACGGATTGCAGGTCGATCCCGAGACCTATGAGATCCAGATCATCGATCAGGGCGTGGCCCACCCGACCACGCGGTTCTCCGGATCCGAGGTCGACCTCGCCAACCTTGCGCTTCGCGTCGCGATCAGTGAGCAGGTCCGGTTTCAAGCCGGCGGCCAGGTCGGCCTGCTGGTGCTCGACGAAGCGCTCGGGAGCCTCGACGGCGACCGCAAGGACCGTATGCTGACGGCCCTCACGCAACTCTCAGGCCGGTTCCGTCAGATTCTCGTCGTGACGCATGCCGTCGAAGTGAAAGAGCAGCTGCCCGAGGCGATCGAGATCGTCAAGATCGGACGTCGCCGATCGACGGCACGCATCGTCGGCGGCGCCTGGTGAAGGTGGATTCGGTGTTGCATGACACCCCGACCCGAGTTCGTTTTGTGCCTGGGACCAGCGCTGTTGCCCTCGTGGTCGTACGTCACGTCACCATTTCAACTGATTGGCGCGATATCGCCCGAGCGCAGCGTTACACTCCGCGCTCCCCAAACCGGCTGGATTTCCATGAGTGACGACGATCTCGACGAAGAACTAGAACTCGAAGAACCCATCGAACCCGACGCTGAACCCTTCGGCGAGGGGGAGGATGTCGACCTCGATGCCGACTTCGAACTCGATGAAGAGCTTCTCGAAAGCGGCGACCTCGAGGACGACATCGACCCTGATCTCGACGACGATCTCGTCGTGGGTGAGGAGCTCGAACTCGACGTCGATCTGGAGGTGGTCGTCGAAGAAGCGCCGGCGATGCCCGAGGCGCCCGGCGCCGCCGACGACGAGGAAGAGGAAGATCTCACCGATCCCGACGATGTCGAAGCGCGTCTCGACGACATCCTCAAAGATCGCCTGGTCATCGAGGACGACGGCCCCGATGATGACGATGACGAAACGCCTGACCTCGATGATCGGGGAGAGGGAGCGTCCGTCGTCATTCCCCGGCGACCCGACGAGTTCGTCTGCCAGTCGTGCTTCCTGGTGAAGCACGTGAGTCAGATCGCCGACGACGCCAAGCAGCTCTGCCGCGACTGCGTCTGAGGGCACGAACGGTCATGGCCCGTCACGCGCGTCCGGAGGAGCGACCCGACGACCCGGGCGGGCAGTCGGCACGCGCTGACGCGCCGACCGACGTGGCGGTCGGTCCCGGTGTTGCTTCGGAGCTCCTGCGCGACGCGGTCGATCTCTTGTTCTTCGCTCCGATCGGGTTCGCGAAGCGAGCTCGGAAGCTGCTCCCGGATCTGATCCGGGAGGGCCGGTCGACCGCAGCCTCGGCGCGGACGATCGGGAAGTTCGTGACTCCGATCGCCCGGACCCAGGGCACCAAGCTGGTCAAGGCCAAGGTGGCCGAGTTCGCCGAATCGACGATGCCCAAGAGTCGGCCGGGACCGCGCTCGGCGGAGACTGCCGAGGGCCGGCCGGCTGTCGCACGAACGGCGAAGCCGAAGGTCGCCCCGCAGAGTGCGACCGGCTCGGCGGGAGCCTCTTCGAAGGATTCGTCGATACCGCACGAACCGTTCGCCGGCTATGACCACCTGGGTTCTGCTGCAGTCGTGGCCCGGCTCGGAGAGTTGTCGAGAGCCGAACGCGCCGCTGTGCGTGCGTATGAGACGGCGAACCGCAGCCGCCGCACGATCCTCGGTCGCCTCGACCAGCTCGAACCGTCGCGGTAGCGGTGCACGTGTTCATCCGGCCCGCCCTCGCGTCCGATGTCGACGTGATCGCCGGCCTGATCGAAGCTGTCCACGCCGAGCTGGCCCCCGAACGCGGCGGCGCAGTGTGGCTCGTCTCCGAGGCCCGGGCACTACCGCTTCGACCGTCGATCGTGGTCGACATCGGCGCTCCCGACGTGCACGTGAGCGTGAGCGGTATTGACGACGTGGTGCTCGGCGTAGCCGTGACCCGAATCCGCAATCTGCACGACGCGACTCGGGTGGCCTTCGTGAGCGAACTCGTCGTCGATCCGCAGGCGCGGGGTGTCGGGCTCGGCGTCGGGCTCCTCGACGATGCCGTGGTCTGGGCGCGCGAGATGGGCGCGGTCGGCATCGAGTCCACGGCGCTGCCGGGGCAGCGCGCCACCAAGAACTTCTTCGAGGCGGCGGGGATGAAGGCACGTCTGCTCACCGTGTATGCGTCCCTCGTCGACGACGCGCTCGACGACGCGCTCGACGACGAGCTCGCCGGTGTTGGGCCCGCATCTGTGCACTCGGACTTCGAGGGGCTCAGCGGGTGAACTCGTCACGACGGCCCGAAGTCTGCGTCGGGGCAATTGCGCGTCGAGATGACTCCCTGCTGCTGATCCAGCGCGGACGGGGGGCTGCCGTCGGTGAGTGGTCGGTGCCGGGGGGTCGCGTGGAGTTCGGTGAGAGCCTCGCCGAAGCGGCACGACGCGAGACGGCCGAGGAGACCGGTCTCGAGGTTGTCGTCGGCGATGTCATCGGATGGGTGGAGCGTGTCTCGGCGGAGCATCACTTTGTCATCGTCGACTTTGCCGTCACGGTGGTCGGCGGAACGCTCCGCGCCGGGGATGACGCGGCCGATGTGCGATGGGTCGCCGTGGACGACCTCGGCTCGGTGAAGCTGGTTGACGGTTTGCTGAGCTTCCTGCGAGAGCACGGCGTGATCGACATCTGAGGGCAGGGTGGCTTCCGGGCGCCCCCGATCGCTGATCGGTGCCTCGGTTCGGACTACGCGCCTTGGCGGGAGCGTCGGTCGAGCGCCGACGGGGCAGGGCTGAACTTGGTCAGCCGGGCATCCAAGAGTGCCTTGCCGACGACGGCGGCGAGGATGATGGCGCCGCCAATGAGCGTCGTGTTCTTCGGCCGTTCGGCGAACCACAGGTAGATCCAGACGGGTACGAACACGGTTTCCGTCTGCGCGAAGACGATTGACGCGACCGCCGGAAGATACTTCGTCGCGGCATTGAAGGTGAGCATGCCGATGACGATGATTCCGCCGCCGTGCAGGAGCGCCAGAGCGATGTCGGCGGCGGGCGGGAACAACGAGTTGCCCTGCGCGAGGCACACGGTGGCGACGATCGGCATAGCTATCGACGACGATCCCGGGAGGGCGGGCGACCAATCGGCTGATGGATCGCTGCGCACACACACCGCGTACCCGGCGAAGCCGAAGGCCGTGATGACCGCGGCGATGTTGCCCTTCATGTTGCCGACACCGAGATCGCCATTCACCATGAAGGCGAGCCCGCAGAAACCGAGGGCAACCGCGGCGATCGTCACGCCGTTGAGTCGTTCGCCGAGCACGACGCGCGCCAACACCGCGACGATCAACGGAGCGAGCGAGGAGAGGAACGCGGCGTTCGCCGCGGTGGTGTGCTTCAGCGCGTAGATGAATCCGATGGACGCAATTGCCAGGCAAGCGGACGCCGCGATCATCGTCCACCCGGACCTGTAGGCATCACGGATCCCCGAGCGCACGACGTTGCGCAGACGTCCGCGGCGTCGACGGACCAGCAACTCGATCACGACCAGGATCCCCAGCGATCGCCACAGCAGGTACTGCCATGCGTCGGCCCGGTCAGCCAGGCGGGCAATGAGGGCGCCGAGGCTCCACACCACGCCGGCGCCGAGGGCCATCAGCGACGGCACCAGGACCGACCGTTCGGGACCTTCGATGGGTCCCCGCTCGGCGTTCACGGAAAGCGAGCCTCCCACACGTCTCCTGGCTGCCCCTTCTGACCGCGTGCGGCAGAGACTTCCCAACGCGCGAGAGCTGACCCAACGCGCGAGAGCTGAGCCAGATGATCGGGACGCTGAAGGCGCGGCGGGCCTCAGCGGCCCTTCCAGTTGGGCTGGCGCTTCTCGATGAAGGCGGTGAGGCCTTCCTTCAGATCCTCGGAGGACATGATGCGGCCCATGGCCTCGTTGGTGAGGCGTCGGAGGTCGGCCTCGGTCTCGTACTGGCTGGCCAGCACGACCTTTCGGCTCTCCCACACGGCCATCGGTGCAGCGGCCGTGATCTGCCCGGCGAGGCGCATCGCTTCGTTCTCCGCCTCACCTGGAGCGACGAGCCGGTTGACCAGCCCGAGTTGGTAGGCCCGCTCCGCCGTGATCGGCTCGCCGGTGAGGATCACTTCCATGGCCGCCGAGGTCCCGATGCGCTGGGGCAGGCGGTAGAGCCCACCGGCGCCGGCGACAAGGTTGCGCTTGACCTCGGCGAGCCCGAAGGAGGACCGCGTCGTTGCGACCACGAGGTCGGAGGCGAGAACGATCTCACAGCCGCCGGCCGTGGCCAGGCCGTCGACAGCCACGATGATCGGCTTGACGCGCTCGCGGTAGGCGAAACCGCCGAAGCCGCCTTTCCGGGTGTTCAGGGACGCGCCGTTGCCGGAGTTGATCTCCTTGAGGTCGGCACCCGCACAGAACACCGGCCGCTCCGGGGTCGTCACGGCCCGCAGCACGCCGACCCACACGTCGGCGTCGGCTTCCAGCGCGTCGATGGCGGCCTCCATCTCCGTCGCGACGGCGCCGTTGACGGCGTTGCGCGCCTCGGGACGGTTCAGGGTTATGAGGGCAACGTGGCCCTGCACTTCGTAGTCGACCATCGGGCCACGCTACGGCGTGGTTCCGAGTACCGACCAGTCGGCGGCGAGCTACCCCGCAGCCGCGGTCTCTTCCTGAGCGTCGATTGGCGCGACTGCCTCGACAGCCGCGAGCGACTCGACGGCCGCTTCGGCCGCTTCGGCCTCTACTGACTCGCTGACGACGGGCGGCGCCGCCTCGACCGGCATGGCCGGTGCCTCTTCGGTGACCGCATCGACCGGCATGGCGGGTGCTTCTTCGGTGACCGCATCGACCGGCATGGCGGGTGCTTCTTCGGTGACCGCATCGACCGGCATGGCGGGTGCTTCTTC
>JANOJN010000130.1:0-10782 GCA_031418775.1 Acidimicrobiia bacterium
CGGCGACCTTGGGCCAGTTGAGCCCCAACCCGCGGCGCACGCCACGGAGGTCGTCGAGTGCCGCGTGCTCGTTCACGGTGAGCCCGGGGACCACGGCGTCGGTGATCGGATCTTCGGGTACGCCGACGCCGCCGGCGCGCAACACCTCGGCCGGGGTGCCCTTCGTGAGCGCCGAACCTGCGATGGAGATCGTTCCCGACGTCGGCGCCCGTAGGCCGAGCGCCACTTCGTAGAGCGGGAGCTGACCGTTTCCGGCGACTCCGGCGATGCCGACGAGCTCGCCCGGGGCAATGTTGAAACTGACGTCGTCGAGCAGCACGCCGCGACGGTGGTCGCGAATCGACACCGACCGCAGGGAAAGCGCCGCGGGTCGGTCCTTGGGGATGGCGGACCGTTCGGACCGCAGCGGCATCACGGCGCGTCCGACCATCGCCTCGATGAGCTCGGAGTCGGAAAGCGTCGACGGCTCGACCGAATCCAGAATCTGCTTGCCGCCTCGGAGTACCGTCACCCGATCGGAGATCGAACGTGATTCCGCGAGCTTGTGGGTGATCACCACCACCGAAAGACCCTGCGCACGCAACGACCGCAGCCCTTCGAAGAGTCGGTCGACCTCCTGCGGGGCGAGCACGCTCGTCGGTTCGTCGAGGATGACCAACCGCGCCCCGGTGAGGAGAACTTTCAAGATCTCGACCCGCTGGCGTTCGCCGATCGACAGGTCGCGCACGATCGCATCGGGGTGGACAGCGAGCCCGAAGCGCTCTCCGGCCTCCGCGATCTTCGACGACAGGGCCTTGCGGTTTAGCCGAATCCCCTTCAGCGGCAGCGCCAGCGAGATGTTCTCCGTAACCGAAAGCGCGGGGACGAGACGAAGGTCCTGGAAGACCATCCCGATGCCGTTGCTTCTTGCCACGAGCGGGCTGGTCACCTCCACCTCGGAACCGTCGACGTGAATCGTTCCCCCGTCCGCGGGGTAGAGGCCGTAGATGACCTTCATGAGCGTCGACTTGCCGGCCCCGTTCTCTCCCAGCACGGCATGCACCTCACCGTGCTGCACGGTGAGGCCGACGTTGTCGTTGGCCACGATCTCGCCGAACCGCTTGACGATGCCCTTGGCGCGGAGCAGCGGTGCGGCGGATGCGTGCGGAGCGTTCATCGGCGGACCCCCCGGGCCATGCGGGCAATTGCCTGGCCCGACCGTTCCTCGACGACGGCGAGCGACACGGCGAGGTGAGCGGTGAAGGCGCTCTCTGCGTTGAGGACGTCACCAGCGAGGACGAGCTCGGCGATGGCGAGGTGTTCGCTGATCGTTGCGTCGATGCGCTCGGGAATCAGGAAGTCGTGCATCCGGACGATGCGGATCCGTTCGTTCACCTGGCGCAGCAGCTCGGTCGCCGCCCGATTCCCCGATGCGCTCATCAAGGTCACGTGGAAGGACTCGTCGATGAGCACGAAGTCGGGATCGGCAGGCGGCAGCTCGCCATCGCGCAGGGCCCGCCAGTGGTCGCGAAGCGGCTCCATGATCGCCGGGTCGTGTCGGGTTCCCAGGCGGGCGGGGCGCTGGAGCGCCTGCAGCTCGAGGCCCGATCGGATCTCGTAGAGCTCACGCATCACGGTGGTGTCGGGCACACTCGGCTGGAAGCCGCCCTCGGGGTGGGGCTCGATCAACGATTCGGCGGCCAGGCGTTGGATGGCCTCTCTGACAGGGGTCCGTGAAAGCCCAAGAGTGGCGGCGAGGCGGGTTTCGCTCAGGCGGACGTTGAGCGCGAAGTCGCCCCGCAACAGCTGGGCCTTGAGCTGCAGGTACGCGTCGGCACCACGTCGGGCCGGCGTCGTATCCAGGGCGGTATACACGCCGGTAAACGTAGGGACCTGCAGTTTCCCGGCAATACCCACGGTATGAACACTGCGTTTCCAACCCGTTCGGCCGCCGGCATGGCTCTGTTGGGTAGTTCGGGGGTTTTGTTGCTCTCAGAGCAACGCAGGCCCCGAACTCCTCACGAGGTCGTGGACTTCGAAGATGGGGGTCGGGCGGGCCAGGCCCTTCAGGTCGATCTCCCCGATGCGGTCGGCCCGCAATGCGTCCCCGAGCATGGCGACGACCCGATCGGACACCAGGATCTGCCCGCCCTTGGCTTCGCCGCACAGTCTCGCGGCGAGGTTCACCACGCTGCCGATGGCGGTGTATTCGAAGCGGCCTTCGAACCCGATCTGTCCGCAGGTGGCGTACCCAGCGGCCACACCGACGCCGAGGGTGAGTTCGTGGCCGCGGCGCTTCCACTCGGCCGACAGCAACCCGGTGCGTTCGCGCATTCCGAGTGCAAGCTCTACGGCACGTCGGGCCGGGTCGTCGCAAGGGATCGGGTCGTTGAAGAACACCATCATGCCGTCGCCGGTGAACTGGCTGAGGGTGCCGCCCTGCTCGAAGATTCGTGGACCTACGGCATCGTGAAACTCCTGCAGCACCGCCATCACGTCTTCGGGCTCGCTCCGTTCGGCGAACGACGTGAAGCCGCGGAGGTCACAGAACAGGGCCGTGATGTCGCGTCGATGGCTCTTTAGCAGTTCTGCGCCGCCGGCTTCGATCACTTCCATCAACTGCGGGGGGACGAAGCGCTGCATCAGGTTGAGTTGTTCGACCTTGCGTACCTGCTCAGCCACGCGGGCTTCGAGCTCGACGTTCCATTCTTTCAATTCGACCGCTTGTGCTTCCACCCGGGCGAGCAGCGCCTGCTCCGCGTCACGAAGCCGCTTCTTCTCCACGCACGCGCCGACGCGTGCCTTGAGCAGCACCGGATCGAAGGGCTTCGGGAGGTAGTCCTCGGCTCCAGCTTCGATGCACCGCACGATGCTGGCCATATCGTCGAGGGCGGAGATCATGATGACGGGGATGTGGCGGATCGCCGGGTCGTTGCGGTGCCATTCGAGCACCGCGAACCCGTCCATGCGGGGCATCATCACGTCGAGGAGCACGAGATCGATCCCGGAGTCGGGCGCAGCGAGGCGTTCGAGGGCTTCGATGCCGTCGCGGGCCTCGATGACGCCGTAGCCGAGCCGCTGGAGCCGTCGGCCGAGGACGTCGCGGTTCGCCTCGTCATCGTCGACCACCAGGACCATCTCCAGCCGACCTGCCACCGCGTCGGTGGCGTGGCCGGTGTCGCGGGTGACGAGAACGGGTCCATTCTTGAGCCGGGTGGCCAGCTCGCGGAGGCGCTCCGCTGCCGAGGCGAGGCGTTCGAGGTCAGCGACGGGTAGGACGCCGGGCTCGGCGAGTAGCGCAGCGGTCATTGCGGTGAGCTCGGCGACTCTGGTGGTAAGCGCGCGTATGGCATCGGTCGTGGCGCGACCGCTGTCCTCGCCGTCCTCGGAGATCAGACCGGGGACGAGTTCGAGCACGAGCCGCGCGGCGGCCCGGATGGCGTCGAGTTGTTGCGTCGTTGCGGCGGTGATGCCGTCTTCTTCGAGGAGCAGCTCGGAGTAACCGATGAGGTGGTTGACGGGCGTTCGCAGCTCGTGGCGCAGTTCCCGGATCTCGTCCGGAGTCATGGTTTGGTGTGCGGCGTCGTGAGGGGTCCGGTGCTGCGAGCACGGGCGCGGGGTTCGTGTGCGGCGCCGCGGGGAGCACGGGCGCGGGGTTCAAGTGCGGTGTAGAGCCGAGTGCGGGCGCGGGGTTCGGGTGCGGCGCCGCGCCGACCACTCGGCCTCGTGGCGCGACCGGCTCGGTCGCGGGGTTCGGGTGCGGCGCCGCGCCGAGCACTCGACCTCATGGCGCGACCGGCTCGGTGACCCCGAGCGCGGCCATCTTCGCCAGCAGCCGAGGGAGATCGACCGGCTTGGTGTCGTAGTCGTCGCAGCCCGCCTCCATTGCCTTCTCCCGATCGCCGGGCATCGAGTGCGCGGTGAGGGCGATGACGGGGATTGCTTCGGTGGCGGCGTCGGCTCGCACCGCCCGGGTGGCCTCCCAGCCGTTCATGATGGGCAGGCTCATGTCCATCAAGATGAGGTCGGGATGCTCCGTCTTCGACATCGCCACGCCCTCGGCGCCGTCGACAGCCATCACCACAGTGAACCCGCGCCGCTCCAGCCGCCGCGACAGCATGTCGCGGTTCATCTCGTTGTCCTCGACGATCAAGATCTTCGGCATCGCCCTCGAGTAAACCACCTCCCGGGTCGGGTTTGGAAGATTCGTGGCGCTGGGCGCTACAAATCCTCCGAGTCCTCGGCCAAGAGACGCCGCAGCGCGACGACCGTGCGTTGGAACGCAGCTCGATTCACCAGGTCTCGGTCGGTCGCTTCGACGACTCGCCAGCGATGTTCGACGAGCAGACGCCGCCGCTCGGCGTCGCGCTCCTGCGTGCGGCGGGACCCGTGGGTGAAGAAGGGGCTGACCTCCAGCGCCAACCGATCGTCATCCCAGGCAAAGTCAACCTCGACCACCTTCCCGCCGCCGACCGGCACCCTGTAGTTGCGTTTCCACCCGCCCAGCCCGGCATCGTCGAGCCATCGACCCACAGTCTGCTCCTTGCCGCTTCGGTGGCCGATGCCAGCCGATCGTGTGTCGAGCAACGCGACGAGAAGCCGTCGGTTTCGAATCGACGATGGCGCTACGGATTCCAGAGTTGAACGAAGGGTCTCGACACTCACTAGGCGATGGGCGAGGCAGTGGTCAAGGCACCGCTCGACGACGGCCGCGTCGACGAACCGAGGGAGCAGGAGCAGCGTCGAGGCGGGCGTGGCCACATGGGTCGTCATCCACGACTGCCGCTGTGTTGAGCTCTGACGTATGGTGGCGATCCCACGCAAGGTCACCCTCTGGTCGGTCGGAATGCTCAGCAGCTTCGGTGCGTCGGGATGCAGGAATCGCTGAGGTAGGGGCATCTGGTGGACGACGGCGGCCGAGACTCCGGCGATCGTCGAGCCAGGCACCGCAAGAGATGCTGCGAGGATGCCTTGCATCGCGCTTGGCGGCACGGCGGCGAGGCGCATCACGCCCGTGTGGACGGGGACGAGCAGTCCGGCCTGTTGACGGCGGGAAAGCGCCGACCTGTCGATTCCGCGCTGCAACGCCTGGTCGACGGAGATCAGACCCAGCTGGCGACGAGCAACGCGGTGCAGCAGTTCGTCGATCTCGAAGGTGGAGTGAGCGCCTCGCATGGCCGCCCACTCTTGCGGCAGCGGTGTGACACTTCCGGCGGGCCGAGGATTCGGAAGTTTCGTAGCTCCCAGCGCTACAAATGTTCCAAACCCTCCACCACCAACGGGAGCGTCACGGTGAAGGTCGAGCCCTGGCCCGGCTCCGAGGTCACGTCGATGTCGCCGCCCATCATCACGCAGAAGCTGCGGCTGAGGGCGAGGCCGAGGCCGGTGCCGCCGTAGGTGCGGGTGGTGGACGCGTCGGCCTGGGAGAACGCCTCGAAGAGCTTGTCGCGCTGCTCGTCGGTGATCCCGATGCCGGAGTCGCGCACGGCGAAGTGGATCGCTTCGGAGTCGCGGGCGACGGTGAGCGTGACGGAGCCGTCGGACGTGAACTTGGCGGCGTTCGACAGCAGGTTGAACAGCACCTGCTTGGTCTTCACGAGGTCGGCGTGCATCACGCCCATGTCGGCGGGGCAGTCGATGACGAAGGCGTTGCGGTTCTTCTCCACCATCGGACGCACGATTGACTCGACCTCGTCGACGAGCGACTGGACGCCGAACGTCTCCAGGAACATCGTCATACGGCCCGACTCGACCTTGGCCAGATCGAGGATGCCCCCGATGAGCGTGAGCAGGTGCTTGCCGGCCGACTGGATCTTGCCGAGGTCGGGGAGGAACCCGGTGGTGCCGAGGTCCTCGCACTCCTCGCTGAGCAGCTCGGCGTAGCCGATGATGGCGTTGAGCGGCGTGCGCAGCTCGTGCGACATGTTGGCCAGGAACTCCGACTTGTGCCGCGAAGCCACTTCCAGCTCCTCGGTCTTGGCCTCAAGCTCGCGAAACAGACGGGCGTTCTCGATGGCGATAACTGCCTGGTCAGCGAAGGTCAGCAGCAACTGCTTCTCCGAGTCGGTGAAGCGCTCGACGCCGGGTCGAAGGATCGTCATCAGGCCGAGGACACGGCTGCCCTGCATCAACGGGAGCGTCGCGGTCGAGAACGCACCGTTGAACTCGAACAGCGCGACGGCAGAGCTCCCGAACGTCTCGGCCGCCTCTGAGGTCGGTACCGCCATGAAGAACGGCTTCTTCCGCCGTACATGAAAGGCGACGACGTCGGGGAGCGCGAACCCGTAGTACGGCTCGCTCGTCGGACCGACAGGCCCGTACAGATCCGGTGGATGGACGTATGTCGCCCCGGTGTCGACGAGGAGGATGGCGGTCTGACTTCCACCGACGAGCCTGGTGGCCTGCTCGGACAGCTCCTTCAGGACGACGTCGAGATCGAATGCGGACTTACTGATTGTCTGGAGGACGGCTGCGACAGCGGTCTGCTGCTCCAAGGCAGCGCTGACCTCGCGGTTGCTGTCCTGCAGCTCGTTGAAGAGGCGGGAGTTCTCGATGGCGATGAGGGCCTGGTCGGCGAAGGTTCGAACGAGGTCTTCGTCCCTCTGGCTGAACGGTCGCCGGTCACGGCGCGCCAGCGCGAACGCGCCGCGCACCGAACCGGGTCGGCTCAGCGGCACGAGCAGGAGGGCCTGATGATCGAGCCGACGTAGATAGGCCGCGTCGGGAGCAGGGACCCGGGAAAGCCGCTCGGGGTTGGCACGGAGATCCTCGATGTCAAAATCCGTTCGCGTCGTCTCGCCATTGGCGACCCGATCGGCTGAGCTGCAGTCGTCGACCAAGAACTCGACGGTGTCGAGGAACACGAGCTCCTCTGGCGTCCACCCGTGGCTTGCGCCGACCATGTACCTGCCGCCGTTCTCCTGCCAAATGAGCCCGGTGTCGCTCTCGCAGAGGCGCGCCGCGATCGCGAGCACCTGGCCGAGGACGTTCTCCAGATCGTTCGGTGAGCTACTGATGACTTCGAGTACCTCGGCGATGGCCGTCTGCTGTTCGAGCGCCTCGCTGACCTCGCGGTTCGTCCGCTCCAGCTCGGTGAACACCCGGGCATTCTCGATGGCGATCAATGCCTGATCGGCGAAGCCCTCCAGCAACGCGACGTCGCCGTCGTCGAAGGGCCGGGCCGTGTGGCGTCTGACCAGGATCGTGCCGTGCTCGACCGTCCGCCCGATCAAGGGGACGCACAGCATCGCCACCTCGCTGAGCGATTCCGATCGACAGAGGTCAGCCTGGGCCGGGAAGCGATGAGCCCATGCATCGATCGGTCCATGGACGAGGACCGCCGCCCTGGTCGCTTCGGCCTCTCGCTGGACCGAGTTCGCGACCGCTGCGTCGGACTGGCGGACGGTCTCCCGTAAACCTCGGACGGGGTCCCAGACAATCACCTGCTCGCGGGGGCCGAACACGATCGCCACGTGATCCGCCGCTGTCAGATGGAGTGCAGCGAGCCCGATGGCCGGCAGCGTCTGTTCGATCTCACCGGGCGAGGCGCCGATGACCTTCAGCACCTCGGCGATCGCCGCCTGCTGCTCACGTTCCTCCTCGAGCGCCTTGAACAGGCGCGAGTTCTCGATGGCGATGAGGGCCTGGTCGGCGAAGGTCTGCACGACATCCTCATCACGCTGATTGAACGGACGCCGGTCGCGACGCATGAGGGAGAACACGCCGCGGCACGAGCCCGGACGGGTGAGCGGCACCATGAGGTAGGCCCGCTGCCGAAGCCCCTCGACAAATTGGATGCTGGGACGGTCGCGGCCCGCTCGGCCCGGCGCATCGACCGGGATCTCGTCGGGGTCGAGCTCCATGCGCCGACTCTCGCCTAGGGCGACTCGCGACACCGAGTGGTCGGAATCGACCGGGAACACAATGCTTTCGGCGAATGCCACCTCCTCGGCTGTGAAACCGTGGCTCGCGCCGACCCGGTACCTCCCGCCGTCCTCCTGCCAGATGAGCCCGGTGTCGCTCTCGCACAGGCGCGCCGCGATCGCGAGCACCTGGCCGAGGACGTTCTCCAGGTCGTTCGGTGAGCTGCTGATGACCTCGAGCACCTCGGCGATGGCCGTCTGCTGCTCGAGAGCCTCGCTCACCTCGCGGTTGCGCTCCTCGAGCTCCTTGAACAGGCGGGCGTTCTCGATGGCTATGACCGCCTGGTCGGCGAACGTCTGCAGCAGCTGCTTCTCGGAGTCGGTGAAACGGCTCTCACCGGGCCGATTCACGCTGAGCAATCCGACGATCCCTGCACTGCTGCGCATCGGCACGCACACCACAGAGTGCGGTCCATAGCGGTCGAGTCCGAACGCGGCTAGGGCAGACGTGCCTCTGTCGGTCTCGCGAACGGTGATGGCAAGCACACGGTCACGGTCGAGCACGAGCTCCTCGAACGGGCTGAGCACGGCACGCTCGGGGGTTCCATACACCGGAATCTCGGTCGCGGGAAACACGTACGCATTCCCGTACTCCCGGCCATTGAGTCCACGGATGGCGACGTGGTTCCCCGGGACCAGCCTGTGAGCCTGCTCGACCAACTCGTTGAGAACGGCATCGATGTCGAACGCCGAGCGGCTGATCGTCTGCAGTACCGAAGCCACCGCGGTCTGCTGCTCCAGCGCCGCCTTCACCTCACGGTTGCTCTCCTCCAGCTCGTTGAACAGCCGGGCGTTCTCGATGGCGATCACTGCCTGGTCGGCGAAGCCCTGGAGTAGCGAGACGTGTCGGTCGTCGAAGGGGCGGGCGGTGCCGCGCCGCACGAGAATCGCCCCGAGCGGACGGGCGCGACCGAGCAGTGGAACCGTCAACGCTGCCAACTCCGTGAGAGCGTCGTCGCGGGCCGTCCTGGCGCTGAAGGGATAGTCGGCCTCCCACTCCTCTATCGGGCCGGCCACCCGCACCAGCTGGCCGGTGGCGATTGCCGCACTGACGAAACCCTGCTCGCCCGCGGTGACGACGCGCTGCTGGACAGTGTCGGGGGTCCAGATCCCGCGAAGGTTGTCCCAGATGGCGCTGGCGCCCCGGTCGGCGAACCTGATCGAGACGAACTCGGCATCGCACAGTCGACCCGCTGCGTGACCGATTTCCGGCAGTGTGTGTTCGATGTCGCCTGGCGATGTGCTGATGACCCGCATGATCTCGGCCGTAGCTGTCTCGCGTTCCAGCGCCTCGGCCATCTCACGGTTGCGCTCCTCCAGCTCGTTGAACAGCCGGGCGTTCTCGATGGCGATGACGGCTTGGTCAGCGAAGCCCTCGAGGATGGCGGTGTCGCGGTCGTTGAAGGCGCGGTCGGCATCCCGTCTCAACAGAAGGAAGCCGATCGGTCCGTCGCGACCGGGCAGCGGAACGGCGACAAGTGCCACTGCATCGTGTCCACCGGACCGCGTCAGATAGGCCGTGGTGGGGTGTTCACCCTCCCACTCGTCAATCGGGCCGCTCACCCGGACAGGCGTGTTCCGCCGGTAGGTGGCCCCGGGGACGCTGGCGTTGAAGGTGGCGGAGTTGTCCCTTGCAGTCAGCCCGGTCAGGTCGTTCCACATTTGCCAGATTCCGTCTTCGAGGAATCCGATCGACGCGTAGTCGGCGTCGCACAGTCGACGGGCCGCCCCCGCGATGGCCGGCAACGTACGCAAGATGTCACCCGGCGACATGCTGATCACGCGCATGACGTCGGCCGACGCCGTCTGCTGCTCGAGAGCCTCGCTCACCTCGCGGTTGCGTGCCTCCAACTCCTTGAACAGACGGGCGTTCTCGATGGCGATGACGGCCTGGTCGGCGAACGTGGCGAGGAGTTGCTTCTCCGAGTCGGTGAAGCGATGCTCCCCGGATCGATCGAGGACGATGAAGCCGACCGGGCCCGTCGCGCTCTGCAGAGCGACGATTGCCAGGGTGACGGTACCGAATCGATCGATGTTGGAGCTGCCGTGCGACAGCATCGGGAGGAGAGGGTCGCTCGAGCGGACGGTGCGGAAGAACGACCTCCGACCGTTGAGCAGGAGCAGCAGTTCGTCGGCCGTTGCCATGGCGATGCCCAGCCCCGCTGGCAACTGCCTCACACTGTCGAGTTGCCCGTCGCGCAGTAGCGCGATGGCGCTCCGGTCAGCGCCCAGCATCCGGTGGGCCTGTTGCACCAGTTCATCGAGCACGGCATCGAGATCGAATGCGGACCTACTGATGCTCTGCAGTACCGCGGCGACTGCCGTCTGCTGTTCGAGGGCGGCGTTCACCTCACGGTTGCTGTCCTGCAGGTCGTTGAACAGCTGTGCGTTCACGACCGCGATCGCCGCCTGGTCGGCGAACGCGGCAAGGACGGGTGCGAGGTTCTCGTTGAACGGACGCACCTCGTGCCGGAGGACCTGGAGGTCGCCGATCCACTCGTTGTCGTGCACCAGCGGCACCGAGGCAATCGACCGCATCTCGAGTCGGCGTGCCATGTCAGCCACTTCCGGCACTTTCACGACCGCGAGGAAGTCGTCCCGGAAACTCGGTTGGCGTTGCTCCATCGGCAGTGGGCTGACGACCTCCGCCCGGATGGGCAGCATGGTGCCGAGGATCGACCGGACCCGTTCGCCGTGAACGGCGACCGTCTCGAGCATCGAGTCCCGACGCAACATGACGGTCGCCGATTCGGCACCCGAAAGTGCAGCAGCGCTCGACACGATCGCGTCGAGGACCGTGCGCACATCACCGGGGTTCGTGCTGATCATCCGCAGCACGTCGCCGATCGCCGTCTGCTGGTCGAGTGCCTGGCTGACTTCC
>JANOJN010000131.1:0-9625 GCA_031418775.1 Acidimicrobiia bacterium
GCCCGTGGGTCGCCCTCGTCGAGAACCAGGCCAACGGCACTCGCTACACCGCTGTCCGCGGGCAGGGGGCTTGGCGGGACGGCAAGCCGATCGTGCCGTCCGGCGCGACGGAGCTCCGCCGTTCGATCGTCGGGCTGTCGGGTCTTCCACCGCGATGGTTGGGCTGGAAGCAGTTCCGTGCGCTCGGCGCCGCAGCCCTTGACCTGTGTGCCGTGGCCGACGGCACCCTCGACGGCTATATCGACGCCTCCCCGTCGGCGCACGGTTCCTGGGACTACCTAGGTGGATTGTTGGTCTGCCGAGAGGCGGGTGCTGTGGTCACCGATGCCGAGGATCGAGATCTGCTGGTGCTCGAGCACGATGCCCGGCGCACACCGGTTGCCGCGGCCACGCCCGAACTGCTCGCCGAGATGCTGGCCCAACGCCGCACGTTCTGACCCTGGCCGGGCCCGGCCTTGCCTCGGGAACGTGCCCCCGTGCCCGCCCGGTTGTCGCGGCCGATCAGTCCCTTCGTGGGATCTGAAAATTAATTCGTTTGACCGGCCCGTCTTCTGCCGCGAAACTTCAAGGGTTCGTGGGCGAAAGCCGATGAACAGCGTGAAGTCGGTGCGTGCAGGCGCACCGGTGGAAATGTCCGATCACCGATCGGCCAGGCGTTACCGTAGAAGTTCCCGCAACGCCCGCTCCATCAACCGCAACGCCAATCGACACGACGCACCGAAGGAGGTGCCGACATGAACACGATGACTGACTCGAAGACCCAACTGACCAGTGCGCTCGCCGCCTCGCCGATGTCGGCTGCCGCGTCGTTCGCCGCGTTCGTACCAGTTTCGTATGCGGGTGCTGCCGTCGTTTCCGCCGCAGGTATTGGAGCAGACGCAGCAGCACACGTCGTCGGCGGTTGGGCTTCCCCGTGCACCCTCACCGTCGTGAAGAACCGCACGGAAGCCGTTGTCGCCAACTCGATGTGCACGCGACGCAGCGCAATCAATGCCACGAAGCCGGCGAATACGCAGGCGAAGAAGTGGTCCATGCGGCCTTTGGGTGTGCAGGGAGTTCCTCCGGGTTAACCGGATCCGACTCTCCTGAACCAGCCCTGAGGCCGCCTGATCGAAAGATCCGGCGGCCTTTTGTTTTTCCCCCGTCCCCTCCCGACATCCCTTCGACCCAGCCGGCAGCCAACGCCGGTGCGGTCCCCGAGCCCAGACACACCGGTTCACCTCAACCAGTCACGAAAGGCCGATGCACATGACCACGACCCTGTTCCTCGATCACCGCCAGCCTGAGTGGTTCGCCACGGCACGCTGCAACGACGGCGTCGGGACGCTCGCGTCGCTCTTCTTCTCCGAGGATCTCAGCGAGATCGCCCGGGCGAAGGCGATCTGCGGGCTCTGCCCGGCAAACGAGGACTGCCTCAAGGCCGCTGTCGAACGGCGCGAGCCGTGGGGCGTCTGGGGCGGCGAGCTGCTGATGAACGGCCGGATCTTGGCCGCCCGGAAGCGTCGGGGGCGTCCGCCCAAGGTGGCGCGGCCCGAGTTCGTCATCGACGAGCTCGGTCGGATCATCGACGAGGTGGTCTGCGCCTAGAGGCTTCCAACAAAACCGGTGTTGCTCTGTCTCCGGAGGTGACGGAGCAACACCGGACCCCAACGTGCTCCCTGGTGGGGGTGGCTGCGAGACGTTTGCTGACCGTCGCGGCCGAGTGACCCACCGGGGATTGTCAGCTCGAGGTTCGGCCCGGGAACATCGGTGTTCTCGGGCAGAACTCTCCTTGGCCGAGGGACCGCTGGCATCCCACACCCGCGCCAGTCGCATCCCTGATGGCTGAGTGTTGGCGATTTTCGGCGCAAACTAGGGCGATGTGGGATGCGCCCGAGTCGGGGTTGTCGTTGGCGGCGTTGACCGAAGACTTCCACGGGACGCTTTCCCGTTCGCGTGAACACGAGCCTGTCGGGTGGGTCGATGACCTCGGCGGATGGATGGTCACGAGTCGCGATCTTGTAACGGCGGTGCTTCGTGACCCGGTTCGCTTCACTGTGGACGATCCGCGGTTCTCGACCCAACGGGTGATCGGGCCGAGCATGCTCTCGCTCGATGGAAGCGAGCATGTGCGCCATCGGTCCCCATTCGATCAGACGTTCCGCCGCGGCAATCCCGAGGACCTACGCGCACGTATGACCGCGTCGGCAGAAGGTCTCGTGGCCTCTCTTGCGGATCATCGGCGCGCTGATCTTCGTGTCGCGTTGGCTGCCCCGCTCGCTGTTGCGGTGATGGTCGATGCCTTGGGTCTGGTCGACGTCGCCACCGACGAGCTGCTCGGGTGGTACGGCGCGATCGTGTCGTCGACCACGCAGACATCTCTTGGCGCCGCGCCGTCCGCCGAAGCTGTCACGGCGATGGACGAACTGCGAGCCGCGGTGCACCGTTCGATGTCTTCCTCGGACCTCTTGGCGCGTGCCGGAGCAACGCTCGACGTCGACGAGATCGTGTCGAACGTTGCCGTGCTCCTCTTCGGCGGGGTCGAGACCAGTGAGGCCATGACGGCCAATGCCCTTGTCCACCTGTTCACCGAACCCGGCCTGCTCGACCGGCTCCGGAACGACCCGTCGCTGGTGACGGCGTTCGTCGAGGAGTCCGTCCGCATCGAACCCGCTGCCGCCCAACTGGACCGCTATGCCACAACCGACGTGACACTCGGGTCCGTGTCCATCCGGGCGGGCGAGTTCGTGATGTGCTCGTTAGCTGCGGCCAACCGCGATCCCGCACACTTCGAGGACCCGACGCGTTTCGTGCTCGAGCGCCCGAACGCAAGGACGAACCTCTCGTTCGCCGTCGGTCCCCACGCGTGCCTGGCGACCCATGTCGCCAAGGCCGAGACCGAGGCGGTGGTTCGTGCAGTGCTGGGTGGCCTTCGTGATGTTCGTCTCGACGGCGACGCGCCGACGCCGCTCATCGAGGGCATCGTGTTCCGCAAAGCCTCGTCGGTGCCCGTGGTCTGGGACCGGGGCTGACGCGTCGCGCCGTCTGCCCAAGCGCTCCGGCTGTTGCACTCGACTCGACTCGCTCCTCAACTCGCGCAGCTCATGGTGGTGAGGACGCCGGCGCCCGCGGGGACGAGCGGCCGTAGCGATCGACGCGCCGACACGGAAAGCGCGGCGGCGATCGACGCGTTCGTCGACGCCAGGAGCGCGAGGTGGTGCAGGGCGTGATGGACGACGTTCCAATCCGTGACCGCCTCCGGTGGGGAGGTCGGGTCGTCGGGAGTGGTTGCGTGATCAGCCGAGGTGCCGGTGAAATCGTGCGTCCGGTCCGGATGAACGTCGAACGACCCGCGGCCGAGATCGTCGCTGGTGACGATGATGTACGTCACCACGAGGCGTCCCGCGACCATCCGCCAGCTCGTTGAGTGCACGACATCGGGGGTGATGATTCGTTGGGCGGCCGCCGTCTCGGCGACGACGTGAGGATGGATGCCAGAGGGAAGCGGCGAGATGTCCGGCGGGGCGGAGCGCCACCTTCCCGCAGCGCAATGGAGAAACCACGTCTCGACGTCGACCGGCGGAGTCTGGGTGCCGAGTGACCGTTCCTTCAGAGTTGTCGTTACGGCTTGCACGAGACCTTGTTCGTCGCTGAACCGGCGATGGATCACGCCACGTCGAATCACGCGGTGCTGCCGTGTTCTGGTGACGTGACTCAGCTCGAGCGATACCGGTGGGAGGCTCTTCTGCGCTTGGGCGAGGTCAGTCGCCTGGAGAGGACTGTCGAAGGATCCAGCCGCTGACCTCGGAAACGAAGTCCCGAAGATCGTCGAGTCGGCTGAGCGCCGCGATGACGATCGCATCGTCGACCTCGATGTATTGGTGCACGAGCACGTTGCGGAAGCCGACCGAACGGGCGACGCTTGCGGCTATCTCCGCGGTGAGTACGTTGTGCTCACCCAGAATCCTGATTGCCCCCGCATTGGTGTCAGGGGCTTGCCAGGACTCAGACGAGGCAATGTGGTGCGCAACATCGACGCACCCCTCGATTGCGGTGATGAAGAGGTACTTGACCCCGTCCAGCCACAGTGAGGCGGGGTCGTTGTCTCGATGCGTCGCAGCCTGGTCGAGTCGGCGGATTCGCTCGGAGACGCCGCGAAGAAGTCGTGATACGCGACCCTCGTCAACCATTTGCAGCAGCTTCCAGAAACGTCCGATGGGAGCGCTCGAAACGGTCGCGCTCGTCGAGCCAGATCTTGCGGGTCGTCGCGACCCACCGGACGCGGTCGTTCGGGGAGTCGTCGAAAAGCACCACACCTTCGCAGGCGACCCGACCGGCCAGCTCGAGGGGGATGCGGTCGGCGTCGACGAGGTCGACGCCCTCGGGAAGGGCAAGCTCCCATGACTGGGGGGCATCGACTGGCCACCACGCCGCGACGTCGAGATCCGACGTTGGGCCAGCTGTTCCCCGTGCGTGGCTGCCGAAGATCAGGGCGAATCGTGCGCCGGATGAACGGAGCGCGGAGATCGTCTCGAGCATTCGAGCGTCAACGCTGTCCACGAATTGATCCTACCGAGGTTGTCCTCCGGTGGGCATCTCCCACACCTCCGCGGTCGGAACTCCTCCCAAAAGTCGTGAACGACGGGGCGCGGGTAACGGAAGTCGGAACCGCACGAGCGGTGCTACTCGAGTAGGTGCGCGCCCTCATCACGTGAGCGGATTGATCCATCGAATCTCCGGGAACCGGGCGAAATCGCTATCGGCACTTATCATTTCCAAACCGTGCTCGATGCAAAGTGCGGCGAGGACCGCATCCGTCACCAGCCCCGCTCGCACGTCGTGGGCGACGAGTAGCTGGCCGAGGATCTCGCGATGACCCCGGCCAGGACTGGGAACCCACGTGGCCGGTGCGTCGAGCCAACCGGTCACCGCGTCCCAGGCCTCAACGGGTGTCAGGGCGTTGTTCGTGGCCCTCCGGTTGGTGGCTATTCGGGTGAAGGCGATGATCGACATCCAAGGGATTCCGACTCTCCGCGGGCCGTTGAGCGCTGCCTCCATCCAGGAGAGCGCTCGATCGTGAAACGGGCTGTCACGGTCGACGGAGTACAGCAGGATGTTGGCGTCGACTAGCACTACCGGGCGTCCGGTCCTTCGAGGAAGTCGAGGGCGTCGGAGACGTTCGACACGTCGATCGTCAGACCAAGCCGATGCGTCTTCGGCACGAAGGGTTCCGTCGCGGGTGTCGACATGGCGGCGCGTCGGATGAGTTCGTTCACCGCGTCGCTCACCCCACGGCCGCGTTCGTTTCGAACCGCCTCAACGACCTTTGCGGTGTCGCTGTCGAACTCGATCGTGGTCCGCATCACCACAAGACTACACGGCCGTGTGCAGATTCGCGCACGCACGTGCAGAACCAACCAGGGAACGTGCTGCGACACCTGGTTACGAGGAACGCGGTTTGTTGCGGGGTCCGCCGGCTCCCTGAGCTACCCAAGCTCCGAGTGTTTGAGTCAGGTGGCTGCAGACCGGGCGAACCGGCACGTCGAAGGGGATCTTGCGGCAGTGCTCGGGTACGATCCGTTCCGCGTCGGATGCGCTGACGCAGGCACGTGCCGGGGGATCCACGATGACGTATGCACCGAGTGACCGGGCGTTCTACGACGCCGACAGCCACATCATGGAGCTTCCCGATTTCCTCCGCTCCTACGCCGATCCCGATATCCGTGACGAGGTCCCGCTCGTCAGCTACTCGGCGTCGTTGGTGACCGACGAAGAAGTCGCCGTCATCGTCAATCAGGGCAACCGCCACAGCGACGAGCACCGTGCTCGGATGCACGCCATGGGCGGCTCGCTCATCCGTGAGGTCAAGGAGATCCAGGCGCTCGGCGCGTTCGATCGTGATGATCGCAGCGTCGCCATGGATCAGCTCGGCTTCGCCCGTCAGCTCGTGTTCGCGACCCACTCCGTCGCGCTTCCGTTCCACGCCAGCAGCAAGACCGATCTGCGGCTGCGCTATGGCGCTACTCGCGCCCACAACCGTCACATGAAGGAGTTCTGCGCGAACGACGACCGTCTCATGGGCGTTGCCATCATTCCGCTCGACGATCCCGAGAGCGCATTGACCGAGCTCGACTGGGTGCTCGAAGGCGGCTTCAGTTCCGTGTGGGTGCCCCATCGTTCGTGTGGCGACAAATCGCCCGGACACGTGGAGCTCGAGCCGTTCTGGGCCGGCCTCGCCGAGTCCGGTACACCATTCCTCCTCCACGTCGGCGGCGCCCCGCTGCAGCTCGGCAAGGCGTGGATGAACAACGGACGCGCCCCGGTGAAGGACTGGATGGGCGGCGGCGAGAACGTGCGGAGCAAGGACGCGGCGATCATGCACCAGGCCCCCGAAACCTTCCTCAGCGCGATGGTCATGGACGGCGTGTTCGAACGTGAACCGAACCTCCGCGGCGCGGCCGTCGAGCTCGGTGCGGGCTGGGTGCCGGAGCTCCTGCGTCGCCTCGACATGGTGTGCTCGACGTATGCGCGCGTCGACCACAACCTCGCCGGGTTCACCCGGACGCCGAGCGAGCAGCTCACCCAGCAGATGGGTTTCACGCCGTTCGTGTTCGAAGACGTCGCCCGTCTCGTCGCCGAGTCCAACGACGACCTGTACCTGTTCTCCAGCGACTACCCCCACACCGAGGGCGGCCGTGACCCGATCGCCCGTTTCGAGAAGTGTCTCGCCGACGCGTCCCCGGTCGTGAAGGACAAGTTCTACGCCGAGAACTTCCTTCGCCTCTACCCGAACGCCGCCTGAGTGCTGCCCCGGTAAGCTGGCGACCCCACTTCAGCGGACCGTTAGCTCAGCTGGTAGAGCACCGCCCTTACAAGGCGGGTGTCGGGGGTTCGAGCCCCTCACGGTCCACTCACATTTATGCAGGTGACAGGCTGTATTTGTTGGTTGGAGCGCTGGTCGCCAGTTGTGGCAGAGGTTCCAAGTGCACAACAAGTGCACAGACCGGCAGGATCTCGTCGGACGCATCGGCCGAAATCGGATCGTTCGGACGTGGTCGACGACCGCCGAACCGCGCTGTCCTATGGACGCGGCGTCAGCGCGGACTGAAGGAGCGTCTCGATCACTTCCGTCGGGATGACGACCCGACCTCCGATTCGGAGGCTCGGCACGAGTCCCGTACGCACGTGCTCGTAGAGAGTGGACCGGCCGATCCCGACGATTCGCGCCGCTTCCGGAACGCTGACTGTTCGGCGGATCGCGGGGGTTCCGTTCGATGTTGACGTGCTCATGAGTTCTCCAATGCGGAAGCGAGTCGACGGATGGTTTGGACACGGTCGATGGGGATGGGACGGATCGACACGACCTGGCCGGTTGAGGGGGCGACGATCCATTGGGTGGCGTTGATGGCGATTCCGACGTGTCCGTCGTCGTGGACGGGGACGGAGCCGCGGTGGAAGATGAGATCGCCGGCGCGGATTGGTTCGCTTCGCCAGTCGACGGCCCGTCCGTATTGGGCTTGTGAGGCGGAGGAGTGAGGGAGGTTGATGCCGATGGTTTGGTATGCGCGCAGAGTGAGTCCGGAGCAGTCGAAGACGTCGGGGCCTGAGCCTCCCCACACGTAGGGTTTGCCGAGTTGCGCTTGGGCGTAGGCGATGACGGGTGCGATGTCGGCGGGGATCTCGCCGCCGATGCCGATGATTCCTCCGCCGCCGGGGAGGTTGCATCCGTCAACAGGGAGGACTCCTCCGGCGAGTTGGCGGTAGGTGTCGAGCCATTTCGTTTGGTACTGGCGGACGGTGAGCGTGGCTGAGCCCGCGACGAGCCTCCGAAGCGTCCGGTCTCGTAAGCCGTCACTCCTCCATCAGTGGGACGCGTTGGCCGGCACCCGAGAATTCAAGGGCACCGAAATCATCGGTTACGACGAAGCCAACGGTGGCTACTTCACGCGGTTCTTCGACAACGCCGGCTTCCATCCCGAGTACACCGCAACCGTTGACGGTGCTGCCTGGAAATTCGTCGAACCCTCGACACGAGCGACCCTCACCGTTCGGGAGGACGGCGAGCAGATCGAGCACGTGTGGGAATGGTTTCAAGACGGCGAGTGGCTCCCGCTGTGCGAGCGAACCGCGACACGCCGGTGAACGCCGAAGAGGAACTCGGACGAACCATCCGCGAACTCACCAAAGCATTTCAACGACCCAACGACCGCGGCCTGCTCACCGTCACCAACCCGGCCAGAGCAGCGTCGGACTTCAACTGGCGGATGATGTCCGACCCGATCAACCACGCCATGCTCCTCGGCAAGAACGAACCACCCGACGCACACTCCATCAACGAATGGGCCGATCAGGCAGTCAGCACACTTCTCGCCGCGTACAGTCCCACCGCGTTGAAAGAAACCGCGCCGACGGTAACCGACATGGATGATTTGATCGATGCCCTCAACGACCAGCGGAGCCACGTCTTTGCCGCTATCGATGGACTCACGGAGGCACAACTGAGCCGATCGGTGCTTCCGTCCGGGTGGAGTTGCCTCGGGATGCTCAAACATCTCGCGCTCGCTGACGAGCACTACTGGTTCCGCAGCATCATCGATGGCCAACCACTCGACGGCTTCTTCCCTGTCGAACCGAATGGTGACTGGACCGTCGGTGGTGGCGAGAGTGCGGAGAGCATCGTTGCGATGTACCGCCACGAGATCACCGAAGCCAACCGCGTGCTCGCTGCCGTTGAAGAAACCGACGCTCCCGCGCAACGCGATCCCCGCTGGGACCAATGGGGCGTCGACTACCCGACCGTGCGTTCGATCCTTTTGCACATGATCGTCGAGACCGCCTGCCACGCGGGGCACCTCGACGCCGCGCGAGAACTCCTCGACGGCAAACAATGGCTTGTCCTTTAGGACGCCGGATGGGCTGATCGTGGACCAGGAAGACGGCCGGGGGTGTCGACATAGCTGCTCGAGACAAGGCGCCCCTCGACAGCAACGAGATGACCCTCGCCGTTGTATGCACAAACCACCTCAGCGAGACGCCGAATCAGGTGACAGGTATCCAGGACGCCTTGTCGTTAGCGGCTTCCACGGCCACGGTGAAGGTTGCTCGTGGGGTCGCGTTGTCGGCGTGCACTTCGGCGTTTCGTGGGAGACGTCCGGTGATGGTGAGAGTGTTCTTGTGGCCCTTCGCCGGGGCCGGGCTGGCCGTGCTGGTGATTGGCACGAACGGGGATGACGGTGGCCGTCCAGAGAGGGGTCCTGGTGGTCTGAGGCAGAGAAAGCTTCACCGCAGGTGTGGTGCAGAGCATCAGGGTGCTCATGCGGGCGCTCAGCTGATCTCCGAAGTTCCTGGGCCGCTCGCGGCCGGATCAACCCAGCTCGTCGTCTCGGACTGACGCGAATGGACCGGGGTGCCTCACACGGCCCGTACTGCCTCGGGTACCGTTTGCCATGTCCCAGGTCCGAGTCCACAACTTCTCAGTCTCGCTGGACGGCTTCGGGACCGGGGAAGATCTCACGTTCGACGCCCCCTTCGGTCACGCCGGCGAACGCCTGCACGACTGGATGTTCGCCACGCGATTTGGCAAGTCGATGCTCGGGGAGCCCGGTGGCACTGTCGGTGTGGACAATTCGTTCGCCGAGCGCAACGT
>JANOJN010000132.1:0-17004 GCA_031418775.1 Acidimicrobiia bacterium
GACCCGGATCGCAGACGTTCACGAACGACGGTCGACGACGCGTTTCGCCTTGCCGATCGATCGCTCGATGCCGCCGGTCGCCACAATCCGGACGTGGGCGGTGAGACCGATCATCGTCTTCATGCGCCGCTGGAGGGAAGCGGCAGCAACGGCGACATCCTCGGAGGTCGTATGCGCCGCTCCCTCCACGAGCACCGTGAGCTCGTCCATCGTGTGGGGACGGCTCACTTCGAGCTGCCAGTGCGCCGACAGTGAAGCCTCAGCCAGCAGGAGCTCCTCGATCTGCGAGGGGTACAGGTTGACACCACGGATGATGAGCATGTCGTCGCTCCGGGCGCTGATGCGGGCCAGGCGTCTCATGGATCGTGCCGTTGGCGGAAGAAGTGCGGTGAGATCGCGCGTGCGGTAGCGGATGACGGGGAACGCCTCTTTGGTGAGGGAGGTGAGCACGAGTTCGCCGCGTTCGCCGTCTGGCAGCACTACACCCGTGACCGGGTCGATGATCTCGGGATAGAAGTGGTCCTCCCACAGCACCGGTCCGTCCTTCGTCTCGATGCACTCGTTGGCCACTCCCGGTCCCATGACCTCCGAAAGTCCGTAGATGTCGACGGCATCGATGCCCCAGGTCCGCTCCAACTGCAGACGCATGGCATCGGACCACGGTTCGGCGCCGAAGATGCCGAGCCGCAGACTGCTCGACGACGGATCGAGTCCCTGGCGGACCATCTCCTCGGCAATCGCTAACGCGTAGGACGGCGTGACCATGATGACGTCCGGGGCGAAGTCGGTGATGAGTTGGATCTGCTTCTCGGTCTGGCCGCCGCTCATCGGAACAACGGTGCACCCGAGACGTTCCGCGCCGTAGTGCGCGCCAAGTCCACCGGTGAAGAGCCCGTAGCCGTAGGCCACATGGACGACGTCGCCGGGTTGTGTCCCGGCCGCCCGCATCGATCTCGCGACCAGGTTCGCCCAGGTGTCGATGTCGTTGCGGGTGTAACCGACAACTGTCGGCTTCCCGGTAGTCCCGCTCGACGCGTGTACACGCACGACCTGTTCGCGTGGCACGGCGAACATGCCGAACGGATAGTTCGCTCGCAGATCATGTTTGGTGAGCAGCGGGAAGCGCGCGAGATCCCCGAGCGACCGGACGTCATCGGGGTTTGCGCCAGCGGCATCGAACGCCGAGCGATAGTGCGCGACGTTGTCGTACGCGTGGCGCAACGACCACCGGAGGCGCTCCAGTTGCAGCGCCGTGATCTCGTCGCGGCTCGCTGTCTCAATCGGTTCAAGTGGCACGCGGCCTCCTACACATGTCGGGAGCGCAGGACCTGTGCGGCCTGCTCCATTGCCGTGATCTTGGCCGACGCCTTCGTCCTCGGCAGGAACCACATCCCACAGTCGGGGCCGAGCGCGAGCCGCTGCGGACCGACGACCTCGACTGCGGCGGCGGCACGCGAGACGATGTCGTCGACGGACTCCACGGGGGCCTCGGTGTCGAGGTCGAGCACGCCGAGGATGACCCCTTTGGTGCCACAGTGCTCGAGGAGGTCGGGCGCGTGGTTCGGCTGGGCGTACTCGAGGCTGATGCTGCCGACCGAGCTGGCGGCGAGGAGGTCGAGGGCCTGCGCGTAGACGGGAGTGGCGCGCTTCTCGGCGATGTTCTTGGAGTAGCCGTAACAGACGTGCACGGCGGTCGGCGTCGTAACACCCCGCAGCGCCCGGTTGAGCGCTTCGGTGGCGAACGGGGCCACCGAGGAGTACCGGAAGTGGACCTCGGGTTCGTCGAGCTGGATCAGTTCGACGCCGAGCTGCTCGAGGAGCCGGAGCTCCACGTTGAGCGCATCGGCCAGCGCGAACGCCAGCTGATCGAGCGCTCCGTAGTGCTCGTCGATGAGGCGGAGCGCAAGCGTGGTGGGTCCGATCACGGTGACCTTGGACCGGCACCGGGTGGTGGCCTTGAGGAACGCTGACGCCGGTCCGATCATCGGAGCGAGCCACTGCACCGGTCCGACCACCCGGGGTTGCACCGTCCGAGGCCGCGCCGGGGCACCCTCGGCCGGCACCGGTCGCGGCTTCATCGTCATGTAGTCGGCCACGTCAAACGGACGGAACACCGGCGCGCTCTGCGCGTCGGGCGAGGTGTCGAGCCCGCCCAGGCCGAGGGTGAAGTGACCGGAGAAGGTCTGCCGGCGCTGCTCGCCGTCGGTGACGAACGTGAGGCCGGCCCGCTCCTGGTCGGCGATGGCGAGCCGGACAGCATCGTTGTGGGCCTCGTCGAGATGTTCGGGCGCAACGCGCCACCAGGTGCCTTCCGCGTCGTAGACCTTCTCGTGGTCACACAACCAGCTGGGCTTGCACCAGCTACCGACGAGCTGGGTCGGGAACCGCGGCAGATCGATCATCGCGGACGACTCCTCATGGAGAGCTTGCCCGGACCTCCGCCCGATCGTGGATCACCTTCGCCCGATGGTGGATCACAGGTCTCGAAGCGGTCGTGACGGGCAGGCATCGACAAACGGTACCGAAGTCGGCGGGTGAGCGCGGTGGAGCCCTACGGAACGCCAGGGATCGGTCAGAGAGCGGCCGGAAGTGTCACCGAGAATCGCGCTCCACCAGCCGGCGATGCCCCGACCGCGATCGACCCCCCGTGGCGGGACACCACGTCGGCGACGATGGATAGGCCGAGACCGGCGCCGCTTCGCCCGCCACGGACACGCGACTCTTCGAGCTGCGTGAACCGGTCGAAGATGCGCTCGCTCTGATCGGGGGGAACACCCGGCCCGTCGTCGTCGATCGTCAGCAGCACCGAGTCCTCGGTGGGAACCAGCGATACCCACACCGCCGTCGTGGCGAACCGGATCGCATTCGTCGTCAGGTTCACGATCACCCGGCGGAGGTCATCGGGCTGACCGAGCACGCGACCACCGGACACGCGGCTCGTATCGAGGGCGATGCTGCTCGTCGAGCGGAGGTAGCCGACCTCTTCGCGGATGATCTCGTCGAGATCGACGACCACCGGATCCACCACCCGCTGGGTGTCGGTGCGGGCGAGCATCAACAGGTCGTCTACGAGGCGCTCCATGCGTGTGGTCTGACGCAGCGACGCCTCGGCCACGCCCGTCCAGTCGGCCTTGTCGGGTGCCCGAAGCGCCACCTCCAGGCGGGTTCGCACCGTCGCAAGCGGGCTGCGCAACTCGTGGGATGCGTCGCTGACGAAGCGCGTCTGGCGGTCGTGGGAGAGCTGCAGACGGTCGAGGAGTCGGTTCATCGTGCGGGCGAGGCGGCCGACTTCATCGACAGCACGTGGTTCGCTGACCCGTGCCGTGAGGTCGTTCGTGCTGATGGCATCGACCTGTCGACGCAGGAGGTCGACAGGTCGAAGCGCGCGGCGGGCCACCACCCAGATGCCGACTGTGCCGAACAGGACGAGGAGAGGCCCTCCAACGCGCAGTTGGCGCATGAGCGAAGCCTCCGCGTCGCGCAGGTTCTTCAGCGGCGCGGCGACGAGGATCCATGCGGGACCCGCCGTCGTGGTCACCCGCGCCTTGGTGAGGCGCACGTCCACATTGTCGACCTGGGTGGTAGCGCGGTCGACCTCGCCGTTGCGCATCACCTCAGACTCAGGGTCGACCATCAGGTTCATGTCGCTCACGTTGGCCGACGCGCCCAGCACCTTCCCCGACTGCGTCACGATCTGACAGAAGAGTGGTGAATCCCGGGCCGTGGCGAGCCGCGCCGGGATGTCGCCTTCCGCGGCGATCTCCCGGAGGTTCGCCATTTGGGTGTTGATGCTCACATCGAGGCTCTCCAGCTGCGTCCGCTGGAGTGCCGACCGGAATGCGGCGACGCCGAGCAGGACCCCGAGGGTCAAGACGATCGCGGAGATCGCCGCGACGCGGGCGGCGACAGGAAGTGCTCGCAGCCGGCTCATGCGCCGGTCAACGCTCGGGGTCGAAGCGATAGCCGACACCGCGCACCGTCTGCAGACCGGCCCGACCGAACGGCACGTCGATCTTCTTGCGGAGATACCCGACGTAGACCTCGACGACGTTCGGGTCCCCTTCGAAGTCGGTACCCCAGACATCTTCGAGCAGGTCGGTCTTGCTCACCGGATCGGGGCTCGCCCGAACGATCGCGGCGAGGAGCGAGATCTCACGGGCGGTCACGGCGATCTCGTCGCTGCCACGCCACACCCGATGCTGGCGGAGGTCGACGATCATGTCGCCACGTTGCACGCGACCGCTCTCACCGCCGGCGATCGACGTGGACCTCCGGAGCAACGCGCGGAGCCGGGCGAGAAGGACGACAAACGAGAACGGTTTGCCCAGGTAATCGTCGGCGCCCGTATCGAGCGCCTCGGCTTCGTCGAACTCACCCCGCTTGGCCGTGAGCATGAGAATCGGCGTGCTGTTGCCGAGCGCGCGCAGGTCGCCGCAAACCCGGTAGCCGTTGCGCTTCGGCAGCATGATGTCGAGGACGATGACATCGAACGCGCCCTCGGTCGCCATGTCGAAGCCGGTGTCACCGTCGTGGGCGAGCACCACCTCGAAGCCCTCGTTGCGCAGGCCGTCGGCTATGCCTTCGGCGAGATCGACCTCGTCGTCGACAACAAGAACTCGGGGCATTCCGATGACGTTACCGAGTCCGGCAGCACCCATCGGCGGCTCGACTCAGCGGACGCTCAGGCAGGATCTCCGTGGCCGGCTCGCTCCTGATGGGTGACGATGAGGTCGACGAGGGTCGGCCAAAGCTGGCGGGGATAGTCGTGGCCCATGTCGCTGAGAAGTACGAACACCGACCCGCGGACGAGTTCGGCGGTGCGAAAGCCGCCGCTTGGCTGGATGAGGGTGTCGTCGCGCCCGTGGATGACGAGCGTCGGGAGGTCGAGGGCGGCCAGGCCCTCGGCCCGCGAACCGGAGGCGAGCAACGCACAGAGCTGACGGGAGACACCTTCGGGGTAGATCCCTCGATCCCAGTCACGGCCCATTCGGAACGCCTCGAACTCGGGATCGTAGAAACGCCGGGAGGAGTAGACGACGCGATTGCGCACCCCCTGGCTGATGTAGTCCTCGCGGGTTGCTGCCGGCGCACCCATGAGCGCCGCGTTGGCCTCCGACGTCGACTGACCGACATCGAGCTCGCCGGTCGTGCTCATGATCGACGTGAGGCTGAGCAGGCGATGCGGGTGTTCGATGGCCATCGTCTGCGCGATCATCCCGCCCAGCGAACTGCCGACGACGTGGGCCCGTTCGATGCCGAGGGCCGACAGGATCGCCATCCCGTCGGCCGCCATGTCGCTGAACGTGTAGGCCACGTCGGGGAGCTCGGTGCCGCTCGTGCGAGCGTCGACGAGCGCAGCAACGGGGATCGGGTGTCCGTCGAGGCGGGTCGAAAGGCCGACGTCGCGATTGTCGTAGCGCACGACGAACCGGCCGCGTCGGGCGAACATCTCGGCCAGCGTCGGGTCGAATCCGTTGATCTGCGAGCCGAATCCGTTGACCATCAGCATCGGGGGATCACCTGGGGATCCGAGGGTCTCGACGTAGAACTGCAGACCGTTGGCATCGACGTGGGGCACCGAACCACTTTGCCTTCCCCGTCGCCCCCCGTCACATCGGCGGCGAATCGACGCGACCCAGCTATGACCGGAGGGCGGGGTGTGTAGGCCGGAACGAGTCCGTTGCGGCTACGAGCTCGTGGACGATACCGGGCTCTCCGGCCGAGTGGCCGGCGTCGGGCACGATCCGCAACGACGACTCGGGCCACGCGCGGTGGAGGTCCCACGCCGACTTCGCCGGGCAGACGACGTCGTATCGGCCCTGCACGATCACGGCCGGGATGTGGCGTATACGGTCAACGTTCGCCAGGAGCTCGCGGCCGTCGGTCAGCCAGCCGCCGTTCACGAAGTAGTGGCACTCGATCCGGGCGAACGCGAGCGCAAAGTCGTCGGCCGCGGAATGCGAGATCAGCTCCTCGTTCGGCAGCAGGCAGCTCGTGCTGCCCTCCCATACGCTCCAAACTCTCGCCGCGGCCATCTGTACGTTTCGGTCGGGATCCGTCAACCGTGAGTGATATGCGCGCAGAAGGTCATGGTGCTCCTCCGCGGGGATGTGGTTCAGATACGGCTCCCAGACATCAGGGAAGACGAAGCTCGCCCCTTCCTGGTAGAACCAGCGGATCTCCTCCGGTCGCAGCATGAAGATCCCGCGCAGGACCAGTTCGGTCACCCGTTCCGGGTGGGTCTGGGCGTACGCCAGCGCGAGTGTCGATCCCCATGAACCACCGAAGACCTGCCATCGCCCGATGTCGAGATGGGAACGGAGGCGCTCGATGTCGGCGACGAGATCCCAGGTGGTGTTCTCCTCCAAGGATGCGAACGGCGTGCTCCGTCCGCATCCCCGCTGATCGAGCAACACGATGCGATACGCGGTCGGATCGAAGTAGCGACGGTACTTCGGGTCGAGGCCGCCACCGGGACCGCCGTGGAGGAACACCACCGGCTTGCCGTCGGGATTGCCGCACTCCTCGAAATACAGGTCGTGGACCCCCGACACGCGCAGGCGGCCCGTCTTGTGGGGCTCGACCTCGGGGTACAGCGTCCGGCGTTGCTGGTTCATAACGACCAAGCCTGGCACCGGCCAACCGTCTTCAGACCGAGGTGATCCGGTAGCAACCCTTGCCGTGACGCTTCGCTTCTCGTAGCGACACGTCGGCCGTAGCGAGGAGGGTGGAGACCGTGCTCGAGTCGTGGGAGAACGCAACCCCGATGCTGGCGCTCACGGTCCACTTATCGCCGTCTACGGCGATCGGTTCGCTGATCGCGGACAGGAGACGGGCGGCCAGTTCCGCCGCTTCATCGGCAGTCGGGAGACCCCGCACGAGAAGCGTGAACTCGTCGCCGCCCAGCCTGGCCAGGCTGTCTGCGGTGCGAACGACCTGATGAATTCGCTCGCCCACGGTGACGAGGATGGCGTCACCGACCAAGTGCCCGGCATCGTCGTTGATCGCTTTGAAACCGTCGAGGTCCAGGTAGAGGACGGCCACCGTCGATGGCCGGATCGAGCGGTGGGCCTGATCGACCCGTTCGAAGAAGGTGCGCCGGTTGTCGAGACCGGTGAGCGGGTCCGACGATGCCAACGCGCGGAGCGCCCGCGACGAACGGTCCCGGGCGACGGTGAGCGCCACCTGGTCGTGGACACGGCCGATGACGACCTCCGTCCACGGACTCGTCTGCTCGGGAAGCGGTCCGACCAACGTGGTGTAGCCGAGCCGTTCGCCGCCGGCTTCGATCGGCAACACCCAGACCCGCTCGTCGCCGAGTGCGCGGGAGCGTTCCCCGGTCACCACCATTTCGGCGAAGACATCGTCGTCGATGACGGCGTCGGTTTGTCCTGCCTCGCACGTGACGGCGACCCGGGCCCCCCGGACCTGGTGCTCGAGAAGTTCGACGAGCGTGTCGATCACCTGCTTTGCCGGCTTCCCCACGGCCAGGTCGCGATAGGCCTGATCGAGGAAGAAGCGCTCGGTGGCGATCCGCAGGAGCAGAAGAAAGCCGTTGATGTCCTCACGCGCCAACAAGTTGGTCGCCGCCATCTCATAGAAATGGAACGAGTCGTCGGCGTGACGCACACGGGCGACGTTGAGCGCTGTGCGGGCTGGATCGCCGTTGGCGCCGTAGGCAACCGGGTTGGCGACCTCAACCGCGATGAGCTCAAGGAGCTGTCCCAGATCATCGGGATGGATCAGGTCCAGCGCATTTGTGCCGAGGAGCATCGACGGCCGATGTCCCATTACGTCTTCGATCGAGTCGCTGACCCATCGGACGGTGATCTCACGATCGACGAAGACGGCCGGGATCGCCGTGCCCAGGGCGAGTGCCCGGAGGACGCGGTCGTCGAATGACGCCATTCCCTCGCGATCGGTCACTCGGGCAGTCTCTCATCCAGGAGCCAGTGCCGGTAGGGCCCTTGGTCACCGGGAACCTCGGTCAGTAGTGACGGTCCCCCAGCGATGTCGGATCGGCGAGAGCGGCAAGCGCGAAGCCGGCGGTGTGCCGGTAGCCCTCGGTGACCGTCGCGATCTCGTCCGGCGAGATCACGTCGGCGATGTCGGTGAATCCCGCCGGAGCGCGCTCCTCGACGATCCGCATGGGCAGCTCCGGTCCGAGGCCCCGGTTGGCGACGACGATGGCCGAGGTGGCCGGGCGTCGAACGGCCTCGTAGCGCTCGAACGCCTCGACCGGGTCGGCATGATCTCGGACGCAGGCGCTCAGCACCCGGGCGTCGAGGACGGCCTGCGACGCTCCGTTCGACCCGATCGGGTACATGGGGTGTGCCGCATCGCCGAGCAGGGTGACCGGTCCGTCGCTCCAGCGCTCCAGCGGGTCGCGATCCACCATGGGAAAGACAAACGTTCCCGGCGCCCGGCGGATGAACGCGGCTACGTCGAGCCACGGGAACGTCCACTCCGAGAACGCCGGGAGATAGTCCTCGAGAACGCCGGGCCGATTCCAGTCCTCAAGTTCGGCGAGGGTCGTACCTCCGGTGCGGAGTTCCGCTATGAAGTTGCAGCGCTGGTTCCCGTCGGCCAGGTCGGCGATCGGATAGCTGATGAACTTCTGGTCCGGGTGGCCCGCCCAGACCATGGTCCTCCCGTCGAAGAGCGGGGGGTGATCCACGGTGCCGCGCCACAGCAGGGCCCCGTTCCACTTCGGAGGACCCTCGGCGGCCACGAGCGATCGACGGACAACCGAATGGATGCCATCGGCACCCACCAGCGCCCGCCCGGTCACCCGGACAGGCCCCGAGGATCGTCGGTCTTCGAACGTCGCTCCCACGCCGTCGCCGTCCTGCTCGACTCGGACCAGGTGGTGTCCCGTGTGGACCCGGTCCGCGCCGATCCGTTCGACCACGGCGTCGAGCAGGGCGGTCTGGAGCGTGCCGCGATGGATCGAGAGCTGCGGCCACGCGTAGCCGGCGGCCACGCCACGGGGTTCGCTCCAGATCAGCGAGCCGTGCTTGGAGAAGTAGGACAGCGTGGTGGGCGCGATTGCCTGCGCCGCGAGGACCTCCAGCAGCCCGAGTGCGTCGAGCTCGCGCACCGCGTGCGGCAGGAGGTTGATTCCGACACCGAGGGCCCGGATGTCGAGGGCGGATTCGAAGACCCGGACCGGTTCGCCGACGGCATGGAGGCTCAGCGCTGTCGCCAGACCGCCGATCCCGCCGCCGATGACGAGCATCTCGTTCTGCCGACCCATTGGTTCGTTCTACCCCAATCGGAACCGGTAGGACCCACCGATCGGCGAGACTTGGGGCATGCAGTACGTGCTCACCGTTCAGTGCCCGGACCGAAAAGGCATCGTGCATGCCGTCTCGGGAGCGCTGCTCGATGTCGGCGGCAACATCGTCGAGAACGCTCAGTTCGAAGACGTCGACTCGGGCATCTTCTGCCTCCGGACGGTGTTCGAAGCCGACGGCGGCATCGCCGATGCTGCTCGGGCACGCCTCGACCAGCGTCTCGTCGGCTTCGGTGCCCAGATCGTGCTCCGCAACGCCGGCGTTCGGCCTCGCGTGATGGTCATGGTGTCGAAGTTCGATCATTGCCTCGTCGACCTGCTGTACCGGTGGCGAACCGACGACCTTCCGGTGGGGATACCGGTGATCGTGTCGAACCACACCGACTGCGAGCCCCTCGCCAAGGCCCACGGGATCGAGTTCGTCCACCTTCCGGTTTCCCCGGACACCAAGGCCCAGCAGGAATCGGCGCTGCTTGACCTGATCGAGCAGCATGACATCTCTCTCGTCGTCCTCGCCCGCTACATGCAGGTGCTCTCGAACGATCTGTGTGAGCGGCTCCGCGGACGCGCCATCAACATCCACCACTCGTTCCTGCCCGGGTTCAAGGGCGCCCGGCCCTACCACCAGGCCTATGCCCGCGGGGTGAAGCTCGTCGGTGCCACCGCACACTTCGTCACCGGCGACCTCGACGAGGGTCCGATCATCGAGCAGGAAGTCGTTCGGGTCACCCATGCCCACAGTGCCGAGGCCCTCACGCGTCTGGGTCAGGACGTCGAGCGGGTTGTCCTCGCCCGCGCCGTGAAGCTTTGGGCCGAGAACCGGATCTTCGCGGTCGGGAACAAGACGGTCGTGTTCCACTGATGCAGCCCGGAACGCCGGCGGTTGGCCGGACCAGCCGCCCCTCCGAAGACGCAGGTTGAACATGCCGTTCGTGCACCGACTGGCCATGCTCGGCGCGCTCGGCGGCGTCACGGCGCTCGGCATCGTTTCGCTCGGCAGCACCGACCCAGGCGGTCCAGTCCTCGGGACGGAGCAGGTGGCCACGACCGACGCGGGGAGCTCGTCGACGTCACCGTCAACGTCGGCCTTGCCTCCGACGACCACGACGATCCCGCTCGCCCAACAGGCCATCAACGACCCGTCGCTGGCGCCGGTCTGCGGTCCGGTGGAGGGTGTCGTGCCCGGTGGCGCCGGGTGTCGGATCATTGCGTACTACGGCACCCCGCTGTCGAAGAAGATGGGCGTCCTCGGGCAGACGCCCAAAGAGCAGATGCTCCCGGCGCTGAAGCTCAAGACCCAGGTCTGGCAGGCCGCAGACCCGTCGACGCCGACGAAGTGCGCGCTCGAGCTCATCGCCATCGTCGCCCAGGCGTCCCCCGGGAAGGGGAAGACGCACCGGGCGCGCATGTCGGAGGCCAAAATCGACGAAGTGCTCGGCTGGGCGCGCGAAGCGGGGTGCCTGCTGATCCTCGACGTGCAGGTCGGCTGGAGCACCGTGCCCGATGAGCTCCCGTTCCTGCGCAAGTGGCTCAACGAACCCGACGTGCATCTTGCCCTCGATCCCGAGTGGGACATGGATCCGGGCGTGACACCGGGGAAGAAGATCGGGCGGATGTCGGCCGAGCACATCCAGTTCGGCATCGACTACGTCGCGGACATCGTCCGCACCAACAACCTTCCGCCGAAGCTCGTCATCATCCACCGATTCCGTGACTTCATGGTGCAGAATCCCGCGACGATCGTGCCCAAGCCCGAGATCCGTCTGCTCGTCAACGCCGACGGCTTCGGTCCTCCGGCGAGCAAGATGACCACCTATCTCATCGCTCAGGCATCCATGCCGACGACGCTGACCGGCTTCAAGCTCTTCTACAAGAACGACAAGCCGATGCTGCAGCCGGTCGACGTGCTGCCGCTGCTTCCGGTCCCGGTGTTCATCAACTACCAGTGATCGTCGGGCCCTTCGGGGCGAGCGCAGCGATGGCATCCATGACGGCGTCGGCGATCGCCTGCTGATGGGCGCGGCGGTTCTTGCGGTCTGCGGTCATCTGGCGCCGGATCTCGTCGAGTTGAACCGGTTCGCCGAAGCGGATCGTGATCTGGCGCGGTACGGGGAACCTGCGGTGGCGGGGCCATGCCTCGTATGCGCCGTCGACGTACACCGGGATCACCGGCACGTCCGTTGCGGCGACCAGCAACCCGACCCCGGCCATCGCCGGGAGCATCTCGCCGTCCCAGGAACGCGTTCCCTCCGGGAACATGCCGAGGAGCCGTCCGGCCTTCAGCTCGCGAAGTACTTCGCGGATCGCCCCGGCGCTCTCCCCGCCGCTGGCGACCGGAAATCCTCCGGCCTGGCGCAGCCACGTGCCGAGGAAGCGCTTGGAGAAGAAGAGCTCATGGGCGATGAAGACCATCGGCCGTTCGACCCGGCACGCGATCAGCATCGGGTCGAGGAAGCTCACGTGGTTGGGGGCAAGGATGCCGCCACCGGTGGCCGGCACGTTCTCGATGCCCTCGTAGCGGACGCGGAAGAGCACCCGTCCGACATATCGGGAGAGCGCAGCCCCGATTCGGTAGGTGGTGGGGAACACTTCGCCGTTCGGCGCCACGCGGCGGCGGACCGCTTCACCGCTGCGGATCATGTCGCCCACCACCGTGCCCTCACGTCATCTGAACCTACCCGTCCTACACTCCCTCGTCGTGCCTGGGCCCCTCGATGGAATACGCGTCATCGATTTCTCCACGGTCGTGATGGGTCCGTACGCCACACAGTTGCTGGGCGACTGGGGGGCCGAGGTCATCAAGGTCGAGGACCGGGTTCCGGACACTTCCCGCTACATGGGCCCAGGACCGGTACCCGGTCTTTCCGGCGTGGCCCTCAATCTCCTCCGCAACAAGCATTCGATCGTCGTCGACCTGAAATCGATGGACGGACTGGGGGTGGCGAAGGAGCTCGTCCGCAGCGCCGACGTCGTCGTCACGAACCTCCGACCGGGTCCACTGCAGCGACTCGGGCTCACGTACGAAGATCTGCGCGCTGATGATCCGCGCCTGATCTTCTGCCATGCGCAGGGATGGTCGAAAGACAGCGGCTGGGCGGACCGTCCTGCCTACGACGACGTGATCCAGGCATCCTCCGGCGCGGCGTTTCTCCAGGAGCGGGTGACGGGTCAGCCCGCGCTGATGCCCACCTTGGTCGCCGATAAAGTATGTGGACTGATGATCTGCAACGCAGTGTTGGCGGCGGTGGTGGCCCGACACACCACCGGATTCGGTCAGTGCGTCGAAGTCCCGATGTTCGACACCACACTGAGCTTCCTGCTCGTCGAGCACCTTGCCGCGGCCGCCATTCCCGGCGGTGCGGCGGGTTACCCCCGCATCCTCACCAGGAATCGCCGCGCCCACCCCACCACCGATGGCTGGATTGTCGTGCTCCCGTATTCGAACGCGCACTGGAGGACGATCTGTCGGTTCGCTGAGCGGAGCGACCTCGAAGCTGACGAACGGTTCTCGTCTCCGGCGCGAAGGATCACCAATGCCGACGCGCTCTACGCGATTCTCGGAGCCCTGCTCGCCACGCGGAGCACCGTCGAATGGGCGGAGCTGTGCGAGTCATCCGACATCCCGTTCGCGGTGGTCCACGACCTCGATGCCATCGTGACCGACCCGAGCCTGCACCGTGGCGTCATCGTCGACGACGAGCATCCCGTCGCCGGTCCCTACCGTCGGATCGCGTCGCCCGTCCGCTTTTCGCAAACACCTGCCGATTCGCACGTGAGGCCCGCCCCCCTTGCCGGCGCAGACACCGACGAGATCCTGCGCTCGATCGGCCGGTCCGACGAAGCGATCGCCGAACTCCGCGCCAGCGGGGTGGTGCAGTAGCCAGGTCTACCGAGTTCGGCCGCGGCGGCGTGGTGAAACCCCGCTTGCTCACCGGCTCCGCCGCACATCGACGTCGCTCCGCCGCACATCACCTCTTTTCGGCCCTATCCGGACGCGAAATGCTCGATGTGCGGCAGGGAGCAGGGGATGTGCGGCAGGGAGCAGGGGATCTGCGGCGGGGAGCAGGGGATGTCCGGACGCGAAATGCTCGATGTGCGGCAGGGAGCAGGGGATGTGCGGCAGGGAGAAAGGGATCTGCGGCGGGGAGCAAGCGATCTGCGGCGGTCGGAGCCCGGCTGCGAGCGACAGACGCCGAGTGCGACGCGCCTATGCCAGCGCGGACGATGCGGCATGGTGACCGGCCCACGCGCCGGTGGCAAGACACGCGTGGAGGAGGTAGCCGCCGGTCGGCGCGTCCCAGGCGATCATCTCGCCGGCCGCGAATACCGACGGCAGCGACCGGATCTGCAGTCCGTCGTCGAGCGCGTCCCATGGCAGGCCACCTGCGGTCGAGATGGCGCGATCCAAGCCCTCGGTGCCGGTGACCCGGAGGGGAACCGCTTTGAGGTGACGCGCGAGATCGAGGCCGAGCGACGGAGCACGGCCGACCTCGTTGGCGAGGGCGATCGCCACGGGCGTGAGCTTCAGAGCCCGCCGCAGGACATGGGCGGTCGATTCGCCGCTTCGGCGCCGGGCGATGCGCTCTGCGACGGTCTCGACGTCGAGGTCCGGCCGCAGGTCGACCGTCGACTCCACCCGGTCGTCGTGGCCAATCGCCCACGCGACGGCACTCGACACCGTGTATGCGGGCGTGCCCTGCAGGCCGCTGCGGACCACGACGAGATCCCCCCGGACGGACCGCCTCTCGGACGTGCCAGATGTGCCGGACGTGCCTGACGCGCCTGACGTGCCGGACCGACCCGGGGTGACGGTGAACGTGAGCGTGACGTCCTTCAGCGGGTCGCCGACGAAGCGGCTCATGTGGTCGCTCCACGCCACGGTGAGCCCGGCATTGGCCGGTCGGAAGGGGAGTGGCTGCACTCCCAAGCGGGTGAGGACCTCCGCCCATGACCCGGTCGATCCCGTACGGGGCCAGCTCGCGCCGCCGCACGCCAAGACCGTTGCCCCGCTGGCGATGACTGCCCGCTGACCGGCGTGACGCACTATTGGGTGTCCGGAGGGATCAAGGCCTTCCCATGACGTCTCGGTTCTGAGCCCAACCCCGGCCGACCGCATCCGGGCGAGCCAGGCCCGCAGGAGCGGGGCGGCGCGCCACGACTCCGGGAACACCCGCCCGCTCGTACCCACCATCGTCGGCTGGCCGAGCGCGGACGCCCATTCCTTCAGGTCGTCGATAGTGAACGCGTCGAGCATCGGTCCCAGGCGGGCGGCAGAGTCGCCGTAGCGGCGCAGGAATCGGTCGACCGGTTCGCTGTTGGTGAGGTTGAGCCCGCTGCGCCCGGCCACGAGGAGCTTGCGTCCCGGAATACGTCCGGCCTCGATGACGAGAACCGATGCTCCTGCGACGGCCGCCCGTTCGGCCGCCATGAGCCCGGCCGGCCCCGCACCGATGATCGTCACGTCGACGGCTGATCCGGACACCTGTCCGATCCTGGCAGAACCGTTGGGTGCCACGGCGCTAACCCAGGGTTCACCCGGAACCTGTCCGATCCTGGCAGAACCGTCGGGTGGCGCGTGGCTCACCAGGAAACGGTGGCAACGGTGGCAAGGTCCCGACGTGCCTCCACGGTCACCGGGAGGTGATCCGAGACCCCGGCCCACCGGTCGAGGTCGGTCAACGGCGTCGACGCCTGCACACCGACGATCCGGCCCACACCGATGGCGCCGTCGACGCGGTAGGTGGGAGGGCGACCGGTCCGGTTCCCCGGCGACCAACACGTCGCTGACCCATCGGCTCCCATGTCGTGAGCACCGAACGACTGGTCGAACGCCGCGGCGGCCACCGACGGGTCGTCGTTGAAGTCGCCGACGATCACGTCGATCGCCTCGCGGTCAGATCCCCTGCGGAGCTCCGCTTCGATGCGGGCGAACTCGCGTTGCCGCCGCTCGGCGGCGTCGTGGGGCGAGAGGTGGACGTTGAGGACACCGAGACGATCGGTTCCACGAATGATCTGCGCGCGTAGGAGTATGCGTCGCCGCCAGCTCCACGGCGGGGCAGCGGTCACCACTGCGCTGCCCCACGATGCGACTGCATGTGGTGTGAGGATCGCCAGGCCTTCCGACCGTCCGGGAACGGGCGTGTGCTTGCGCGCCCACACGTGGTCCATCGCCAGGTTGTCAGCGAGCGCACGGGCCTGGCCCTTCATGATCTCCTGGGTCACGAAGACGTCGGGTCGCTCCTTTCGGATGTGCTCGACGACGAAGCGGCGGTCGAGGCCGTGGCTTCCCTGCAGGTTCCATGTCGTGACGCGCCACTCCTGCACGTCTTACAGACTCGCGCACGAATCGGTCAGCGAACGGTCGCCGTCAGGTCGAAGCGTCGGACGGCACGGGCGAACATGTTCGCCTCGACATCGGGTTCGGTGGCGACCTCGAGGTCGGTGCACCGCTCGGCGAGCTCGGAGAAGAGCGCCCGAAGGGTCAGGCGGGCCAGCGGAGCTCCGATGCAGGTGTGCGGTCCGTTGCCGAAGGAGATGTGCGGATTGGGCGAGCGGGTGATGTCGAACCGGAACGGGTCGGTGAACACCGCTTCGTCGCGGTTCGCCGACGGGTAAAGGAGGATGACCCGATCGCCGCGCCCGATCATCTGGCCGCTGAGCTCGGTCGGCTCGACGCACCGGCGGAAGAAGTTGTTCAGGGGTGTGACCCAGCGGATGACCTCCTCGACGGCGCTGTCGACGAGAGCAGGGTTTCCTGGCAATCGCTCCCACTGGTTGGGATGATCGACGAAGGTCCGCAGGCCGTGGGCGATCGTCGTCCGCGTGGTCTCCGAACCCCCGGACACGAACAGCCCGGCCTCGTGGAAGGTGCTGTCGAACGGCATCGGCTCCCCGCCGAGCTCGGCGTGCGCCCACACCGTGAGGAGATCGTCGCCGGGCGTGGTCCGCTTGGCTGCGACCATTTCCTTCACGCTCGCCCGCAGGCTCAGGTTGGCCATGACGAAGTCCATGAAGATCGTGCCCGACCGTTCGCGCATGTCGGTGCGCATGAGCTGTTCGCTCCACCCCTTGAGAATCGGCCACTGCTCGTCGGGGTAGCCCAAAGCCGACAGGTGAGAAGCGCGGGGAGCCGTCCGGCGAATGCGTCGACGACCTCGAACGTGACCCGTTCGCCGCGGCGCTCACCTGGTTTCCCGAACACCGCGTCGAGCAGGCTGCGGACCGTTGTCCGGAGGTCCTCCTCGCGGCGGGCGAGCACGCCGGGGGCGAAGAACCGTTGCACCAGCATGCGCTGTCGTTTGTGGCCCGGATCGTCCTGGGCGATCATGTTCATCTCCGTCGGTGCCGACACCGCCCGGTACGAATGCATGCTCGGGAAGCGCTCGGCCCGCCGTTCGACGAACACCGCATCGCTGTGGCGGGTGATCCCCCACAGTCCGTTTCGCTCGTCGAGGTACACCGGCTCGTTGGCGCGCATCCACGTCCACAGATCGTGCGGTTCTCGCTGGTAGAGCGCCGGATCGAGCAGATCGACCTCGGGTCGGACGGCGGCTGTGCGGGTCATGGACCCCGACGGTAGGGTTCCGCCGTGCCGTTTCCCAACTCCGATTCCGGGTGTGCACACCAGAGGCGCCGATGACTGCGCCGCCCCTATCGGCTCGGTCCCGGGCGTTGGCCGTGGGCATCGGCGTCGGCGCAGGGACCCTTTC
>JANOJN010000133.1:0-30865 GCA_031418775.1 Acidimicrobiia bacterium
GGTCATCGGCCACGGAATGGCGGCCACTCGGCTGATGGAGCTCGCCTGCGTCGAGCAGCGACCAGTTCGCCCGCGTGACCACCCGACTGTCGAGAGCATCGAAGACCCGGTTCGTGGACCGGCCGATCTGTGACTCATAGCCAGGGACCGGCGCATGGATCGCCCGCATCGGTCGTCCGATCTTGTCCGCGAGAAGCCAGCGAGTCGGAAAACACACAACGGCGGCGCCAAGGACATACCCGCCATCCGTGTCCGCCGTTGGCGGCATCATGATCACGAGGTCCTCCGCGACCAAACGGGCCACGGCCTCAAGCGCCGCGATTCCTTCACCGAGAGGTAAAGGAGATTCGCCGATTGCAGCCGAGATCAGCTCGGCCGCGTCGGTGCACGCCTCCTCCACGGCCGCGCCGCCGATCGAAGCCACGCATGCCTCGTGGGCGAAAGCGAGAAGACGCTGCTTTTCGGCCAGTTGGGTTCGAAGGTCGCCGTCACGCACGAGCCAACCGTCCGGTCCGACCGGACGCAGGCCGATCGACCAGCGGTCCGGTCGCACCGAGCGGAACGGGTCGTACGGAAGCACGAAGCAAACCGTAGCGAACCGTGGACGCAGGTCCTGTCGGATAGGCCGCGATACGTAGAGAACTCGGCGCACCGATACCGTTGACGAAATGCCTCGCCTTCGTTTCGGCGCGTTCCTCGCGCCGCACCATCCGCTGGGAGAGTCGCCGACCCTCCTGCTGCGCCGTGACCTTGCGTTCGCCGAAACGCTCGATCAACTCGGCTTCGACGAGTTCTGGTGCGGGGAACATCATTCGACCGGCTGGGAGATGATCGCCAGCCCCGAACTGTTCCTCGCGGCCGCGGCCGAGCGAACGCATCGCATTCGCCTGGGCACAGGCGTCATCTCGCTGCCCTACCACCACCCCTTCACGGTGGCCCAGCGACTGGTCCAGCTCGATCATCAGAGCATGGGTCGCCTGATCTTCGGATCCGGCCCCGGTGCCCTTCCGTCCGACGCGGCGATGCTCGGAGTCGAGCCGCGCCGCCAACGCGACATGCAGGATGAGTCGCTCGGTGCAATCGTGCGGCTGCTCCGCGGCGAGCGGGTCACGATGACCACCGATTGGTTCGAGATGCACGACGCCGCGCTGCAGATCCTCCCGCTTCAGGAGTCGATCCCGATGGCGGCCGCGTCATCGATTTCGCCGTCGGGCATGAAGCTCGCGGGGAAGTACGGCATGGGAGTGCTCTCGATTGCATCGAACTCCACCGAAGGACTGCAGTCATTACCCACCCAGTGGGGATTCGCCGAGGACTCGGCGGCCGAGCACGGCCAGACCGTTGACCGGGCAGATTGGCGGGTGCTCATGTCCTGGCATCTCGCGACCAGCCGGGAGAAGGCCCGCAAGGAGGCGGTCGACGGATTGCAGAACTGGAACAACAACTACAACGTGAAGGTGCTCGGCCGACCGAACTCCGTCCACGTAGACGACAAGTGGAAGTTGCTCGACACGACCGCCGCGAATGGGGGGAGCGGAAGCGGCGCGGCGATCATCGGGACGCCTGACGAGATGGTCGAAGCGATCCTGATGCTCCACGAGCTCACCGGGGGCTTCGGCACCGTCCTCGGGTTCGCTCACGACTGGGCCGACGCGGAAGCAACGCGCCGCTCCTGGGACCTGTTCGCCCGCTATGTCATCCCGGAAGTCACCGGCGCTCTCCGTTCGATGCGGGCGTCTGCCGACCACGTCCGGGCGAATCAAGCGACCCTGATGGCCGGTGCCGGGGCGGCCATCGTCGAGCAAATCAAGCGTGACCCGAAGGCGGTCGCCGCCATGGCCATCACCATCGGTCAACGCGCCAGCCAACAGATCGGCTCGTCTGCGGCAGCGGCCGCCGCGGCTGACCAGGCGCTCGCCTCCGACGCCGATCACGTCTGAGTCGGCGCTCCTCTGATACGCCTCAGCCGGCTCTGGGCGCGGCGACAGCAGCCTCGCTGAGATCGATCACCTGATCGGCAAGGTCGAGAAGACGATGGTCGTGGGTGGCGACGATCACGGTGTGGCCGCGCCCGACGACGTCACGCAGAAGTGATCGGACGACGTCGACCTGGGTTCGAGCGACGCGGTCGGTTCGTCAGCCAGAACGAGGGGCGGATCGTTCGCCAGCGCTCGGGCGATCGCCACGCGCTGCTGCTGGCCACCGGAGAGCTGCGATGGCTTGAAGTCGAGACGCTCGCCGAGTCCCACCGTTCGGAGGAGTTCGGCTGCCCGACCCCGGGCTTGCTTCGTGCGTATTCCCGCCGCCCGCATCGGAACCATCACATTTTCGGTGGCACTCAGCGATGGAACGAGGTTGAAGGCTTGGAACGCGATCCCGACGCGATTGCGTCGGAAGTCGTCGAGTTGCGGACGGGTCATCGAGGTCAGGTGGTCCTCGCCGACGGTGATCGTTCCGGAAGACGGACGGAGGAGACCGGCCAGCGCGGAAAGCAGCGAGGTCTTGCCGCAGCCAGACGGACCGAGGAGGAGCGTCATGGATCCAGCGGGGATCTGGGCCGAAAACGAGTGGATCGGCGAAACGGTGTCTGCTGCCGATTTATATCTTATCGTAAGTTCGCGTAGGATAACTGCAGGGGCGGTCATGGCGCAGCCCCGAAGGCCAACGCAGGATCGATCGCGGCAACTCGCCGGAGACCACCGATGCTCGCGACCACCGCGATCGTGAGCGCGAGGACAGGCAGCATCGCTGTCCATAGCGGGGTGATCGCGACCGGCATGGCGAAGAGCGGAGCAAGCGCGTATCCGGCACCGATTGCCAGGATCGACGCAACCCCGGCAATCACGCATGCCTGCAGGAGGACTCCTCCGGCGATGGCCCGGGTGGTGACACCGGCCGCCTTGAAGACCGCCACATCACGACTCCGCTCGAGCACCGAAAGGAACACCACAGAACCGACGATGACGGCGGCCACGATCCAGAGCAACACCATGATCAGCACAAGCGACTGCTGGGCATTGGCGAGTGGGCGCAGGAGGTCCTGCTTCGCCGCGGAACGGCTCACTCTCGTCAGCCCGGGCGGGGGCGGCGAGCCCGGGACGCCGTTCTCGACGAAGCCCTTGGTCACGTCCGCCCCGCCTGCGAGAAGGTCCTGGGCATCACGCGTCGGAATGAACACGACCGGTTGCCCTCCGTACAGCGTCGTGTCGACGGTGAGCCCGACGACGGTGAACGTCTTGTCAGCGAGCGACACCCTGGAGCCGAGCTTCGCCCCCAACGATCGATCGACCACTACTTCGCCGGAGGCGGAAATGGCACGACCCTCCTTGATCGAGTCGGCCGACGGCCAACCGACGGGAATGCCGATGAGGGCAGACTGGACAAGACCGTGACCGGGCGAACGAATCGGCGAGTTCCAGAAGGCGAACGGACGGGCATCGGGCGCCGCGTTCGTCTTCACCACCGACGCCGTCGTGAAGACCCCGAGCTCGCCATTGCGCATCAGGAACGAGTCGCCCCCGATGGCGTCGAGCACGCGCGTTGCCTCACGATCGAATGCCGACGCCACACCCGACATGACGAGGCTGACCGCAAACGACAAAGCGACAGCCAGGACAGCGGCGACCACGCGCCGCCGCCTCCACTGCAGGTCCCGCAATGCCGCCGTGAGCACGAACCCGTCAGTTCATTCTCCCGAACGCACGGAGAGGGCTATGCCCCACAGGCCTCGAGAGCGCGGCGGGTCAGCACACGAGCCAGGTGCTGGCGGTACTCGACGGAGGCGTTGAGATCGGACGGCGGCTCGGTGCCGTCGGCTGCTGACGCCGCAGCATCGGCGGCAGACGCGCCACTGTTCACGGCTGCCTCGACCGAGCCGGCCTTCACTGGTGACGAACCCATGTTGACCAGGCCGACGCCGCAGGCACCGTTCAGCTTCCAGGCGGCAACACCGACGATCGCCCAGTCCTGGGCGCGACGGTTGAACTTCTGATAGTTCGCCTTGGCTCCGGTGATCTTCGGAACGCGGATCTCCGTGAGCAGCTCATCGGCGGCCAGCGCGGTGGTCAGGAACCCCTGGAAGAAGTCCGCGGCGGCGATCGTGCGCTCACCCTTGGGTCCTCTCGCCACCAGCGTCGCGTTCAGAGCCAGCATCGCTCCCGGAAGATCGGAGGCCGGATCGGCGTGGGCGATCGACCCGCCGATGGTGCCGCGGTGGCGAACCTGCGGATCGCCGACCTCGCGGGCTACCAGGGGGAGGAGGGCCACGTGCTCGGCAAGCACCGTGGACGTCTCAACGGCGCGGTGACGGGTCATCGCGCCAATCGCGATGTGATCGCCCGCATCGCGGATGAACGACAGGTCCTTGACGCGGCCGACGTCGACAAGCACCGACGGCGACGCAAGACGCAGCTTCAGGAGCGGTACGAGCGAGTGCCCTCCGGCGAGGATCTTGGCGTCCTCGCCGTGCTCGACGAGAGCGGCGACGGCAGCATCGGCCGAGTCGACTCGGACGTAGTCAAAAGCGGCGGGGATCATCGGGCACTCCTGGGTAGCGGTTCGGTGGTGAGACGGGTGACAGAGCAGCGGTTCACGGGCAACCGCGGAGCGTAGGGGTTTGCGAACGGTGGACGGCGAGGGTCGCTATCGCCATCTCGGTGATGCGGGCGACGTCGACTGGACCGACTCAGGCGTTCGATGACTCGGCGACGGCCAGGACGGCCTTGACGATGTTGTGGTAGCCGGTGCAGCGGCACAGGTTGCCTTCGAGCCCGATCCGCACGTCGTGCTCGGTCGGGTTCGGGTTCTCGTCAAGGAGCGAGATGGCAGCCATGACCATCCCGGGTGTGCAGTAGCCGCACTGCAACCCGTGGTTCTCGCGGAACGACTCCTGCATCGGATGCATGACACCGTCCTTCGCCAAGCCTTCGATCGTTCCGATGACGCCGCCATCGGCCTGGACGGCGAGGATCGTGCACGACTTGACCGCCTCACCGTCGAGGTGAATCGTGCATGCACCGCACGACGAGGTGTCGCAGCCGACGTTGGTTCCGGTGAGTTCGCAGTTCTCCCGGATGTAGTGGACGAGCAGCGTCCGAGGCTCGACGTCGTGGCTCTGAAGTTGACCGTTGACGGTGATGGAAACGTTCACGTTGGGAACCCCTGGTGCTAGATGACGAAGACGACGTTTGTTCTAGCACCGGTGGCGGGACCGGTGCCCACCGTCACATGAATTCCGAGGGGCGTCAGCGCACGTTTCTTGTGACGAATCGGCTCAGACGAGGTAGACGAAGCGCACGAAGTCCCGCAGTGTCTGCCAGAACGACGAATCGTGTTGCTCGAGAGGCAGGTTCGGTACCCGATCGAGCGTCGCCCCCGAAGAGGTCGTCAAACTCCGGCCGCCTTCGCCGAGGCCGGGGATCACCAACAGCTTCTGTCCTGGCGGGACCATTGCGTATTGCTCCCGGGCGATCCGTTTGATCTCGTCGTCGGTCCGCAGCAGGCGGATCCGCTCGCGTAGGTCCCGGTTCTTCTCGGTGAGCAGGGTGAGCCTGGCCGAAGAGCTGCTCATCTCGCTTCGCTGGGTCGCCGCCGCTCGAACCGGAAGAACACCGAGGATGACCAGGAGCACGACGAGTGCGGGAAGGACGAGAACGCCTAGAAGGAAGCGGGCGACCCGAGGAGAACGCAGAGAGGACATACAACCCCTCGTCTCAGGCGCTGCGCATGGCGCCGCGGGGAGCCAACGCGTCACGTCCCCAGAATCGGGCTGCCTCGCCGAGTTGTTCCTCGATGCGGAGCAACTGGTTGTACTTGGCCACCCGATCGGATCGGGCGGGGGCGCCGGTCTTGATCTGCCCGCAGTTCGTCGCAACCGCGAGGTCGGCGATCGTCGAGTCCTCGGTCTCTCCCGACCGGTGCGACATCACTGCCGAATAGGCGTTGCGGGTTGCCAACGACACCGCATCGAGTGTCTCGGTGAGCGAACCGATCTGGTTGACCTTCACCAGGATCGAGTTTGCGACCTTGCGGTCGATGCCCATCTGGAGGCGCTCGGAATTCGTCACGAAGAGATCATCGCCAACAAGTTGAATACGTCCTGAGAGGGCCCGGGAGAGCGCAGCCCAGCCGTCCCAGTCGTCTTCGGCCATACCGTCTTCGATCGACACGATCGGGTACTTTCCCGCAAGTTCGGCCCAGTAGCCGACCATCTCGTCGGAGGTCAACGATCGCCCTTCACCGGCGAGGTGATACTTTCCGTCGCGGAACAGCTCGCTCATCGCCGGATCGAGGGCGATGGCGATCTGCTCACCGGGGACGAAACCGGCCTTCTCGATCGCCTCCATCAAGATCTTGATGGCGTCTTCATTGCTGGCAAGGTTCGGAGCGAAGCCTCCTTCGTCACCGACGGCGGTGGAAAGTCCGCGATCGTGGAGCAGCTTCTTGAGCGTGTGGTACGTCTCGACACCCCAGCGCAGCGCCTCCGAGAAGCTCGCCGCGCCGATGGGCATCACCATGAATTCCTGCATGTCGATCGTGTTGTCGGCATGGACACCGCCGTTGACGACGTTGAGCATCGGCACCGGCAGCACATGGGCGTTCGGCCCGCCGATCGCCCGGTAGAGAGGAAGGTCGATCTCGTCGGCCGCTGCCTTGGCGACGGCAAGCGAAGTCCCGAGGATGGCGTTGGCGCCGAGCCTGGCCTTGTTGTGGGTGCCGTCGAGTTCGATCATCGCGGCGTCGATGATCCGCTGGTCGAGTCCGTCATGGCCGATCAGGAGATCTGCGATCTCACCGTTGACCGCAGCAGTGGCCTTGAGCACGCCCTTGCCCAGATACGCGCTCCCGCCGTCGCGAAGCTCGACGGCCTCGTGCTCACCGGTGGATGCACCCGACGGCACGATGGCGCGTCCTCGCGCACCGGATTCGAGGACGACCTCGACTTCAACGGTCGGGTTTCCCCGGCTGTCGAGAACTTGACGGCCGACAACGGTTTCGATCCTGCTCATGGAGATGACCCTCGGGGAAGAGAACGAAAAGGGCGGGTGTGGCTCACGGCCGGCAGGCGATACGAACGACAACCCCGGCCAAGGTGGGAACACCGTAGGTGTTCGAGCGTAATCGAGCGCGGATAGGACCAATCGACCGAACACCCACCACGAGATGGATCGAATTCTCGGGAATTTGATCGAACGTTCATTCGCTCAAGTCCCCTGGTGCTCGAACGTGTATTCGAGGAATGCGGTCGTTTGTGAGCGATTCAGCGCTCAGGAAGGAATGTGGGCCGCTCGGTCCGCTCTCTCGCCTTGATCTCCTGCCAGTTCCGGTGGACGTCCTCAGGTGTCTCCGCCCGCCACTCGTCCGGCGACGCCCCGGCCGGCGTGAAGACGTGAGGATGGCGTCGGACCAGCTTGGTCGCAAGTCCGTCGAACACGTCGGCCAGCGTGAACCACCCTCGTTCCGCGGCGAGACAGGCGTGGAACACCACCTGGAAGGCGACGTCGCCGAGTTCCTCGGCCAGATGATCGATCGCCGCGTCCGTGGCGTCGTCGAGTTCGCCGTTTCCGCTCGCGAGCAAGGACTGCACGGCTTCGACGAGCTCAGCGGCCTCTTCGGTCGCGTACGGCGCGAGCGACACGTGCGTCTGCTGACGATCCCACGGGCACTGCTCCCGGAGCGAGCGCATGACCTCCTCGAGGGACACGATCGACGACGCCAGCGGGGTGCGAAGCCGCGGGATCCACAGCGACGTGAGGTGATCGGCTGGCGTGCGGTCGAGATCCTCCCAGTTGATGACTCGGATCGACTCGTCGGGAAGGCCGAGACGCGCCAGGACGGTCACCGTCCCCGGCGCATCGGCGTCGAACGAAAGCTTGATCGACGAAAGGATTTCGGTGGAGTGGCACTGGGTCACAAGGAAGGGGCCGTGATCACCGGCGACATCTACGGCGAAACGATGACCATCGACGATTCGGGGGCGCTCCGTCAGCGGATCCACGCCGAGCCGCACCCAGGTCAGGTCGATGAACGAGAGCGCCGGCAGGACGTCGAGGTCGATTCGATCATCGAGCCGAAGCAACTCCACGGTGCGCTCGGCCACCGCCGGCGATCCGGGGACCGCATAGAGCACCTGACCGTGCTCGATCGCCTCAGTAACGTGTCGCTCGACGATGCCGCCATAGACGTCGTCGAACGACGCTGCCTGCTCATAGACGTCGTCAAACGACGCTGCGCCCTCGACCGCCGAGGCGGAAGGATGCCGGCTCGTGCGGAGGTAGCGATGGCGGTGCGACGCAATGGCCGAGACCGTCGCCGTGGTGAGCAGCTCAGGTCCAGCCGGGCCGAGCCCGACGACGGTTATTCGCGGACGCGACACCTCCGCGGCGCTTATCCCTGGGCCGGCGCCACGTTGGCGGCTCCACCGCTCGGGGCTGTCGGCGTGACGAGCACCGCCGGGCGTCCCTGCTGGTCGGTTCCGGCCACGCCGAAGAGGGGATCGACCGAGAGGTCCTTCGCATAGACGGCGACCTCGCTCTCGACGTCTTCCCGGGCCTTGGCGAGGATGTCGTCGCCGATCGCGCTCTTCACCTGAGCGAACGGGGCGATCTTTCGGCTCTTGACCTCGATCAGGTGGTAGCCGAACTGGGTCTGGACCGGCTTGCTGAGTTCGCCGATCTTCAAGGTACCGACTGCTTTGGCGAACTCCGGGACGAACTGCTTCGGATCCCCGCACCCGAGGTCGCCGCCTTGGCTGCCCGACCCGGTGTCGGTGGATTCGAGCTTGGCCAGCTCGGCGAAGTCGGCGCCGGCGACGATCTTGGCCCTGACCGCGTCCACCCGGGCTTTGTCGGCGATCAGGATGTGGCGCGTGCACGCCTCCAGAACGAATCGTCCGGAGTTGGCCTTGTAGAACTCCTCGGGAGTGCCGAGCGTCTTGGCCTTGTTCTCCGCCAGGAGCAAGGGCAGACCCACGAGGCGGAGCTCGCGATCCTGGAGCTTCTTGGAGAGCGCGGCGAAGGCCTGCGGACCTCCCATGGCCTCCTCGGCCCGCTTGCGCAGTTCGGCCGTGATCGTCACCGTCTTCGCTCCGGATGCGGCAAAGGCCGTGTCGAGCGCGATCGAGCCCACGCGCCGATTCAACACGGCGACAGTGAAGTCCGGGGTGAATGCGTCGCCCTTGCGCAACTGCTCCCGGAGCCGGGCCTTGTCGTCGGCGGTCGGGGCGCTGGCCAGAAGGGCCTTTTCATAACCCTTGAGGTCGGCTTCGATGTCGTCACGGCTCACCCGGGTGTCGCCGACCCGGAGGGCGGACGGGTTCACGGTGGAACATCCGGCGGTGATCACCCCGACCAGACCGCAGGCGAGGGCGGTGGAGGAGAGACGTGGGCGACGGAAACGTTGCGACATAAGTCGGCCAGCCTACCGGCGCACCGACAGCGTTCCGGGTCGCCGCGCCCTCAAGAACCCGCCCTCGCCCGCCGATGTGTATCGACAGGCCGCCCCATGACCACGCCCACTCCCGACCGAACCCGCGCCAAGTCGCTCTCGCCGACCGACCGCGTACGCGCCGAATGCCTGAGCCTGGCCCGTCCGGCGCTCCGCCGCAGCGCGCTCGCCGTCGCGGCACTCGCGCTGGCCGCCGGCGCGGCCACGTACGGCACAGTCTCGGCGCGGCTGCTCGGGCTGTGGCTGGCGATCGCGGCGTGCGGAACGGTGATCGTACTATTCGTCGCGGGATGGCGGGACAGTCTCGACACCCCTGAAGCCGTCACCACGCATCACCGCGAAATCGTGTCGGCTGCCACGATCGCCGGGTTCGCATTCGGTTCCGGAGCTTGGCTGCTGTTCGATGCGACGAGCACCCAGGCCACGACCAGCGTCAGCCTGGCGATCATCGCCATGGCCGCCGCCGTTGCTATCGGGCTCCAACTCGTTCCCGCAGCGTCGATCGCTGTCCTCGCCTCGGCCGTGGTGCCCGTGGCCGCGCGGTACCTCGAGATGCGAACCCGGATGTCGATCGGCGCAGCCGGCGTGATCTCGGTTTCCGCCGGTGCGCTCGTCCTGTTGATGCGGGAGGCGGCAGAGAACCAGGTGAAGCTCGTGCGCAACCGGCTGGAGAACGAGATGCTCGGCCGCCGGTTGCAGCGGGCCGTCGAGGTCGGCCGCGCCGCCGACGAGGAGCTCGGGCGACTGCAGAGCACGATCGAGGAGACCCAGCATCGCGATCAGATCACCGGCGCGTACAACCGGCGCCAGCTCACGCAGCGGCTCGCCGACTCGTGGACTCAGGCGAAGAACGGCTTCGACCCGTTCTCTCTCGCCCTCATCGAGATCGACCGCTACGACGCCATCGTCGAGAGCCACGGGCCGAAGGTCGGCGACGAGCTTCTCCGCCAGGTCGCCCGGATCATCAGCACGAACCTCAGGACTGACGATGTACTTGCCCGCCTCTCCGGCTCGCAGTTCGCCGTCGTGCTTCAGAACACGATGATCGAGGGTTCGCTCATCGCGCTCGAGCGCATCCGTCGCGGCCTGTCGAGTACGCCGATCGACGCCGGCGAACCGCTCATCGTGAAGGCCTCGATCGGTGTCGTCACGTTCGACCCACAGACGCTCCCCCGCGAGATGCTTCTCCGTGTGGACGAGGCGCTGACCGCGGCGCGGCGCAATGGCGGCAACCGGATCACCGTGAACGAAACCGAGCTGCGCGACATCACCGCGATGGTCTGAGCCGCCCGCTGAGCCAGACGGTCTTCCTGACTGAGCATCAGCCCTTCGGGTAGAGCTCGCCCAGGAAGGTGAGGAGGAACTCGAGTGCGTCGATGCCGGGGCGCAGGGGCAGGATGAGCTGGCCTTCGCGCTGTTTGTAGACCGCTGTCCGCGACAGCCGCTGGAGTCGGATCTCCTGACTCGTCTTCAACTCCACCGGTGAGAGCCGCGCCGCCATCGAACCCATCATCAGACTGGCTCCCATCCCGACGGCCTTCGTCACCGTGACCTCGCGCAGCCCGATACGAACGCACTCCGCCCGCAGCCTCGCCACATCGAGGAGAGCGGCGGCGCGTTCGGGCACCGGACCGTAGCGGTCGAGCCACTCGGCGGCGACGTCGTCGACATCGGCCTGACTCGTCACTTCCGCCAGACGTCGATACGCATCGAGACGTAGCGGCTCCTTGCCGATGTAGTCGTGGGGGATGTTGGCATCGACCGGGATCTCCATCTTGATCTCGGCCGGCTCCTTCTTCGTCTCGCCTTTGAGCTCGCCAACGGCCTCGATGACCATCTGGCTGTAGAGGTCGTAGCCAACCGCGGCGATGTGTCCGCTCTGGTTGCCGCCGAGGAGGTTGCCCGCACCGCGGATTTCGAGGTCGCGCATGGCGATCTTGAATCCAGAGCCGAGCTCGGTGTGCTCGCCGATCGTCTTCAGACGCTCGTACGCCTCCTCCGACAGCGAGACGTCCGGGGGATAAAATAAGTACGCATACGCTCGCTGGCCGGAACGCCCTACCCGGCCGCGGAGTTGATGAAGCTGCCCCAGGCCCATCCGGTCGGCGCGATCGACGACGAGCGTGTTCACCGTCGGCATGTCGATACCGGTCTCGATGATCGTGGTGCAGACGAGCACGTCGTAGCGGCCTTCGGCGAAGTCGTAGACGACCTGTTCGAGCGAGCCCTCGTCCATCTGGCCGTGGGCTATGGCCACCCGCACCTCCGGGACGAGGTCACGGATCTGATTGGCCTTGCGCTCGATGTCGACGACCCGGTTGTGGACGTAGAACACCTGACCTTCACGCAGCATTTCGCGACGGATGGCTTCGGCGATCGCCCGGTCGTCGTACTCACCGACGTAGGTGAGGATCGGTTGCCGATCGGCGGGCGGCGTGTTGAGCAGCGTCAGGTCACGAATACCGGAAAGTGCCATCTCGAGCGTGCGAGGAATCGGCGTGGCCGTGAGCGTCAGGACGTCGACGTTCTCCTTCAGGTGCTTGATGGCCTCTTTGTGGGTCACGCCGAAGCGCTGTTCCTCGTCGACCACGAGAAGCCCGAGGTTCGGGAAACTGATGTCGGCTGACAGCAACCGATGTGTACCGATGATGACGTCGACGGTGCCGTTCTTGACCCCTTCGATGACCTTCTTCGCCTGGGCGATGGTAAGGAAACGGGAGAGCACCTCGACGCGGATCGGATAGTTCGCGAACCGCTCCGAAAAGGTCTGAAAGTGCTGCTGGGCGAGAAGGGTGGTCGGAGCCAGGATCGCCGCCTGCTTCCCGTCCTGCACCGCCTTGAAGATGGCCCGAAGGGCGACTTCGGTCTTGCCGAAACCGACATCGCCACAGACCAGGCGGTCCATCGGCGACGACGACTCCATATCGGCCTTCACATCCTCGATGGCCTTGAGCTGATCCACCGTCTCCATGAACGGGAACGCCTCTTCCATCTCCCGCTGCCAAGGTGTGTCCTGTGCGAACGCGTGGCCGGGGGCCGAGATGCGCTTCTGGTACAGCACGACCAGTTCCTGGGCGATCTCGGTGACGGCCGCTCGAACGCGGGCCTTCGCCGCGGCGAAGTCCTTGCCTCCGAGACGATGAAGCGTCGGCGGTTCGCCGGTGTAGGCCCGCACGGCATCGATCTGATCCGACGGGACGTAGAGCTTGTCGTCGCCCTTGAACTCGATCAGGAGGTAGTCGCGTTCGACGCCACCTATGAGACGCTTCACCATCCCGGCGAAGCGTCCGACGCCATGCATGTAGTGGACGACGAAGCTCCCCGGGGTGAGGTCGTCGAAGAAGGCCTGCAGCTCCCGCCGCTTGCGGGGCTTGGCCTTTCGATGTGCTCGACGACGACCGGTCAGGTCCGCCTCGGCGAGCACCGCCACCTTCACCGATGGTGCGATGAAGCCTCTCTCGATCGGCGCCACGACGACCTGCACTCCCACCGTCGACATCGTCTGCGCGCGTACATCAGGGACCTCGCCGGTGGGAACGCGCGTACAGCGGAACCCCTCGTCGGAAAGGACCGTGACAAGGCGATCGGCCGACCCGTCGCCGTCGGCCGCCACCAAGACCCGGTAGCCGTCGGTCGACAGCTTGCGCAGTTGCGTCACGAGCGCACCCGGATCTCCGGCCGTGGTCGCCCACCCCATCGCCGGGATCACCGTGGTATCGGGGCCCTCGGCGCCGGGTGCGACCGTCCACACCGGTGCCGCGCAACGGGCCAGAAGACGGTCGAACGGGAGGTGGAGCATCGGGAACGCACCGTCTTCGGCCAAGCGGGTGCTCGTGGCATCGGCGTTCCAGGTGCGCGACAGCGACTCGATCAGCGACGTCTCCTCGGCGTGGAGGTCCTCGACCCGGTCCCGCATGCGTCGTGGCTCGAGCAGCACCACCATCGCCTTCGGCCCGACGAGGTCGAGCAGGAGGTGATCGTCGTCGCTCAGCCAGGGGAGCCATGACTCCATCCCTTCGAAGACCGTGCCCTGGCTGATCCGTTCCCACTGGGATGCTCCCCAGGGCTCGCTCTGCAGGAGGGAAAGGGCCCGGGCCCGCACCTCTTCGGTGGGCCGGAGCTCCCGACATCCGAAGAGCTGCACCATCTCGACAGGATCGGTCGCCCGCTGGTCATGGACGCTGAACTCGGTGAGCCGGTCGACCTCGTCGCCCCAGAGGTCGATGCGCACGGGCACATCACTCGTCGATCCGAACACGTCGACGATCGAGCCCCGGATCGCCACCTCGCCCCGGTGCTCGACCTGATATTCGCGGCGGTAGCCGAGATCGACAAGACGTGCCACCAGCTCTTGCGGGTCACACCGATCGCCCGGCCGGATCACGACCGGCGCAGTGTCCTCCACGTGCGGACCCAGGCGTTGCAGCAGTGCCTTCACGGGGGCGACGATGACCGCCGGAGCCTCATCGGAACCGCCCGTCAGGTGCCACATCGCCTGCAGCCGACGACCCATCGTCTCGACGGCCGGACTCACCCGCTCGAACGGGAGGGTCTCCCACGCGGGGAAGACGTCGACGGCGGACTCGCCGAGGTACACCCGGAGGTCGGCGGCGATCCGCTCGGCGTCGTGTGAGGTCGGGGTGGCGACGACGAGAGGCCGTCGCCCGCCGAGTTCCGCCAGGCCGGCCAGCAGGTAGGCACGGGCCGGATCGGCGACGCCGATGGTTGCCGTTCGTGAGCCGAACAGGTCGACGAGACCGGTGTCGGCGCGGAGCAGGGCGGGGAGAGGACGCAGCGACACGGGGCTTCAAGGCTAGTGGACCCGCCATTTTCGCCCGACGGCAGGCCGGACGCGGGAGCCGCTACCGACGCACGCGACGCGTCACCGTGCACCTACCCTTGACACGCTTCACGCAGACACGGACGTAGCGAACCGGACGACGAGCCGTGGTCGTGGTCGGCTGAATGGTTGAGGGCCGGGTCGTCGGAGCCACCGTGGTCGTTGTCGTGGTTGTGGTGGTTGTGGTCGAGGTGGTGGTCGTCGTCGTGGTCGGTGCCGGCGCCGCGGCCCCGAAACGAATGGTCGAGAAATCCTTCACCAGGATCGGCCCGAACTCGATGACCGTCTGCGGGTCGACTGCGATGCCCTCGACGGTGTCCAGATAGCGAATGGCCACGTTCACGGCGTCGATCGAGTTGCTCGTGAGAAGGAGAGGACGACTCCCTGTACCGAGCACGGTGAGCCGGATCACACATTGGGTGGTGCTGGTGAACGGCGTCGGCACCGTCGCAGCTGTCCCGGTCGTGCCAAACGTGACGATGGCGGTCCAGGTGCCATCGAAGGTGGCGGGCGACGCCGTGCAGAAGAGGTTGACGCGAAAACCGGTCACGTTCGACGGAACGGTGTTCGACGGGAAACCGAGCACGACGCGAAGGTCCTTCGACGTGAACGCAGTCGAGGCAGGCACAATGCCGGGAACGGTCTGTGCACTTGCGGCTGGAGCGCCGAGCACCACGAAGCAGGCGAGCACCGCAAGCGAACGAACGCTGCGTCGCCGCGTTGGTTGGGGTACGGCGTTCCGGGGCAGGGCAACCATGACGACTCCGTTTCTCGTCGGCAACGACGACTCGTCCAGTCTGCCCGAGTGCCCGGGTCCTTGGACCGAAGGCAAAGTTGACCGTGGAGAATTCTGGTTTTTTAACGGTTGCCGGGAGTGCCGTGAGAAGTTCTCGGAGCTAGGTATTTCCTCAGGAGAAACACGACCATGACCATCGCCGCAGCCGTAAACATCCCCCAGCTTTCTGAGTCGCAATTCGCGCTCGTCTACAACCTCTTTTCCCTGGTGTTCGCCGCAATGGCGTTCACCTCCCTCTATCTGCTCGTCTCCCGTTCGACTGTTCGACCCGCGTACCGGAATGCGGTCACCATCTCCGCGATGGTGTGCGGCATCGCCGCTTACCACTACTTCCGGATCTTCGAGAACTTCCGCGAGTCGTACCCGGCTGGGGCAACGCCAACGTCGCCGCACATGCTCTCCGCCGTCAAGTTCAACGAGGGCTACCGGTACGTCGACTGGCTACTCACCGTGCCGTTGTTGCTTCTCGAGACGGTCGCCGTGCTTGCGTTGGCGAAGGCGGTCCAGAGGAAGTTGCTGTACAAGCTGGTGCCCGCAGCGACGGCGATGATCGTCCTCGGCTACCCGGGCGAAGTCGCCACCAGCAATGGACCTCGCATTGTGTGGGGACTGCTCTCGACGATCCCGTTCCTCTACGTCGTCTACGTCCTCTTTGTTGAGCTGAGCGTCGCCATGAAGAGCCAGCCGGCCGACGTGCGCCACACGATGTCGATGCTGCGGTGGATGATCCTTGGACTGTGGGGCGCCTATCCGATCGCCTACCTGTTCCCGGTGTTCGGCGGTTCGTTCTTCGGAGGCGCCGGAGGATTCGTACTCCGCCAGTCTGGCTACTCGATCGCCGACATTCTTGCCAAGGCCGCCTTCGGCCTGGTCATTTTCAAGATTGCTCGAATGAAGAGCGCCCATGACGAAGCAGCATCTACCTCAATCGGAGCCACACAATGAGTCGGAACCGAACCGAAGAGGTCGTTCATGGATGCCGCTGAACCGGTGCTGACCAAGTCAGAAGTTGCGAAAGCTCTGCTTGCTCGGCCAATCGTTCGAGCGAAGTTGATCTTCGTCATCGCGAGTCTCGCGTCGCTGATCCTTTCCGTCTCGCTATGGTTCAACGGCCACGAACAGCAAGGGATCTTCGTCGGACTCTGGGTCCCTTCGATCCTCTCCGCTGGTGCACTCCTTCTGGGTGGGCGTGCGGACACCGAATGAGTCAGACTCTGTTGTTCAGCATCGGAGTCTGTGTCTTCGCTCTCACCATCGTCGGCGCCATGGTCTACGGGCGATTCGCCTTCACGAAATTCTACGATGCCCAGTTGGCGTCCGAGGCTTCGATTCGCGCCGCGGACGTGCTGACGACAGACCCCGCCTCGACGCTCTAGACCAGCCGCACGCCGCGCTCAGGGAGTAACGCCGGCGAAGCGGCTGTCGGAGTGCAGCAGGCCCTCAGGCACTCCCTGGCCCGCCGTGGTCCACACCCAGAGACGCCACATGCACCGGGAGATGTCGGAGTAGGACTCGCGGCCGTGGAAGAGCCGGTAGTTGTCGATCACGACGGCTTGGCCCGGCTCGAGCTTGAAGCGAGGGCAGAACAGGCTGAGGTCGTCGATGAGGGTGTGCCACGCGGCGATCATCGCCCAGTCCCTCTCCGGATCCGATGCGTCGTGCGTCGGCTGCTGTTCCGGAAAGCGGCGGAACATCACTCGACCGGAATCAGACCTGCCGACCATGGGGCCGGTCGCGTTGCGCTTGCCCGGTTCGGTCTGATCGATCGCCACGCGTTGGAGGCGTTCAACGAACTCCGGTCCGCCTGGTTGCGTCGCGGCCCACTCGAGGAGTGCGGCGCCGTCCATGACGAACGACTCTCCACCTTCCGGAGAGTCCCGTTCGCAGAGCAGCAGGAAGTAATCCGGGTAGAGATTGCCGTAGCTGAAGCCATCGGTGTGGAGATTCGAGCGGGTGTGCAGGGTGAGGCCCGCCGGGCGGCGATCCTGTATCCCGCCTTCGCGCACCTCGGCAGCGTCGGGGATGGCGAGGACCGAGTCGCCGAAGATCCGGTGGCCCAGGAGACGCGCATCTTCGGCAGTGCGGCCGACGCCCGTGACGATCACCGCTCCATCGCGCTTGACCCGTTCGAGTGCCTCAGCGGGATCGGAGACCGTCGTCGGGAGGATGCCGAGCTGGGGGTACGGAGCGCACGCACGCGGGAACATGATCACGCCACCGCCGGCTCGCGCATGGGCTCCGCGAAGTTCGGGCTCTGCGTTGCTCTGAGAGCAACCCAATCCCCGAACTCCTCCACCACGTCACGGTCTGTTCCCATCTCAGCGCATCGCATTCTTGTTGAAGGGTTCGAGTTCGCCCGGTCCCGGTTCACGCCCGCCCATGAACGAGCCGCGGAGATGGCGGCGGATGCCGCTCGGCGCGTCTTCGGTCGCCCGAGCGGCCGAGTGCCACAGATCGCTGTGATGAAGAAGCACGTCTCCGCGATCGCAGTACAGCCCGATCTCGTCGGGAACCTTTTCGAACCCGAGGGGCATCGTGTCCGTCGTCATGCGATGGCTACCGGGCAGCACTCGGAGGAAACCGTTCGCTGGGGAAGTCGCGTCGAGATGAACCGTCACGGCAATGGCCGGCCAGATGTCCGACGTCGGACGCGACTGGTGGTCGGTGTGCCACCCGATCCGGCTGTAGGTCATCCCCTGCCCGGGTCGTGCATCCTGAAAGACAACCGTTCGATCGTCGGGACGGAAGAGCCAGTGGTCCGGACCGAGCACTCGTCCGATGATCTCCATCACGAGGGGGTCATAGAACGCGTTGTGGGCCTCCGGCGACAGCTCTTCCACGTTCACGACGTAGTGGATGAACGGTGGCATTGGGCCGTCGAAGTCGGCGACGAACTCGTTCCCGGCAAACCACGGATCGAGGTCACCGGAAGCCACGCGCGCTTGCAGAGCCTCCATCGCCGTCGTGAGTTCGTCCATCTGTTCGTCGGTGAAGAGGTTCTTCACGATGGCGAACCCGTTGCGGTCGAGATCGGCAAGTGCCGCGGAGATCGTTTCGGCATGCGAGTTCATCGGGGGCGCATTCATGTCTCGATGACTTTACGGAGGCAGTGTTTCGGCGCTGTGTCGCTCGTCGCAAGGATGTGTTTCGGCGTCCGAGCCATCCCGCGACCACCGCGCGTCATTCCTCCGCCACCGACCAGAATGACGAGCCCGTCACCCACCTGAGGAGCACCCGTCTTGTCCGTCATCGATGCGCTTCTTGCAGTAGCCCGGTCAGACTGGTCGGCGGGCGCTCGAGCTGCCCGCACCGCCGCCTCAGCCGAACCGGACGAGTTGCTCCCGTTGGCTCTCGCGGCATTCCTCGACGGCGGTAGCGAGGGGAACATCTACGCCGAGCCGGAAGGCTTCGAGCGGTTCATCCAGGGTGGAGCGAACCCTGCGCTCTATGCCGCAACGATTGACGCGTTGCGCGCCGTCGTGGCATGGCAGCGGCCGACGTCGCTGCTCGATATCGGGTGCGGCGACGGTCGGGTGACGGCGGCAGTGGCATCCGGGGCTATCGACCTCGTCACCCTGGTGGAGCCGTCGGCAGCGCTCCTCGCCGAAGCAGTCGCCACGTTTCAGGGGGCACGATGGGCGGTCTCGCCGCATCAGCTGAAGGCCGAAGCCTTCGTCGCAGATCCCGCCGGCTCTGCCTCCTGGTCATTGGTTCAGTCGACGTTTGCGTTTCACACCCTCAACGCTTCGCAACGCTATGAGGTCCTCCGGGCGCTCGCGACCCGGTCGGGATCGATCGTGTTGGTCGAGTTCGACATACCCGACTTCGACGACGGCGGGATCGAGCACGCCCGCTACGCCGCGGAACGATACGAGCGCGGTCTGGCCGAATACCGGGGCGACGACACCGTGGCCCAGCGGTTCCTGATGCCCGTGCTCGTCGGGCAGTTCGACCCGAATCAGAAGCGGCTCACCCACGAGCAGTCGTCGGCCCGTTGGTGCGATGATCTGCGCGCTTGTGGATTCACCGCGGTCACGAGCACGCCGATCTTCGCGTACTGGTGGGGCACCGCGGTGTTGATCCAGGGCACGGGAGCGCCGTAGTGGTGAGTCACGAGATCGCTCGCCTACAGCAGCGGCTTCACCGTCTCGATCATTGCCCGAAGCGTCGGCTCGGCAGCGGCAGCATTCGGGAACGTGAAGCCAGGCACGATGATCTCGTCGACGCCGAGGGCGGCGTAGGCCCTGATCTGATCGGCGACTTCCTGGGCGTTCCCGATGATCGCCGGTCGTCCCAAATCACGTGACCTGAGCTTGTCGGCGAAGGCCTGATCATCGGTGAGGAACAGCAGAGCCGCAACGGTCTTGTCGATGGTCGCAGGGTCGCGGCCGATGTCAGCGCAGTGGCTCTCGAGGATCGCCAGCTTCTGCGAGAACAACTCTGGTGTCGCCCACACGTTCCACTGGTGGGCGTGCTTGGCGACGATCTTCAGCGTTCGCTTCTCCCCGCCGCCGCCCACCATGAGGGGAAGCGGTGACTGCACCGGCTTGGGGTCCAACGGCGCATCGGTGAACTTCACGTGCTCACCGTTGAACGTGGTGCGGGCTTGCGAAAAGAGGAGATTGAGCGCTTCGCAGGTTTCGTCGAAGCGATCCATTCGCCACTTGAGCATCCCCATCTCCATCCCGTAGGCAGCGTGCTCGTTCTCCTGCCATCCGGCACCAAGACCGAGGGTGAATCGCCCACCGGAGATCTGATCGAGGGTTGCGGCCATGTTGGCGAGCAGGGCGGGATGCCGGTACGTGTTGCCGAGAACGATGGTCCCGAGCCTGATCTTCGGCACGGAAGAAGCGAGCGCGCTCAGCGTCGTCATCGCCTCGTTGACCACACCGTCGGCCGGCTCCGGGGCATTCGGCATGAAGTGATCGGAGTACCAAAGGCAGTCCCACCCCAGTTGCTGGGCGGTGTGAGCGGTCGAGAGCGTGTCCGCCCAGGGGTACGACGTGTTGATCCAGTAGCCGAAGCGCATCACTGCACCTTATGGCCCCGGCGACCGCGGCCCCATCTCAGTTTCTTGTGCCCCGCTTACATCGCCCGCACCCGAACCGGGACACCAGTCATGTGGGCCTGGCTCGACAGTGGTTCGAAACTCCCGGGCCCGACGGGAAGTAAGGCGTTGGGATTCGATCCGGGATTGGCGGCGGCCACGCGCATGCGAGGGCTCACTGCATGACCCCACCCGTGAACCATCGACACGACGCCTTCCATCAAGTCGTCGTCGATCTGTATGACCGACTCGATCTCACCGTGGGCGCTCGCGACGATCACGGACGACCCATCGACGAGGGCGAGCCGAGCGGCATCTTCTGTGCGCATACCGAGTGGGTTACCGGTCCGACCGTTTCGTTTCATCCGTTCGACGTTCGCGAACCACGAGTTGTGCATCCATGCGTCGCGCTTGTGGATGAGCAGAAGCTCGCCGTCCGCTCTTCTCGCCGCTCCCGCTCTCCCTTCGTCGAACAGAACGTGGCTGCGTTCGAGGGCCTCCGCAAACGACGGCGGACAGCAATCGATCAACCCGTCGACCGTGTGAACTTGATCCGAGAAGAACGATCCGGGGAGCGGTGGTGGCAGTTCGCGTGGCTCGTGATCATGTTGCAGGTCGCCCAACGACAGTCCGCTCCCCCGCTCCAACATGTGCCTCCACTTCGACCAGGGATCTGGTTCCTCGCCGTCGCCAAGGCCGTCATAGAGGTTCGGTTTACCCATCTTCTGCAGGAGTCGGTGAGCAATCCACCATTCCGGCCGACGCTCCCCGAGCGGTTCGACAACGGCAGGGGTGTACTGGGCGAAGGGCCGGGCACTTGTGCCGAGGTTCACGATGTTGAGATCGTCGCGCTCATACATGTCCGTCGAGGGGAGCACGACGTGGGCGAATTCGCTCGTTGCACTCGGATAGATGTCGATGACAACAAGAAGTTCCAGTTGCTCGAACGCCTTGCGTAACCGGTCCTCGCCGGCGATTGACAGGAGCGGATTGCCGGCCACCACGATCATCGCCCGAATCGGGTTGTCACTGTCCAAGATCGAGTGAGACATCATCGTTCCGGGAAGCGATCCTCGACGGAGCCGACCGAACTCCGTATCGGCGTAGCCCTGCTCCGGCACACCAGCGCCGGCACGAGCGTTGGGATAGAAGCCATCGCTCTTGAGGTTTCCGCCGATCACGTCGAGTCGGCCGGTCACGAACGAAAGCATGTGCACGAGCCAGTAGGCAAGCGTGCCCTGACGACCCATGTTGATACCCGTCGAGGCATGGACGGAAGCGCGTGGCGTAGACACCCAGGCAGCGGCGAGTTCTCGAACCGTCTCGGCCTCGATGCCGGTGACCTCAGCCGTCCGGTCCGCCGGATACTGCGACACGTACGCGCGCAGATCATCGATTCGGTGACCGTGCGAAGCGATGACCGACGTGTCGAATCCGTCAAGGCGGTCGATCTCATGAAGCAGTGAGGCGAGAAACCAAACGTCAGTATCGGGTCTGATCAGGACGGTGTCACCGACTCCCTGCTCCGGCGTTTCGATCCGTCGAGGGTTGATGAACACCATACGTGCGCCACGTCCTGCAGCACGCTTCAACTCACCGAGCACATTCGGAATCGAATAGAACGAGGCCTGTGAGGCACGCGGGTTCTCACCGATGATCAGACAGAGGTCCGTATTGGCGAGGTCGGGAATCGGGTGGACAGTGCTGGAGCCGAACACGGCCTCACTGGCGACGAACTTGTTCGCGCAGTCCTGCGTTCCCGACGAAAACGACCGTCGGATTCCGAGCGTTCGAAGCAAGGTCCCCGTATGGAGTTGTCCGAGAGCGTTGAACGCCGTGGGGTTGCCGACGTACGCGCCGACTGCACCAATCCCGTGTTCGGAAATGATGGCGTCGAGTCGGGTGGCAGTGTGCGTGAGTGCGGCATCCCAGTCCGTGGCCTTCCACGTCCCGTCGGCCGCGCGAAGCATCGGCGTGTTCAGCCGGTCAGGATCGCGGTGGAGGTCAACTGCGGCAAGGCCCTTGTGGCACGCAAAGCCTTTCGTGACGGGGTGCGACCGGTCTGGCGACAATTTGACGAGCCGCCCTTCCTCAACGGTCGCGATCAGCCCGCAGCTCGGTTCGCAGATGCGACAGAACGTCTTGACCTGTTCGTGCGTGGCGTCGTTCGTCATGGCTGGCCCCTGTCGCGAGATGGCGACAGTCTCGCCGGTCGACCCGGGCGCAAGCGAGTTTTCCGTGACGAGAACCGCCGGGGCTGAGATCTCAACCCGAACTCGGACCCGGATCTCACCGACGCCAGCCGAGCAACGTCTCGTCAGGAGCCGGTCGAAACCGTACCCGCCTGGGTGCCTTCGGCCCAGCCCCGGTACGATCACCTACACACGTGGCCGGATTGACACGGCTGCCTTCGCGCAGGAGCGATGATGACCGCAACCGGAATCGACGTCACGCCGTTCTCGTCCGCGCTCGGAGCGGTGATCTCGGGGGTCGACCTCTCGGCGCCGCTCGACGACGCCACGTTTGCGACGATCCGCGCGGCGTTCCTCGACCACGGGGTGATCTTCTTCCGCGATCAGGACATCACACCAGAACAGCATCTGGCGTTCGCCCGGCGTTTCGCGCCGATCGACGTCAATCGTTTCTTCAAGCCGGTCGACGGCTATCCGGAGATCGCCGAGGTCCGCAAGGAACCCGAACAGAGGTCGAATATCGGCGGCGGCTGGCACACCGATCACAGCTACGACGTCGTCCCGGCGATGGGTTCGGTCCTCCTCGCCCGAGAAGTACCACCGCGCGGCGGCGACACGCTCTTCGCCAGCATGTCGAACGCATACGACGCCCTGTCTCCGGGTCTGCAGGCGACGCTGGAAGGCATGCGGGCTGTGCATTCGACCGCGCACGTTTTTGGGCCCGAGGGCGGCTACGCAAAGATCGCCGACACCGCCGACCGCATCGGCAACGCGTCGGCCGCAGTGCAGGACAGTGTGCACCCGGTGGTGATCCACCACCCCGACACCGGACGCAAGACGCTCTACGTGAACGCCGCATTCACCATCCGCTTCGATGGTTGGACTGCAGCGGAGAGCGCTCCGCTGCTCACCTACCTCTACCAACACGCCTCGCTTCCAGAGTTCAGCTGCCGGTTCGACTGGCAGCGGGGCTCACTGGCGTTCTGGGACAACCGGGCCACGTGGCACTACGCCCTCAACGACTACCACGGCCATCGGCGTGTCATGCACCGGGTGACCGTGTCCGGCTCCCCCATCGAAGGAAGCGCCGCCGCGGCCTAGCGCGTCGAGGTGGATCACCCCGGCACGACAAGCGATTCCGCGATGAGCCCATCGAAGGGCCCACTCCACCTGCTCGAACGGCCGCAGCGTGTCCTGCCTCGCGCTCCGGCGGACCGCGAGCGCGTCGTTCATCCCAGCACGTCCTCAACCACGTCCAGCCAGAGTTGCGTGGTGAGCCGAAGTGACTCGACGTCGATGCGCTCGTCGTTACCGTGGAACCGGCTGCCGTATTCGCCGCTGTCCAGGTCGGGGCTGAACAGCCCTGCCCCGTAGGCCACCGACCCCATCGCCCGGTACACGCGTGCGTCGGTGAACCCCACCGCGACGCGCGGCGTGAGGCGCGACGTGGGGAACGGGTGGGCCACCGCCCTGGCCAGGGCATCCCACACGGGCGTGTCGATGCGGCTGATGCTGGCCGGGTCATTCATCACCAACTCCACCTCCACGTCGACGGCCAGGTCGCCCAGCGCAGCGTCCAGGTGGGCCTGCACCTCGGCGGCGGTCTCGCCGGGCATGGTACGGATGTCGACACCCAGATCGATCATGTCCGGGATGACGTTCGTCTTCATCCTCCCCTCCAACATGTTGCAGGAGAACGTGGTGTGCGTGCAGGCGTGGAGGTGCCGGGCGACTCCGAGCGGAAGCTGGGCCAGCGCCTCGTCCACGTGCGCCGGATCCATCAGCATCTGCTTCATCTCGTCAGGCAGGCCCAACGCGTCCAGCTGCTCGCGCCACAGCTCGTGGAAGCGGGGCTGCGGTTCGTACGCGGTGAGGCGCTGGACGACGGCCGCGGCCTTCACCAACGCGTTGTTCGTCCGGTACGGAGCTGATCCGTGCCCGGGGGTGCCGCGCACACGCAGCTTGCGCCAGGCCACACCCTTCTCGCCCACGTTCATCCCGATGAACGGAGCCTCGCGCGGTCCGCTGTGCAGCCCTCCGCTCTCGGTGAGCACGTAGTCGGCACGGATGGCGTCGGGCTCGTGATCGGCCAGCCATTGCGCACCGTGCTTGGAACCGGACTCCTCATCGGCCACCGCGAAGAAGATGAGGTCGCCCTTCGGACGGAAGCCCCGTCGTGCGAAGTCCTTGAACGCCACCGCCATCGATGCGGTGAGGTTCAGCATGTCCACGGCGCCGCGGCCCCACACCTCACCGTCAATCAGTTCGGCACCAAACGGGTCGCGGCTCCACCCGTCGGGGTTGACGGGCACCACGTCCGTGTGGCCCATCAGGCACAGGCTGGCCGCGGATGGGTCAGTCCCCTCGATGCGCGCCACCAGTGACGTCCGCCCGGGGGACGGCTCGAAGCGTTCCATGGACACGCCAGTGCCCTCGAGGAACGACTGGAGGGCGTCTGCGCTGCGCACCTCCTGGCCCGATCCAGCGGAACCGTCGTTTACGCACGCGTTGCGGATCATCGTCTGAAGAAGCTCCACGGTCTGGCCGGTCAGCACGTCACCCATGAGAGGAAGTATGTCCCCTCGGGGACGACTGCACCCGTCATGAGTCGAGCGCGGGCAAGCTCGGTATGGTTCGGCGTCGGCGGACCGGGCCGTCAAGTGCTGCCAGTAGCGCTCACGGATGGTTGTGTGGACAACGTCGGGTCGCGCTCGACTCTCAACACCTGATTTTCCAAGTGAAACGTTGGTTAGTACCATGACTCCATGAGGATCTCGTGAGTCATATCCGGAGCTCGACCAACGCGCCGGTCCCATCGCCGTGGCCTACCTTTGCGCTGTGCGCCCTCGGCGCCTACATCACCACTCTCGACCTCTCCGTCGTCAACGTCGCGTTCCCGGAGATCCTGCGTGACTTCGGCATCTCTCGCGCCGATGCGTCGTGGATCGTCACCGCCTACAACATCTGCTTCGCCGGCCTGCTCATCGTTTCCGGCAAGGTCGCCGATCAACTCGGCCGTCGGCGAATCTTCCTCCTCGGCGTTGCGGTCTTCGGCATCGGCTCGATGTTGTGCGCGTTGGCCCCAGGGCTCGGCGTCCTGGTCAGCGGACGGGTGGTTCAGGGCATCGGTGGAGCGCTGCTGACCCCGGCGTCGCTCGGCCTCCTCCTCGCCGCGTTCCCGCCCGAACGGCGAACCTCCGTCGTGGCGATGTTCGGCGGGATCGGCGCCCTCGGCGTGGCCAGCGGACCCAGCCTCGGCGCCCTGCTCATCAGCGTGTCCAACTGGCGGGCGGCGTTCTGGATCAACGTGCCCGTATGCGCCGCCGTTCTCTTCTTCGGACGCACAACGTTGCGCGAGACCGCACGGGCCATCGATCGGCGCTTTCCCGACCTCGCCGGCGCCGTACTGATCACCATCTCGCTCGCCGCGCTCGCCCTCGGAATCTCGCGGTCCGAGGTATGGGGATGGACCGACCCCAAGACACTCGGGTCGCTCGCCGTGAGCGCCATCGCTGCGCCGCTGTTCTGGAAGCGCCAGGGACGCCATCCAAACCCGATCCTCGACCTCGACCTGTTCCGGAGCCGCGGGTTCAACATCGCGAACATTTCGAGCATCGCGTTCTATGCGGGCTTCGCCGCGTCCGGACTCAACAACGTCCTGTTCCTCCGTCAGGTCTGGGGCTACACGGTGCTCCACGCCGGTCTGCTCAGTGCCCTCGCCCCCCTCACGGTCGCACTGCTAGCGCGACGAGCGGGGCGACTTGCCGGTCGCTTCGGGTTCCGACCGTTCGTCGTGTTCGGTCCGGCGATCGTTGCCGCAAGTGCGCTGGCCTTCCGTCTCCTCATGGACGCAACACCGCGACCGTGGCTGTTCGTGGCCATTGCCGAATGCACGGCCGTCGGCATCGCTGCGTTCATTCCCGTCAACAGTGCTGCCGCAGTGACGAGCCTTCCCCCCGACCGTCTCTCCGTCGGTGGAGCGGTGAACAACACGTGCCGACAGGTGGGCTCGGTACTCGGCGTCGCCATTCTCGTGGCGGTGCTCGGGTCGCCGGAGTCGCGAGAGGCACTTCTCGCCGCGCACCATCGTGGCTACCTCTACGTGTCGATCGTGGCGTCCATCGCCGCGGCCATCGGCATCGCCCAACCGGGTTTGGGTGCCGCGGCCAAAGCGGCGGGACCGGCCCCTACGGCCGCTCCAGTCCCTTCACGATGACGGCGGCGCGCTCCCGGTGACGGCGGCGCGCTCGCTCCCTACGCCGCAGTGACCGTCAGCGGTAAGGCACGCAAGAACTTCGCCGCGAGTGCGGCACCGCCTTCGATCTCCAACGAGCGGCGCGGCGCGTCAAGGTACGACGGGTCCTTCGCCGCGTTGAAGAACTGACGCGACGAACAACGCAGCCGGAGAAGCGCAGTCCGCTCGGCCGGGCCATAGCGAAGCGTTGCCGCTCGGCGGGAAACGATGACGGTGAACTCCTCACCGTCGATCACCAACTCGTACTGACCGTCGTCGAGCCCGCCCGCGTAGTGCCGGGCCATCGTCTGCAGAGCCCACCGAGCCCGCACCTTCACATCGGTTGACGGAACCGCGGGGAGCAAGGGCATGCCCCAATCGGCGAGCCGACCGGCAATCGCCGACAGCTCTTCGCCAGAAGACGTGAGCGAATACAGCTTTGCCGGGACCGGGTGCTTGGTCGCCCGGTGCACGACCACACCGGCCGACTCGAGTTCGCGAAGACGCTCGGCCAAGACATCGGTGGCGATACCCGGCAGACCAACGAAGAGATCGGTGAACCGGCGTGGTCCGGGTGCGAGATCACGAACGATCAACATCGACCAACGCTGTCCGACGAGATCCATCGCTGCCGCGAGCCCGCAGTGCTGACCGTACGTTCTCGTTCCCATCGCCCCTCCTCATGAGACAACTTGGAAAATCCAGTGTAGTAGCGCCGTCCGAAGAGAAGCCCGAGTCCCTCGTCGCTACCCGTGACGTGCACTGCGCGAGGCCATCCCGGTAGGGTTCTCCCTCATCCGACCTGCCCACAACAACCAGTCGCAGCCCACCGGGGCTGGTCGAGTTGGCAGCGTGAGGTCGTTTCGTCCACTCCTGAAGCTGCTGACGGTCGGCGCCCTGGGGCGTCTGCCGTTCATCACGCTCCCGGTGGCGGCACTCCTCCTCGTCGACGAGCGCATCGGGTTGGGCTATGCGGGAATCGCCTCGGGGGCGCTGTCGCTGGGTGCTGGCCTCATTGGCCTGCTCGTCGGCCGACTTCTCGACGGACCCCGAGCCGGGCGCGTCCTGGCCGCGCTCACCCTCGCCCATATTCCTGCGGTGGCCGCCTTCATCGCCTGGTCAGGAACCCGCAACCTGGCGGTGCTCCTCCCGGTGTCGCTCGCCGCTGGGTTCACGGTGCCGCCCGTCGCTCCCGTTGTTCGCGCACTGCTCGCCCAGCGAACGGACCAGGCCGATGCGACGCGCGTTTTCGCGTTCGACTCGATCGCCGTGGAGATCGCATGGATCGGTGGTCCGCTCCTCGTCAGCATCGCCGTGATCCTGGGTGGGCCGGCGCTGGCTGTCTCGCTCTCACCGGGATTCGCCATGATCGGCGTGGCCGCCGTGTACCGAGAACGTCCCGGGGCGGGTCGCGCCCCCGCGGTGGCGGGCGCGTGGCTCACTCGCCGGGTGGTGCGCCTTCTGCTCTCGTTCGCCGTGACCGGCACCGGGTTCCGACTGATCATCATCGCCATTGCGGCGATCTCTACGGAGCAGGGACGCCCCGACGCCAGCGGCGTCCTCCTGGCCATCTGGGCCGCCGGCGGACTGGTCGGTGGGCTGTGGGCGGCGCGGGGCATCGCCGCGTCCACGTGGCAGATCGGCGTGGCGCAGGCCGTCACCCTGGCGCTGGTCGGCATCGGGACGAACAGCATCTGGGTCACCGCGATATTGGTCTTCGTCTCCGGCGTGCCCAGCGCTCCGTTCGTGGCCGCGCTCACCACCCTGGTCAGTCTCAACGTGGCCGAACGTGCCCATGCGCGGGCCTTCGCTGCGATGCAGGCGGGATCGACCATCTTCGCCGCCATCGGAGCGGCCGCCGGGGGCGAGTTGGTGGACCGCTTCGGTCCGGCGTCGGTCACCCTGCCAGCGGGCGTTCTGCTACTCGTTTCCGCCGCCCTGGCCCGCGTACCCGTGCAGCCGCGAGTGGTGACCTACGCCTGAACCGATCGGGTCAGGAGCTTCGAGTTCATGCAGACGCGCCGTCGGCGCGGGAAACTGCAGCCCAGATCGCTTCGGCAACGGCAAGGTCCTGCCATGCCATGCCGACGCTCTTGAACACGCTGATGCCGTAGGTCGGCGGTGGGGAAGTGAGAACCGAGCGCAGACCGATCAGGGAATCCGCATCGATGGCACCGGCGGCGATCGCCTGGATCACGTCGCCCGCCTCCCGAAGCGCGGTTTCACAGTCCTCCACGACGATCAGCGAGGCTCGGCGGAACAGGGTGTCGTCGAGTTCTCGGGCGTCGGCTTCGTGGGACCCGACAGCGACGACGCACGCATTCTCGGCGAGCAGCGACCCGTTGAACACCGCCGTCCGCGCCGTGGTCGCGCACACCACGATGTCGGCATCCGCAACGTCGGCGGGCGTGCCGGCATTGACGTCCAAATCGGCGCCATCGAGCTCACCGATGAGGACCTCGACACCGCGGGGGTCCCGCGCCACGATGCGCACCGATTCGATCGGCCGGACCGAACACACCGCGGCAATGTGGCCGCGTGCTTGTGGGCCGGAACCGAAGACGACGAGACGTTTCGCGTCAGGCGGTGCGATCTCGCGCACGGCGAGGGCTGACAGTCCGGGAGTGCGGATGTTGGTGAGCGCGGTCCCGTCCATCAGCGCAAGAGGAGTGAGCGTGCGGGCGTCCATCAGGATGAACACACCTTGGATCCGGGGCAAGCCATGCTCCGGGTTGCCTGGAGCGACACCGACAACCTTCACGCCCACGGCGCTCGCGGTCTCGCTCGGCATGAGCAGCAACTCCCCTTTGCCAACCGGCACACCGACGCGTGACACGCGGCGGTCGTCGAAGGTCGTCGACCCAAGCGCGAGAGCCAACGCGTCGATGACCTCGCGCCACGACAGCGCGCCGGTCATCACGGGAGCATCGAGGTAGGGCAGGTTCACGAGGCGTCCAGGAGGTCGAGCGGACGACAGAACCTATCGTGGAGGCCGATGAACATCGAAGACGTCACCGTGACCGACTATCACACGGGCGGTGAACCGTTCCGGATCGTGACCGGCGGCCTGCCGCCGATCGAAGGTGGAACGGTCCTGGAGCGTCGCACCTATGCGCAGACCACAACAGCCGTCGACATCGTCCGTCAACTCCTCGTCAACGAACCTCGGGGGCACGCCGACATGTACGGCGGGTTCATCGTTCCCGCCAACGACGGCGGCGCTCACTTCGGTGTGCTGTTCTGGCACAAGGACGGTTACTCCACGGCCTGCGGACACGGCACCATCGCGCTCGGCACCTGGGCTGTCGAGACCGGCCTGGTGCCGACCGATCCCGACGGCACCACCGAGGTGGTGATCGACGTACCTTCCGGCCGGGTCACTGCTGCCGTCACGTGCGTCAGCGGCGCGGTGCAGCACGTGTCGTTCCGAAACGTCGCGTCGTACGTGATCGTGCGCGACGTGATGGTGACCACATCACGGGGCCCGGTGTTCGTCGACGTCAGCTACGGCGGTGCGTTGTATGCGTCGGTCCACGCCGACCGTCTCGGCCTCGCCGTCCACGCCGAGCACTACACCGACCTCATCGCGCTGGGCCGGGAGATCAAGTGGGCGCTCAACGACACGGAGTGGGCGAAGCATCCAAGCGACGAGCGGCTCGACGGCATCTACGGCACGATCATCTTCGACGACCTCGGCCAACACCTGAGCGGCCCGCATCAGCGCAACGTGACCGTCTTCGCCGACGGCGAGGTGGATCGCTCACCGTGCGGCTCGGGCACATCGGCCCGGCTCGCGCTTCTCACCGACGAAGGCCGGATCCACGGCGATCAGCATCTCCACCACGTGTCGATCGTCGGAAGCGAGTTCACCGGGCGAGTGGTTGAAGCCGTGACCGCCGAGGGCCGTGACGCGGTCATCACCGAAGTCCGCGGGGCCGCTTTCAAGACCGGAACCAGCGTGTTCACGCTCGACCCGAGCGATCCGATCGGCACCGGATTCGTGCTTCGATGACCGCTGCCCGGTCCGAACAGATCCGACACTGAGCCACACGCTTCGACGGTTGTGCGGCGACGCGGCTTCCGGCGCTAGGGAGCCTTCTCGGGGTTCGCCGTCGGGTCGGTGTTGAGCTCGTTCTGAGCCCGCTCGAATCCAACGGCGACGATTCGCTCGACGGCATCAGCGGCCACCTGCACAGCGATGTCGAGTTCCACTTGCTCGGCTTTGCCGGGGCGCTTCAGCACATAGTCGCCACCCTTCGGGGTTCCCGACGGCCGACCGATGCCGATCCGGATCCGCCCGAAGTCACCGCCG
>JANOJN010000134.1:0-18579 GCA_031418775.1 Acidimicrobiia bacterium
CGGATAGGAACGGGCTGGTAGGACCATCGGAACTTGAACCTGTAAGACGCGCTCGAAGCAACATGTCGTGGTGCCAGGAAGGTCCTCACTCAATCTCTCTCACGGGCACACACGCACCAAGGTGTACCGAGCACAACCAGCCCGCCGCAAGATTCTCATGACGTCGTGGCGCCACGCCAGTGGCATGGAATCTCTCTCCCAACGGCACGCCGGATGTGGTTCCCCGCGGGTTCGCGTGGCAAGACTGGAAGGGTGACGCCGAGCCGCATCGAACTCCTTCCCATTGCCGGAATCCCCGAGGTCCGTCCGGGCGACGTTCTCGCCGAGCAGATCATCGCCGCCGCCGACCCCGAGCCCGGTCTGCGCAACGGCGATGTGATCGTCGTCACCCAAAAGGTCGTGTCGAAAGCCGAGGGACGCCTCGTTCCGGTCGACCCCGACATCGAGAATGATCACAAGCGCTATGTGCTCGACGAATCCGTCCGCATCCTTCGGCGCCGCATGACCCCCCGCGGCGAGCTGATCATCAGCGAGACGACCCACGGATTCGTGTGTGCCAACGCCGGGATCGACCTGTCCAACATCGACAAGGGCTGGGCTGCTCTGCTCCCGGTCGACTCCGACCGCTCGGCCCGGCGCATCCGTGACGGCATCAAGGGGCGGCTCGGCATCGATGTCGCGGTGATCATCTCCGACACGTTCGGCCGGGCCTGGCGCAAAGGCCTCACCGATGTCGCCATCGGCTGTGCCGGCATCGCCGCAGTCGTCGACCTGCGCGGCACCGAGGACGCAAAGGGACGCGAGCTGCACGTGACCGAGGTATGCCTCGTCGACGAGCTCGCTGGTGCGGCGGAATTGGTCATGGGGAAGGCGTCGGGCATCGCCGCCGCCATTGTCCGTGGCGTCGATCCCCAGTGGCTTCGGGAGGGCTCCGTGAAGGAAGAGGTCGTGCGGGCGCCGTCGGAGGACCTCTTCCGCTGAGGTCGAGCGGTTCGGCCGCCAAACGTCGGAAACCTGGGGATGGAGGGGCGGCAAGTAGCCTGTTCGCGTGCCGGTCCCGCATCAATCCATCGACACGATCGTCCTCGAAGGCGGGCACGCCATCCGGGGTGAGGTCGCCGTACGCGGGGCCAAGAACTCGATCTCCAAACAGCTCGTGGCGGCGCTGTTGACGGAGGACCCGTGCACGCTCCACAACGTGCCGGCGATCTCCGACACCTACATCGTGTCCGACATGCTGCGCGCCATGGGGGTGACGGTCGATGCCGCCGACGACGGTGCCGGCTCCGTCACCGTGGAGGCATCGACAGTCACCCCCCTCTCACCGGAGCGCCTCGGCGAGTTCACCGGCCGCAGCCGCATCCCCATCCTGCTCTGCGGCCCCCTCCTGCACCGCACCGGCGAGGCGTTGATCCCGTCGCTGGGCGGCGACGACATCGGCGGTCGCCAGGTCAACTGGCACCTGATGGCGCTCGAACAGCTCGGCGCCGAGGTCGAGCACCGCAACGACGGGTGGCATCTCCGAGCCAAACGGCTCACGGGCTGCGAGATCCGGTTGCCGTTTCCGTCGGTCGGCGCCACGGAGCAGGTGCTGCTCTCGGCCGTTGTCGCCGAGGGTGTGACCACCTTGCATGGAGCGGCCGTCGAGCCCGAGATTCTGGACCTGATCACGGTGCTCCAGAAGATGGGCGCGGCGATCATCTTCGGCTCCGACCGCACCATCTTGATCTACGGCCAGGAGAGCCTCCACGGCTTCGAGCACCAGGCCATCCCCGATCGTCTCGAGGTGGCGAGTTGGGCGTGCGCGGCGATCGCCACCGGCGGCGAGGTCGTCGTCCGCAATGCCCGGGTCGAGGACATGGTTTCGTTCCTCGGTGCCTACCGTCTCCTCGGCGGGCACTTCACGGACTCTGCCGACGGTCTCCACTTCAAGCGGGCCGACGGAGGTCTGCGCTGCGTCGACCTGGAGACGGCCGTGCATCCCGGCCTGATGACGGACTGGCAGGCACCGATCGGCGTGACGCTCACCCAGTGCGGCGGCACGTCCACGATTCACGAGACCGTGTATGAGAACCGCTTCGGCTACACCAAGGCGCTCAACGAGATGGGAGCGCGGATCACCGTCGGCACGGGATGCCCTAAGGGCCGGGCCTGCCGCTACGGCGGACTCGGCCACCCGCACCTCGCCACCTTCGAAGGTGTGACACCGCTGCACGGCGCCGACATCGAAGTGCCCGACCTTCGCGCCGGTTTCAGCTACGTCATCGCCGCGCTCGTCGCCGAGGGCAACACGACGATCCGCAACCTCCGCATCGTCGACCGGGGCTATGAGGGGTTCCTTCCGAAGCTCGAGACCCTCGGCGCGCGCATCCTCTCGGCCACGACGTCGGCGTGAGGCCATGCCTCCTGCGCTGCGTTCGCCCGGAGCGCGTCGCTGTACCCGCCTCTTGGATGCGGGCCCTGTGAGCAGGGTCGTGTGAAGCTCGCCCGTCCCCGACTCGGACGCGTCGCGCTCGTCACGCTCGTTGCTGCCGTCGTTCTTTGCGTGTCGGGCGTCGGCTACCTGTACTGGCGCTTCTCTTCGATCCCGCGCATCGCCGGTGTCGGGTCGGGCGAACTCGATCCGAAACGGGCGAGCGGCCCGGGCGGAACGGTCGTCACGCTCCCGACTCCTGCGGGCGAGACGATCCCCGACACGACGATCGTGACAAGCGCCGACACCGCGGCGTCGGCCGACACGACAGCGGAGAGCTCGCCGATCCCGCCGCCCGGCACCCCGGCCACCATCGCCGGCCTTCCCGGGCCCGCCACCCCGGCCGAAGCCGAGCCGACGGAACCGGCGGCACCGCTTCCCGGTCTGAGCGTCGACGGACTCGACGCGACGACGCCAGACACGCTCCCACCGCCGCTCGTCACCATCCCCGAAGATCAGGTGACCAATCGGCCGCTGCTCGACACCAGCAAGGTCGCTGCGGTCGGCGGACGCAACGCCTTCAACATCTTGATGATCGGCACCGACGACCGTTCGGATGTTCCCGAGAACCAGGCTGTCGGCTTCGGCAAGGGCAAGGTCGCCGGTTCGCGTTCGGACACGATCATGGTGCTCCGGGTCGATCCCGACGCCAGGAAGGCCTGGGTGCTGTCGATCCCTCGTGACCTCTACGTCCGTATGCCGGGCACGAACAGCTTCGACCGGATCAACGCGGCATCGGCACGCGGCGATGCCCTTCTCGTGCGGACCATCCAGGAGAATCTCGGCATTCCGATCCAGCACATGATGAAGGTGAACTTCATCGGATTCCAACGTGTGGTCGCCGCAGTCGGCGGCGTGAACATCTGTTTCCCGAAGCCCGCCCGAGACCGGGTGACGCAGCTGAACCAGCCGACGGCCGGGTGCTTCCGTCTGAATCCGACACAAGCGACAGCGTACGTACGGAGCCGGCGATACGAGGAGCAGCAGAAGAACGGCACGTGGCGAGCCGATCCCCGCAGCGACCTCGGCCGCATCGCTCGCCAGCAGACGTTCATCCGTAACGGTATGGCCGCGGCGATCAAGCGCGGCATGCGCAATCCGACGACGCTGAACGCGGTGTTGGCCGACCTCCGCTCGGCAATCGCCTTCGACAAGTCGCTCGGCTTCACCGAGGTGCTCTCGCTGGCCAACAAGATGCGATCGTTCGAACCGGACGCGCTCGAGACGTTCGTGGTCCCGACGCTCAGCCGACGGATCGACGAGAAAGCAGTGCTCGTCCTCGACATGGACTCGGCGGTGCCGACGCTCGGACAGTTCGGCCATCGCTGAGCCCGTCCAGGTCAGCGCCCATTGCGCTCGCGCCGGATATCGGCGAGACGATCGCGGATCCATGCTGAGCCCGTGGACCCATCGATAAGCGCGCGTATATCTGACCTCCCTCGGGCGGAGCGGCTCCGCACGCCTTCCGAGTCGATGTGATCGACGACCTCGCGAAGGACGTCGGCGGCCGCCGGGATATCGGGCTCGGCCCAGCGGCCGCCCATCGGATACGACACGAGGGAGTCGATCTCGACGAGCGCCGGTCGGCACGGCACGAGCCAGGAGTTCTCCGGGGTCATGAACGCCAAGTTGCCCGAATAGCCCGAGGCGATCACGGGAAGCCCGTGGTGCATCCCCTCGAGCAACGTGAGGCCGTAGCCCTCCGATCGGTGCAACGAGGCGACGACGACGAACTGGGGGACGAGCAGATCCCGATCGTCGGCCGAGAGCTTCTCGTCACGGACGATGATGTCCGGCCGACCGTCGCCCGCGGCGAGCACCAACGACTCGCTGTCGGAGTTGCCTTCTGCATTGAGCGTCTTGAAGAACAGGACCCGCCGTGACAGATGGGGAGTAGGGAATGCCTGCTTCCACGCCTCGATCAGACCGATCGGGTTCTTGCGCTCGATGCGACTGGCGTAGTCGAACACGTTGCCGACGACGACCCCCGTGGCGGGAAGTCCGAAGCGGGACCTACTCGCGGCCGTTCGCCCCGGAGTGGGACGAAGGTCAGCGCCGAGCGGAAGGACGTGGACCGGGAACCCGACCGGACCGGCGCGCCGAACCGCGTTCGCGGTGAACTCGCTCGTCACCCACACCTCGTCGACGGCGTCGAAGCCGACGGCCATCGCCGGGGAGAGGTCTTCGAGCTCCCAGAACCACAGCCCGATCACATAGCGACCATGCATCGCCGCACCCCCCATGGCGCTGCGAAGCATCGGCGCTTCCGTCCCGTTCGCGGCGATCACCGCGATGTCGAGGGCTTCCCCGGCCGCGGGCGACGGGTGTGTCCACGGAACGCCGAGCGGAGCATCGGAGTAATCGAATGACACCGATCGGGTAACTTCTCCGGCCCGCTCGAAGAGACCGACCAGGCGTCGACCCGCCTCACCGAGCCCGAGGATCGACCGGAGCATCCCCACCACCACGACGCCGGGCTGAAGATGCGGGAACGGCGCCTGTGACAGATCCGGAGCGTCGAGGCCCTTCACGCCGGGCGGAGCGTCGGGAACCAATTCAGGTGGCGCCTGCGCCTCACCGGCGAGAAAGAGGTGCGCCCACAGCAGGAATCGCTGTTGGGCATCGGGATCGATCGGAACGCCGGGGAACGCCTGACGAAGGTCAGCGCGGCTTCGCCACACTGCGAACACGAACTTCGACATCCCGAGGGGGCCCTCGGCGGTCGGCTCGTTCACCCATCGAGCGAATTCGCTCGGGTCGGTCGGAGCGTCCGGCCAACGTCGCAGCCATGCGAGGAGTTGATCGGTGGTCGGTGCTCCATCTGTGCTCGATCGCAAGGATGGACGTCGCCCGAGGGCTTCGGCATCGCGCGACGCGCGAACGTCCGCCAAATGGTCCGACGACGTCGGGCCGAAGCTCGACCCGCCGGGCACGACGCTCGGTTGGCGTTCGCTCCGTCGGCGGGGAAACCATCTGCGCATCGGTTCGAGGGTACCGGGCGCTACCGTCGTCGGACGATGACTGGCCTGGAGCACACCGCGATGGAGCAGGAGCAGCCGGTCGGGCGCGCCTCGCACGGCGACATCACGGCGGTCGTCTATGTCGGCACCCACCCTGAGCGCTACCTGGTCGCGGTGCGTTCGCTCCTTGACACCACCGATGTCGACGTCGTCGTGGGATGCCTCTACACGCAGTTCCTCTCGACCTTCGCCGCACTCGGCCCCCGAGTGCAGTCACGTATGGTCGGCTCCGTCGCCGAACTCTGCAATGTCGCCTATGGCGAACGCCGGACGCATCTCGCGGTGGTGAACGAACCGTGCATCCTGCCCCCGGATCCGTTCGCCACCGCCACCGCATGGTTGGCCGACGACCTGCGTTACTCGTCCATCTCGTTCCTTTCCAACGCGGCCGACTTCTTGTCATTCCCTGTTCGGAATCTGCCCCAGGATCGCGCGCCGGATGGCCACGACGAGGTCACGATCACGCGTCGTCTCCGAACACTCACCCCTGCTGCGGTCCCGGCACCGGCCACCTTCGCCACGGGTCCGATCGTCGTTCTCGGGGCACCGGCCCTCGCGGCCGTCGGGGAGATCGTCGCGCCCGCGTCGGCCCGATTCGACATCGCCATCGCCGACTTCTGTGTGCGCGCCCGGGCAAAGGGATTTGTCGATGTTGTTGATACGTCCACGTATGTTCTTCGTCCGAGTGATCTTGCGGTCGAGCCGATCGGAACGACGCTCACCCCCGATGACCGGGGCTGGCTGCTCCACCGACATCAGTCGATGGTGGCGTTCATTGATGCGGAGCGCGTGAGCGGCGATTCCGCATTTGCGCTCGCCCATCAGGTCGCCCGGGTCAAGGTGCAGGGGCTGCGTATCCTGATCGACGGCTCGTGCTTCGGCCCGAACCAGGTCGGTACGCAGGTCGCCACGGCTCACACCATTCGTGCGCTCGCGGAGAACGTCGAAGTTGCCGAGGTATGCGTCGCCCTTCCCGGTCCGATTCCGTTGTACGCCGCGGACGTTCTTTCGGCGCGAAAGGTCACGTCGCGACGCGAGGACGACCTTCGAGCGTTCGGGCCGGTCGACATCGCGTTCCGTCCCTTCCAACCGGTGCCTGGATGGGACCTCGCCCGATGGAAGGGGGCGGGCGTGCGCTTGGTGGTCAGCGTGCTCGACACCATCGCTTTCCACAACGGCGGATACTTCGCGTCGACCGGTGAGTGGATGGCCTATCGGTCGTTCCTCGCAGAGACGGTGGGCATCGCCGATGCCGTCGTGACGATCAGCGACGACGTTGTGGAGCACATCGTCCTCCACCAACTTCCGATCGAACGTACACGTATCACTTCGGTGCCGCTCGGCACGGAGCATCTTCGAGGCGATCAGCGGGGTCATCTTCCCGATGAGCTCGCGGCGCGGGGTTTTGTCGGCGGCGAGTTCGCCCTTTGCCTGGGCGTGAACTACAGCCACAAGAACCGGGAGCTCGCCCTCGATGCGCATGCGCTCGTCCGCGAGGCGGGCCACGACCTCGCGTTGATCTTCGCCGGCCCATCCGTCCCCCACGGCACGACGCGTGTGCTCGAAGCCCGCCGCGGCCCCCGTGAGCACGTGTTCGTGCTGCCGGAGCTCTCCGAGCCGGAACGGAACTGGCTGCTTCGCCACGCCGCGTTCGTCTGGTACCCGACCTCGGCCGAAGGATTCGGCCTCGTCCCCTTCGAAGCGGCATCGTTCGGTACACCCACGGTCGCCGTCGACTTCGGTCCGGTTCGTGAGCTTGCCCGGGCCGGCCGGGGCTGGCCGCACGGAAGCGACGTCCCCCTTCTGGCCTCGGACTGGTCGCCCGAAGCGCTGTCAGCCGTGGCATGTCGACTACTTGGTGACCCGGACCTCGCGCGTCGTCACGTAGAGGCGCTTGCGCAAGCCGGTGATCGGTACAGTTGGGAAGCGAGCGGTGACGCCCTGGTGCGTCTCTTCCGACAGTCCCTGGCCCGCCCGAGACGCTAGGAGCGCAGAGAATGGAGACGACGATGCCTGAGACCACCGACGCCCCGGAGGCGACGAACACCGCCGAACCTTCCGATGAGTCGCCCGTCGCCGCCCTTTCGATGGGCGCCGACGAGCTCACAAGACGACTCGATCGGATCAACCTGACCCAGGCGCTGCTCGATTTCGAGATCGCCAACGCCCGGGTGCTCGACCTCACCGCCCGGGTGGTCGACTCGAACAAGCGGGTTCTCAAGCTCCAGGCCGAAGCCGAGGCCTCCCGCCTTGCCCTCGACGGTGCGCGCATCGACATCGCCGAACTCCAGCGCCGGATCGCCGAGGTCGAGGCGTCGACGACCTACCGGGCCGCTCAGAAGCTGGGCGCCCTGCGCCGTCTCCTGCACTTCCTGCGCACCTGACATGGCCGGTCCGCCCGGAGCGGGGGTGCCCCGCACGCGGGTGCTCGTTGCCGTACTCGTCTACAACGGCCGGGAATTCGTGCCCCGCACCCTCCGTTCCCTCGCTGCCCTGAAGACGGCAACGCGGGCGCACGACGTCGATGTCGTGGTTCTCGACGATGCCTCACCCGAACCGGGTTGGAGCGAGGAGCTTGCATCGTTGTCGCGCGATCTCGGCCTCGGGTACTACTGCTCGCCCCGGAACCTGGGCATCCCCCGCAACATGAGCCTCGGTCTCCTGCTCGCCGAGGATCAAGGCCACGACCATGTGGTGATCCTCAACTCCGACGTGATCGTGCCCGGCAACATGGTCGATCAGATGGTCGCGGCGGCGGAGGGCGCCGACGACATCGGGACCGTCACGGCGTGGTCGAACTCGGCCTCGATCTTTTCGCTCCCGAACGAGTCGGCGAACGACGTGCTCACCGATCCCTCGGCTGTCGATGCGGTCTCCACCGAGCTGGCGGAGGAGTTCGGTCACGAGGTGCTCGACCTCCCGGTCGGGGTCGGCTTCTGCCTCATGATCTCCCGGGCCGTGATCGCCGCAGTCGGCGTCTTCGATCCGGTGTTCGGCCGGGGGTACTGCGAGGAGGTCGATCTCTGCAGACGCGCCGTCGAGGCGGGCTTCCGCAACGTCTTGGCCCTCGGAGTGTTCGTGTTCCACATGGGTTCGGCCACGACAGTCGACGCGGGCCTGCTCGCGCCAGGTGAGAAGACCGTCCACGTGAACGAGGACATCATCGACCAGCGCCACCCCGACTACCGGGCCGAGCTGCAGGCCTGGGTCGACGACGATCGACTGGCGCCGTCGCTCACGCGGGCCTTGGCCCGCCTGGTGTCGTCCCGGGCGCGTTCGGCCGGGTACGTGATCGAGGCCGGCTGGCTCCGCCGTCAGCCGACGGACGGCGCCGACGACCGTGTCCGCATCACCGTCGACCCCGACGGTGTCGGACCGCTCGTCGAAGCCTCGGTCGACGGCTGGCGATCGGTGGTCCCGGTCGACGATGCCGGGATACTCGTCGGCGTCTCGAACTTCGTGGGCTGTCGGCCCGATGAGGTTCGCATCCACGATCGCGGTCCCATCGCCGAACGACTTGCGCAGCTTGCCGGCGACGCCGGTGTTCCCGTTGTGGTGCGACACCGGTACCCCGAACGCGTCTGACTTGGCGTCTGCCCGTTGTCGGCCGTCCCGCGATTCGGGTGCTCCGCAGGAACTGACGCTGCCATCGGCGGCGTGATTGCCGCCGGGCCTTCGTGACCTGGCCGGGTAGCGTCGATGGACGATGTCCGCCACCACAGCCGCAGCCCCCGTCGGTTTCGTTCCGCCGCCCTATCCGCAGGACCGACTCACGCGGGCCCGAACGCTCGCGGCCGGGCATACCGGTGGCGCCGTGGATCTGTCGATCGGCACGCCGTGTGACCCGCCTCCGGCCGCCGTCGTGGAGGCCCTCGGTTCCTCCGGTGCGGAGCGGGGCTATCCGACGTCACTCGGTTCGCCCCGCATGCGGGCTTCTGCGGCCGGTTGGGTGGAGCGGTACCTCGGTGCAACGGTCGACCCGGGCACCCAGGTCGGAGCGTGCATCGGCACGAAGGAATTCGTGGCGACGACGCCACAGTGGCTCAAGCTCCGTCGACCGGACCGCGACACCGTGCTGTACCCGGCCGTCGCCTATCCGACCTACGAGATGGGTGCCCTGCTGGCGGGGTGCCGGGCCGTTCCGGTTCCCGTCGATGCCCAGTGGCGGATTCGTCTCGACGCGATCGACGACGCAGACGCGGCCCGTGCGCTGTGTCTGTGGGTCAACACACCGGGGAACCCGGCGGGCGGTCTCGACGACCTCGGTGCAGCGGCCGCCTGGGGCCGCTCCCATGACGTGACGGTGCTCTCCGACGAGTGCTACGTGTCGTTCACCTGGAACGGCGCTCCCCGCTCGATCCTGCAGCACGGCACGGACGGGGTCGTCGCCGTCCATTCGCTGTCGAAGCGGTCGAACCTCGCCGGTGTCCGCGCCGGGTTCTACGCCGGCGACACCGAGCTGGTGAAGTACCTGAGCGAGATCCGCAAGCACGCCGGCCTGATGGTCCCCGGACCGGTGCAACTCGCCGCATCGGTGGCCTACGACGACGAGGCGCATGTGGATGTGCAGCGCACGCGGTACCGCCAGCGCCTCGAATTGTTTGCCGCGGTGATGGCATCGGTGGGCCTACCGGTTGCCCTCCCGGAAGGGGCCTTCTATCTCTGGATCCGCGTCCCCGGCGGTGACGCGTGGGCCTGCACCGAATGGCTCGCCGAGCACGGCGGGATGGTCGTGTCGCCGGGCGAGTTCTACGGTGACGCCGCCGACCACATCCGCATCGCCCTGGTGGAGCCCGACGACCGTCTCACCCTGGTCGCCGAACGACTTGCGTCGTCGGGGCTCAGCTGGAACGGAGCGCCGGCGTGAGCGCGGGCGTGGACCTGCTCGCCGCCACCGCGGCGCTCGTGGACATCGCGTCCGTCAGCCATGACGAGGCGGCTATTACGGCCCACATCGAGGGTCGACTCCGGGCCGTCCCGTGGCTCGAGGTGACCCGGATCGATCACAACCTCGTGGCGCGGACCAATTTCGGACGGGCCCAGCGGCTCATTCTCGCCGGTCACACCGACACCGTGCCGGTCAACGGCAACGACGTCGCCCGGATCGACGGCGACGTGCTGCACGGCCTCGGCTCGGCCGACATGAAGAGCGGCCTGGCGGTGTTCCTGCATCTCGCCGAAACCGTGGCGCAACCGACGGTCGACCTCACCTTCGTGTTCTACGAATGCGAGGAGGTCGCGGCGGTCCACAACGGGTTGAAGAAGCTGCTGGCGAACTCGCCGGACCTGCTGGCCGGCGATGCGGCGATCCTGGGCGAACCGACGACGGCGATCCTCGAAGCGGGATGCCAGGGGACGTTGCGGGCGGTGCTCTCCGTGGGCGGTTCGCGAGCCCACACAGCGCGTCCGTGGATGGGGCGCAACGCCATCCACCGACTCGGTCCCGTGATCGAACGGATCACGACATGGGAACCGCGTCGTCCGACGATCGACGGATGCGACTATCGCGAAGCGATGCAGGTAGTGAAGATCGACGGGGGTGCCGGGAACAACGTGGTGCCGGACCGCGCCAGCATCACAATCAACCACCGCTTCGCTCCCGATCACGAGGTCGACGAGGCCGCCGAGGTCGTCCGTCAGGTCATCGGCGCCGAGGTGCTCGGCGACGACGCCACGTTCGACGTCGTCGACGCGTCTGCCGGGGCCCTTCCGTCACTGCGCCACCCCCTGCTCGGTGCGCTTGCCTCCCTGGTGGGGGAGGCGCCACGCGCCAAGCTGGGATGGACGGATGTGGCGTTCTTTGCGGCCCGGGGCGTCCCTGCGGTGAACTTCGGGCCCGGCGACCCCACGATTGCCCACACGGCCGGCGAGTTCGTGGTGCGTTCGGAGATCGACCGGGCGTACGACGTGCTGCAGCGGCTCGTGACCTCTCCGATGCCTCCCCGCTAGAGGCGGCGCAGCACGGTGACGACCCGTCCGTAGACCTTGACCCACGGGGCCGGAAAGCGGATGGTCTGGAAGTCGGGGTTGGCCGGGATCAGGAGAACGTCGGTGCCCTCGCGTTGGTAGGTCTTCACCGTGGCCTCCTCCCCGGGCATGCCGGCGACGACGAGGTCGCCGTTCTTGATCTCGGCCCCCTGCTTCACGACGACGTAGTCGCCATTGAGGATTCCGGCGTTGATCATCGACTCGCCCCGGACCTTGAGCATGAACAGGTTCCCGTCGCCGGTGAAGTCCTCTGGAAGCGGCAGGATCTCCTCGACCCTCTCTTCGGAGATCACGCCGGTGCCGGCGGCGACGTTGCCGATGAGTGGCACGTGGCGGACGGGACGCCGCTCAGCCTGGCTGCCGGTGGCGGGGTCGAAGCGCACCTCGATGGCCCGTGGCTTGGTCGGGTCACGCCGGAGGTAGCCCTGCTTCTGGAGGGACTTGAGATGGCTGTGGACGGTGGACGAGGACGACAGGCCCACGGCCTCGCCAATCTCCCTGACCGACGGGGGATAGCCCCGGTCGCGCATCGACTGCTCGATGCACTCGAGGATCGTGCGCTGACGGTCGGTCAGCCGATCGTTGGAGTGCACGAGTTCGTCGGTGGTCGTGTAGTGCTCGGACGGGTCTTTCGGGAAGCTCGGCATGATCGATCCTTTGCTCGGAGTCGGCGGTTGTGGTGAAGCAGGGAGCGAGTCGGACGGACGCTCCGGCTGGTCAGGGGGGCGTGAAGCCCCCTCTGCGCCACGAGGGCGGCTCGGGGTTCGACCGGGACGAGTTCCTGCGCTGGCTGGCGTCCGGACCAGCACTGTAGATGACGCGTGCGGGGGGTGCAAACATTCGTTCGAGAATTTTCTTGACAGTCGAACGGAGGTTCGTGTTGACTGATCGAACGAACGATCGTTCGGCGCTCTCGAAAGACCCATCGAACACGCACCGTCCGACCTTCGTTCCGCACCACCCCACCTTCCCCGTATCGCCTCACCTCGGTGAGCCCGCCTGGAGAACGACATGACGTCAGCCGCCCTTCGCCCATCCGCTCAACGCCCCGCCGCCGTTCGTCGGCCCGCTGTCGTCGTGCCGCAGGCGATATCGACTTCGGCCAAGCGGCCGGGCGGACAGTATCTGCGTCGTCGCGTCGGCGTCGCCGCTGCCGCTATGGCGCTCGCGGTGGTCGGGGTCGGGATCTCGTCGACCCGTTTCGCTGATGCCGACCAAGGCCGCCCGGCTGGCGACACGCAGGTTGGCGGCTCGGTCGTGATCGTGCAACCCGGCGACACCCTCTGGAGCCTGGCCCGCGAGGCGCAGCCGGAAGGTGACATCCGGCCGCTCGTGGCGCAGCTCCGCCGGGCTCACGGTGGGTCGTCCTTGCGGGCGGGCGAACGCCTCGTCTTGCCCGGTCGCTGACCGCCGGATCGGCGGCCGTCGATGTGGGGTCGGCCCCCGGACGGTGCCCAACGCTCCGGCAGTAGCGTGGATGTCCGTGCGATGTCCCTGGTGTGCCGGAAACGACGACAAAGTCGTCGACTCGCGCGCCGCCGAGGATGGCGCGGTGATCCGTCGGCGACGGGAGTGCTTGGCGTGCAATCGCCGTTACACCACCTTCGAGAGGATCGAAGACGTGCCCTTGACGGTGGTGAAACGGAACGGGACCCGCCAGCCCTTCGACCGGGGGAAGCTCCTGCGCGGCCTGCAGGCGGCCACGAAGAACAGTTCCCTCCACGATCTGCAGATCGAGGCGCTCGTCGCCGAGATCGAGGAACAGGTTCGCCTCGATGCCGGCCCGGAGGTCACCTCAGAAGCGATCGGCAAGGCCGTCCTCGATGCGTTGCGGATCCACGATGGCGTGGCCTACGTCCGCTTCGCCAGCGTTCACCAGAGCTTCACCGATGCCCACCAGCTGGCGGAAGCGGCGGCCGAAGTCGCCGGCCCGGTCCGCTCCGAGGCGGAGCACGAGGGCGAGCCGCCCAGCTCGCCACCCTTCGCGTCCGACCCTTCCTGACGATCCACCGGCGATCCCTCGGTCGTCCACAGCGACCGGGGTCTGGTTGTCCACAGGATTGCCTCCGTACCGTTCAACGTCCCGATCGGAAGATTCCCGGTGAACGGTGAGGAAACACTTGACGACGTGAATTCCACGCTTGTAACTTGGTCATCTCGTGGTGGCCAGGGGGCCCACCCACTAGATGTTGTGGTTGATTCCCATGAAATGGGCAACATCCAGAGCCGCTCGAGCCCCCGGTGCAGTCCCTTCCCGGACGAGGTGTCTGAGGAGTCACAACCAGCCTGCCGTTCGTCTGTCGACCCCCACACAAGCGCTGATCAATCGTCCCGCCTACCTCCACGTCGTCTCACCGTCTGTCGCTTTCCCGTCACTTCCGTCTCCGGCCACTCCGTCTTCGTCTTCGTCTTCTCCAGCTTTCCCGTCAACTCCCGTCTCCGGCCCACCACACACACGGGCCGACCCCGAAAGGCTTCACCTCATGGCTCTTGCGCCCGAGCGCACCGGTATCGGCATCACCCGGCACTTCACCACCCCCGACGTGCATCCGTACGACGAGTTGGCTTGGGAGCGGCGCGATTCGGTCATCGCCAATTGGAAGACCCAGGAGGTCGCCTTCGAACAGCTCGGCGTGGAGGTGCCAGCGTCGTGGAGCCTCAACGCCACGAACATCCTCGCCCAGAAGTACTTCCGGGGAACCGTCGGCACGCCCGAGCGCGAATGGTCGCTGCGCCAGGTTGCCGACCGCGTCGTCGACACCATCACCAACTGGGGCCGCAAGGGCGGCTACTTCGCCGATGACGCCGAGGCCGAGGTGTTCAACGTCGAGCTCAAGCACCTGATCATCACCCAGAAGGCGGCGTTCAACTCGCCGGTGTGGTTCAACATCGGCGTGAAGGGTGTTCCGCAGCAGGGTTCGGCGTGCTTCATCCTCGACGTCGACGACACGATGGACTCGATCCTGAACTGGTACCGCGAAGAAGGCGTGATCTTCAAGGGCGGCTCGGGCGCCGGCGTCAACCTGTCGAAGATCCGTTCTTCGAAGGAGTTCCTCAATGGCGGCGGCACGGCCTCGGGCCCGGTCAGCTTCATGCGTGGAGCCGACGCATCGGCCGGAACCATCAAGTCGGGCGGCAAGACCCGGCGTGCCGCGAAGATGGTCATTCTCAACGCCGATCATCCCGACATCGAGGACTTCCTGTGGTGCAAGGCCATCGAGGAGCGCAAGGCGCGAGTCCTGCGCGATGCCGGCTTCGACATGGATCTCGACGGCAAGGACGCCATCTCGATCCAGTACCAGAACGCCAACAACTCGATGCGGGTCACCGACGAGTTCATGAACGCCGTCGTTGACGATGCCGAATGGCATCTGCGGGCCGTCGGTGGCGGTCAGGTCGTTCAGACCGTCCGTGCCCGTGACCTGTTCCGTCAGTTCGCCGAGGCGGCATGGGAGTGCGCGGATCCGGGCATGCAGTACGACACCACGATCAACCGTTGGCACACAGCACCGAACTCGGGACGGATCAACGGCTCGAACCCGTGCTCGGAATACATGCACGTCGACAACTCGGCTTGCAACCTGGCCTCGATCAACCTCATGAAGTTCCTCAACGACGACGATTCGTTCGACGTCGACGGGTTCACGCAGGCCGTCACGCTGCTCATCACCGCGCAGGAGATCATCGTCGGCAACGGCGACTACCCGACCGCGAAGATCGCCGAGAACAGCCACCGGTTCCGCCAGCTCGGCCTCGGCTACGCGAACATCGGCGCGCTGCTGATGGCCCGCGGCAAGGCCTACGACTCCGACGACGGCCGGGCCCTCGCGGCGTCGATCACCGCGCTGATGACCGGCCACGCCTACGCCACGTCGGCACGCATCGCCAAGAAGATGGGACCCTTCGCCGGGTACCTGGAGAACCGCGAGGCGATGACCAATGTGCTCGAGATGCACCGGGCCGAGGTCGCGAAGATCGACGAGGAGATCACCGATCACGACGTGCTCTTCGCCGCCCAGGAGGCATGGGACACGGCCTGCGAGCTGGGCGCCGCCTACGGCGTGCGCAACGCCCAGGCGTCGGTGCTCGCCCCGACCGGCACGATTGGCCTGCTCATGGACTGCGACACGACCGGCGTCGAGCCCGATCTCGGCCTCGTGAAGTTCAAGAAGATGGTCGGCGGCGGCTCGATGCAGATCGTCAACCAGACGGTTCCGCGTGCGCTCAAAAACCTCGGCTACCGGCCGGCGGAGATCGACTCGATCATTGCCTATATCGACGTCAACAAGACCATCGTCGGTGCGCCCGAGCTGAGGGCCGAGCACCTCAGCGTGTTCGCCTGCTCGATGGGCGACAACGTCATCCACTATCTCGGCCACGTCCGCATGATGGGCGCCGTCCAACCGTTCATCTCCGGCGCGATCTCCAAGACGGTCAACATGCCCGAAGAGGCCACCGTCGAAGAAGTGGCCCAGCTCCACATCGACGCCTGGAAGCTCGGCATCAAGGCGATCGCCATCTACCGCGACAACTGCAAGGTGGGTCAGCCGCTGCAAACGGCGAAGAAGGACGGCTCCGAGCGCAACGTGTTCGGCGCCGTGTCGGCCGAGCCCGATCCCACGCTCACGGCAAAGATCGCCGAGCTGGAAAAGGCACTTGCCTCGACCACCACGGTGATCCGCAAGCCGCAGCGTGAGCGTCTTCCGCGCAAGCGCCGTTCGAGCACGTTCGAGTTCCGGGTCGCGGACTGCAGCGGATTCGTCACGGTCGGTGAATACGACGACGGTCGCCCCGGCGAAGTGTTCATCAACGTCTCCAAGCAGGGTTCCACCCTGGCCGGCATCATGGACGCGTTCTCGATCTCGATCAGCTTCGGTCTGCAGCACGGCGTGCCGCTGGCGACCTACGTCCGCAAGTTCTCCGGCATGCGGTTCGAGCCTGCCGGGATCACCGACGATGCCGAGCTCCGGATCGCCACTTCGGTGATCGACTACATCTTCCGTCGCCTCGCCCTCGACTACCTCCCGCTCGATGTTCGCAGCGAACTCGGAGTGTTGTCGGCCAAGGAACGCACCGAGCCGACGCTGCCCGGCGTTGAGGAAGCGATCACCGCGTCGACGTCACTGTCGAACTCCGGCACCACGATTGCCGACTCGATCGTTCTCGACGTGCCTTCGGGGTCGGTCGAGCCGTCCAAGAACCCGGGTCTGCTCAGCCGTGGCCGTCCCGCCGATGCGCCGTTCTGCTACTCCTGTGGCAACGAGATGAACCGGGCCGGCAGCTGCTACGTCTGCTCTGCCTGCGGCGCCACCAGCGGCTGCAGCTGAGTTCTCCCGCGACGACACCGTCGTCTCCTATGTGGTGGACGCTGCCCGGACTCGTGCCGGGCAGCGGCGCGTCCCCGCCTTACGTCTCCTCGTGGGCCAGCTCACGATCTCGGGCCAGCAAACCCGGGGAAAGCAGAGTCTGCTGGCCCAAGCGAGCCAGCTGGCCCACGAGATTTTCAGCCCGAGGCGCGGGTGAGGCCGGCGAAGACGTCGGTGCCGGCGAGGTAGCCGGGTTCGAGCAGTTCCGCACCCGTTGACGAACGCGCGAACACTTGGCGCAGCGGCTCCATGTCGGTCGGCACCGAGAATCCCGGGAGCCAGTTGTCGTGGTGGCCGAGGATCACCCGTTGGGGTTGCAGCGCGGTGAGCTGTCGGTCGATGAACTCGGCCAGCGAACCCTGGATCGGCTCGCCGTCGATGTTGCCGCGACCTGCAGCGGCGAGGATCGCCACGTCGGGACGCAGTCCCTCGATGATTCCGCCCCAGTGCCCGGAGGTGTCCTGGTAGAGCAGCGTGCCCTCGGGCGTGTGGAAGAGGTAGAGCAGCGCTCCGCCGTCTCCTCTTGGGCTGTGGCCGACGAACGATGCCTGGAGATGCTTCATCGAGGTCTCGCCCAACCCGCCGAGGGTCGCCGTGACCTCGGCCATCCGCTCGCGCTGTTCCTGCCAGGTCACTCCGAGGTCTCCGAGGCAGACCTCGCCCGACTGCGCCATCTGCCCGTGCGACCACACGCAGCTGTGCTGGCTCGGATACACGCTGACGAGGACGTCGTCGGACAGGCGGACCGTCTCTCCCCCGGCGACACAGATCATCCGGTCGGGCGGCACGCCGGCTTCGGTAAGCATGCGTATCGTCTCGTAGCTGCCGATGAGTGTGGCCTTCGTCTGGGCCATGATCCGCTCGGCACCGTAGAGATGGTCGAAGTGGGAATGGCCGATCACGATCCAGTCGCACTCGTCGATCGAGTCAGCGGTGAGTCCGGTTCCCTCAGCCCCTTCCGCCCGGTCGATGTATGCATCGAGGAACACGGTGATTCCCGCCGTCCGCAATCGGAACGTGGCGCATCCGTACCAGTCGAGTGAGGCCAGGTCAGAGTGTCGCACAGAGCGTTTCAGCGAGCGAGCGTGCTCGGTGCCCACGTCGGGCGGCGGTCCTCGTAGGCCGAGATCGCGTCACCTTGGCGCATGGTGAGGCCGATGTCGTCGAGGCCATTGAGCAGTCGGTAGGCGGTGAAGTCGTCGAGCGGGAACGTGGTCTCGAGGCCGATCTTCGGAGCTGACACCGACCGTCGCTCGACGTCGATGGTGATCTCGAGCGTGGGGTCGGCCTCGACGGCGCGCATGAGTTGCTCGCCGACCTCGGCGCTGACCTGGACCGGGAGGAGCCCGACCTTCGTCGCGTTGTTCCGGAAGATGTCGCCGAAGCGGGGAGAGATGACGGCCTGGAAGCCGTAGTCCTCCAATGCCCACACGGCATGCTCACGCGACGAACCGGTGCCGAAGTTGGAGCCGGCGATGAGGATGCGGGCGCCGGCGTACTGCTCTTGGTTCAGGACGAAGTTGCGGTCGTCGCGCCACTCGGCAAAGAGCCCCTTGCCGAAGCCGGTGCGTTCGATGCGCTTGAGCCAATCCGAGGGGATGATCTGATCGGTGTCGACGTCGCTGCGGTCGAGCGGAACGGCAGTGCCGCTGATGATGGTGACGGGGTTCATGGTCTGGCGGTCCTGTCGTGGCGAGGGCATGGAGTCGTGGGGGGGGGGGGGGGGGGGGGG
>JANOJN010000135.1:0-22056 GCA_031418775.1 Acidimicrobiia bacterium
CTCGGGCCCGGCCGAGGAGTCGGTCTTCGTGCCGGTAACCGCGCGGGCGCTCAGCTATTTCGCTTTCGGTGCCCTGATCGCCGTCGGTCTGACGGCCATTGCCGGCAAGCGACATCGGCTCGACCTCGGCCCCGTCGTCGAGGCTCAGACCGGCCTCGCGTCGCTCACGTATCTCGTCGGGATTCTCGATCACGAGATCGCCCGATCGGTTCGCTACGGCCGGACCTTCAGCATTGCGCTGGTCGATATTCCACTGGCGGCGACCGCGTCGAAGGATCGTGGCGCGATTTCCATGCTGGGCGAGCTCGGTGATCACGTCCGGGAAGCGATTCGCACGACCGACTACGCGGGCGTGCGAACCGACGGGAGGGGGGCCCAACTCGTGTTCGTGCTCCCCGAAACACCGCAGGAGGGTGCGGGGATCTTTGCCATGCGCTTCGGCGAGCGGATCGCCGAGTTCCTCCTCCGCCGCAACGTTGCCGTCACCCGCAATCCCGCGACCTGGTTCGAGTTCCCGTCGGACGCCAACGACGTCCGACGGGTCCGTAACGAGCTCGCCCGTCTCGTCGACATGCCGCTCGCCATCGCGAACAGCGGCGCGCGCCGCTGATCCCGACACCGGTCAGCTCGGGTCATGGCCTTTTGCACGTTCTGCGCGATCGTCGCCGGAACCAGCCCGTGCTTCGTCGTCCATGAGGACGACGACACGCTCGCCTTCATGGATGCGCTGCCAATGACGCCGGGTCACGTGCTGGTCGTTCCGAAGCGTCACGTCACGGACCTCTTCGCCCTCGACGAGGACCTCGGCGGTCCATTGTTTGCGACGGCGCGGATCGTCGCCAACCGCCAGAGGGAGATCCTCGGGGCCAAGGGCGTCAATCTGCTGAACAACAATGGCCACGCCGCCGACCAGTCGCAGTTCCACCTCCACCTGCACCTGATTCCGCGCTACGGCAGCGACCGGCTCCTCCACCCCTGGGAGCGGACGTTCGGCAACCGGGCCGAGATGTCGGCCCTCGCCGAGCGGCTGCGCTTTCCCTGACCCGCGTCGGCTGATCCCGCCGCCGTAGACGGTACGCTCGCCGCCAATGCAACGAACCGGCGAAGATCGCATCCTCACGATCCCGAATGTGATCTCGATGATCCGGCTCTGTCTGATTCCGGTGTTCGTCTGGTTGCTCCTCGGCCGTGACGACCGACGTTCTGCGGTCATCCTCCTCGCAGCACTCGGTGCCACCGACTGGGTCGACGGTTGGATCGCCCGACGGTTCGATCAGGGATCGACGCTCGGCAAGGTCCTCGACCCTGTCGCCGACCGCCTGCTCTTGGCGGCGGGGATCGGGGCGATCCTCATCGACGGCTCCGTCCCTCGGTGGTTGGGCATCGTGGTCGTGTCCCGCGAAGTCGCGATCTCGGTCGCGGTCGTCACCATCGCCGCACTCGGGGCCAAACGGATCGACGTGCAGTGGGCAGGCAAGGCGCAGACCATGGGCTGGATGATCGCGTTCCCGTTGTTTCTGGGGAGCCGCAGCGGGTTCTCCTGGAGTCGGTGGGCCGATGATCTCGCCTGGCTCGTGACCATTCCGACCTTCGCCTTCATGGTCTATGCCTCGGTCACGTACGTCCCGATCGCCAGGCGAGCGTTGGCCGAGGGGCGGGCGGGTCGATCGGAGTCGGCGTCTCGTCGCTGACCCGCGGGTGTTCGATGCGCAACGGACGCAGAGCGTTTCGGTAGGGTGCAGGCATGCTGATCCCAGGCGATCTCCGCTACTCGACTGACCACGAGTGGGTTCGCGTCGATGGCAACCGTGTGACGGTCGGAATAACCGACTATGCCCAGGACGCCCTGGGTGACGTCGTCTTCGTGCAACTTCCCGAGCAGGGCGCGTCGGTTGCGGCAGGCGAGTCGATGAGCGAGGTGGAGTCGACGAAGTCGGTGAGCGACATCTTCGCCCCGGTGGCCGGTCGGGTCGTCGCCGTGAACGAGGAGGTCGCCTCGAAGCCCGAGTTGCTCAACGCCGATCCCTACGGCGCGGGTTGGCTGTTCGTGCTCGAAGTGGATCCGTCGTCGGTCGAGGCGTTGCTCGATGCGGCGGCGTATCGGGCGCTCACCGAGTGAGTGAACGGCCGCTGACAATGCACAGACTGCCGACGATGCACTGGGTGTCCGCTCATGGCCGATGATCTTTTCTGCGTTCAGTGCGGGCACCGCAACTCCGTCGGCGACAACTTCTGTTCGGCCTGCGGGCATCGACTCGCGTCCGGGGGCGCCGGTGACGATCTGACGCTCACCCTGCATCCGCTCTCGCCGGAGGGCGAGCCCGGTCGTCGTGACATCACGGTGCGCGTTGTCGGCGACGGACCGCCGGTGCTCGTCCTTGATCGCGGGGCCGACGCCGGCCAGATGTTCGCGCTCGGTGAGGGTGTCACCACCGCCGGACGCAACCCGGACTGCACGGTCTTTCTCGACGACGTCACGGTGTCTCGTAAGCACGCGTCGATCCGCGAGACCCCTGACGGCTACGTCATCCGTGACGAGGGTTCGCTCAACGGCACCTACGTGAACGACAACCGGATCTCTTCGGCGTTGCTGCGCTCCGGCGACGAGCTGCTCATCGGAAAGTTCCGGCTGCTCTTTCTCGACGCCGGCGATCCTCGCCGCGGCGACCGGTGACGACGCTCGACGGCACCGGATCGGCGGGTCCGACCGAGGGGTCCCGCAGCGGCAGGAGCTATCTCTCGATCGGCGAGGTGCTCGACGCGCTCAAGGAGCACTTCCCGGACGTGACGATCTCGAAGATCAGGTTCTTCGAGGCGCAGGGGCTGCTCGTGCCGGAGCGGACGCCGTCCGGGTATCGGAAGTTCTATGCCGCCGATCTGGATCGTCTTCGGATCATCCTCGCCGAGCAGCAGGAGCGCTATGTGCCGCTCACGGCGGCCCGCACCGCTGCTCAGCTGCCACTCGAGCCTCCGGCACCGCCTCCTGCCGCCCCACGCCGGCACGGTCCGCCGGACGAGTTCTTCTCGCCCGACGACGAGGGCGACGACTCGGATGGACCGGACGGCGAGTCCGGTTCGATGTACGACGGGGTCGACCTCGGAGCCAACCGGCATCCGGCCCAGCGGGTCAGCGGTGCGCGGCCAGGCTCTCAGGCAGCAACCAGCGGGCGCAGCGAGGCGGCGCACCCGACGGCCCGGCGGGCGACGGTTGCTCCCCTCCGCCGTGTGCCCCCGCCTGCCCGCGAGGAACTTGACGCACCGCCCCAGCAGGCGCTCGGGCACAGCCGTACCGTGCACGTGCCGCCGGACGACGTTGCCCCTGTCGTCGAACTCGACACCGCCGTCGTGTTTTCGCTCGACGAGCTGATTGCGGCGACTGGGGCGACGTCGGCCCTGGTCGACGATGCCATAGGCCAGGGTTTCCTCCAGGGGCGATCGGTGTTCGGCGAGACGGAGTTCGACGACGGTGATCGTCGTGTCCTCGAGTCGCTCGTCGTCTTCGCCGCGCACGGCATCGATCCTCGCCATGTGCGCGTCTTTCTCCATGCGGCCCAGCGCGAGGCCGACCTGTACGTGCAGGCCACCCTTCCTCTGCTCCGGCGCCGTCCTCGTGCCGGGGTGAACAACGACGATCCGTTTCGTCGCTTCGGTGATCTGGAACGGGCCGGTGCGACACTTCGCACGGTGGTCGTTCGACGGGCGCTGCAGCAGGCGACCGAGGGCGTTCCCGGTCCGGTCGGACGGTAACGTGGCGTCGTGGTCGAACTCCGTATCGTCGATGTCCGCGTGCACGAGAACACCCGCACGCCGTATGTGGAACTCCGGTCGAACGATGAGTCGGACCGCCTCCTACCGATCCTCATCGGCATGCCTGAAGCAGCGGCCATCAAGCGGGCGTTGGAAGAGCGGCTGCTGCCGCGTCCTCTGACCCACGAACTGCTCGCATCGCTGATCCCGACCCTCGGCGCGACGCTCGATCAGGTCGTCATCACCGAGTTCGTCGATCAGATCTTCCTTGCCGAGATGCACCTTTCGATCGGGGAGCGACGAGAGATCGTCCCGTGTCGGCCGTCCGACGGTATCGCCCTCGCAATTCGTCTCGGGGCCAAGTTGTTCGCCAACGACGCGGTCGTGGATTCCTGCGCGGTGGACGAGAACGAGCCGGTGGGCGACGTCGGCGATGAGGAAGAGGTCGACTCCGACGAACTGGTCGAGGAGTTCAACCGGTTCCTCGACACGCTGAATCCTGAAGACTTCGGCGACGAGAAGCCGTGAACCAAGGCCGGCCGGGTTCATACGCGCGCTGATTAGTCATTGACGGATCGGCCGGTGGCTCGTAGAGTTCCAGGCCTGGAACTACGGCACTGTGGTTTCATTGGTGTTCGTCGGGGCTTCAGGTGTGCCCTGTCGAAGGCTTGCCTTGCCTTCCCCAGGAGAGAACGTCTGTCATGAACGATGGTTTCCGTGGTCCCCAGGTCTGTTCGATCGTCGGCATCACCTATCGCCAGCTCGATTACTGGGCCCGAACGGATCTTCTGCGTCCGTCGCTCGCCGACGCCAAGGGCAGCGGCTCGCAGCGTCGGTACTCGTACCAGGACCTCGTCGAGCTGAAGGTCATCAAGCAGCTGCTCGACGCCGGTATCTCACTGAAGGCGGCTCGGAGCGCGGTCGAGTACCTGCGTTCCAACATGGGCGAGCACCTCGGTTCGGCCCGTCTCGTCCTGTCGGGCGACAACCCGCTTCTGGTCCGCGACGACGGTCAGTTGATCGATCTTCTCCGCCAGGGCCAGGGGGTCCTGAATGTGGTTCCCCTGGAGGGCCTCGTGCAGCAACTCGACGCTGCCATCCACGAGTTCCGGCTTCCGGCATCCCCCGTCGATCAGGCCGATGCTGCGAAGAGCGGAGTGGCCCCGGCCAGCCACGCGGTCGGGAAGTAGCCCAGCGGTGGCGGCCGACGCCGATCGCCGGACCATCCTCTACGACGAGCACGTCGCACAGGGGGCCAAGATCGTCGGTTTCGGTGGCTGGAGCATGCCGCTCTCCTACGCCGACGGCACCATCGCCGAGCATCGGATGTGCCGTACCGCCGCAGTGGCGTTCGACGTGTCGCACCTCGGCACGGTTCGGGTGAGCGGTCCCGGAGCGTTCGACGCGCTGCAGGCTTCGTTCACGAACGACCTCTCCAAGATCTCCGTCGGACGGGCCCAATACACGCACCTGCTCGATCCGGCCGATGCGTCAGTCCTCGACGACATCATCGTGTGGTGGGTCGGGCCTCAGTCCTTCGACGTCATGCCGAACGCCTCCAATACCGATCGGGTGGTGTCGGCTCTTGGGGCCACGGGGGGAGACGTCACGATCACGGACGTGACCGCGCAACGCGCGGTGATCGCCGTCCAGGGACCGCAGGCGCGGAAGCTCTTGGCGTCGGTCTCGTCCGTCGCCGCATCGGTGGGCCGCTTCCGCGTTGAGACGTTCGAGTTCGGAGGCGTGACGTGCACGGTCGCCGGAACCGGCTACACCGGCGAGGACGGCGTGGAGTGCGCGGTTCCGGTGGCGGTCGCCGTGGACTTCTGGAAGGCCGTGCTCGATGCCGGAATCGTCCCGGCCGGTCTCGGTGCTCGGGACACGCTTCGTCTCGAGGCCGCACTGCCGCTGCACGGCCATGAACTCGGGCCGGGGATCACGTCGGTCCAGGCCGGCCTCGGATGGGTTGTCTCGAGGACGAAGGGCGACTTCCGGGGCCGGGCGGCGGTCGAGGCGGAACGAGCGGCCGGGGTTACGCGGCGACTTCTCGGCATCTCGCTCGACGGACGTCAGCCGGCGCGCGACGGTGCCACGGTGCATATGCCCGGCGTCGTGGACAGCATCGGCATCGTGTCGAGCGGCAACTTCAGCCCCATGCTCGATCATGCGGTAGCACTCGCGTTCGTCGACACCAGCACTGAGCTCGTCCCCGGTGATGCGGTGGAGTGCGACGTTCGCGGACGGCGGTTGGCGGCGCACGTTGCATCGTTGCCGTTCGTGGCGAAGCACGGCGCCCCGGGCTCCTGAACCGGTCAACGGATTCGCGTGGTGTAGCGGGTCCTGTTGCCGATCCTCCCCGCCCGCTGCGGACTCGCCCGTGGTCCTTGGTTGCTGGGTCTGCGTTCCTCGGGGCGGGCCCATCGGCGCCACCCTGTCACTCCAGGCGGCTTGCTCCGCGGTTCAGGACCGTACGTCGACTTCTCAGTTCGTCCCGTTCGATGTAGCAGCTCTGCAGATGTCGCGCGCCTCCACTGGAGAAGCCGGTGCGTCCGTGAAGAACGCGGTGATTGTCCACGATGTACATGTCGCCGGCCCCCATGTCGAGACGGAGCTGGTAGTCATCGCTCTCCCGCATTGTGGCGAAGGTGAGGTACGCCTCGTAGAAGGGGCCCATCTGGTCCGGGGGGAGCAGGAACGGAAGCACCGAATGGTTTGAGTACCGGATGGCCTTGACGGACCCGTCGGGATGCAGCGTGATGATCGGGCCGCGTGCCGAATGCTCCGCCGTGTCATCGGCGAAGTGGAAGTCGAGCATGGTGTTCGCCAGCAGGGCGAACTGGTCCGGAACACGACGGCGCATGTCCTCTGCGATCCGGAAGCCGTCGACGAGCGTCGACGCTCCGCCCGTCGCATCAGCGCGGAGGAAGTGCTGCAACTGGACTGTCGGCACCGGGTCGCGGTATCCCTCGTCGGTATGGGTGACGAGGGGCAGATTCGTGTAGGCGAGCGAGTTGGCGTCCTCCATGGACACCACATCGAACACCGTGCCCCAACTGGTGGAGCGGACCTCACCGAGAAGGCCGGCCACCTTCAGCACGGTGCCGGGAACGCAGGGAACGTCGCGGAGAACTCCCACGCCGTAGGCGATGAAGCCGTCCAGGAACGTGAGCCGAACCTGGTCGTCGGTGGTCATCCGCGGGTAGCTCGCCTCGGGCATCGCACTCCCGATCGAAGCATCCCAGAGCGCGGGCGAGTCGTGCACGTAACGCGCGCCGTTGGAGTAATCGTTGGCGCGGAGCCAACTGCTCGTGAACGTGCTGCGATGGCCATCGTGCGCCCACGTGATCTCGACGTCCCCGTTGTCATGAACGATGGTCGAGGCGGGGTGCGCATCGACCGGAATGGACGACGTCTCCACCGAGCGGTGCTTGGTCGTTGCATGACGCAGCTGCGGGCAGTTGTCGCGGAGCCAGAAATGGAGCAGTCGGCTCACGTCGCCGTTGGCCCAGTAGATCGTCAACTCCTTGTCGCCATTCGTAAGTTCGCGGATCATCAGGGTCTTGGTCGGGTCGACGTTCATCGTGTCCTCAGCTCGCGTAGTCGGGTGTTTCGGCGTCGAGGATGCGACGGAGCTCGTCGAAGTGCACCTTGGCGACGTCGGGGTAGTTGAGCCACTGTTGGCAGGCCAGGGCGGCGGTCTTGTCGTCGACGAGGGCGAGCGGCCGACCGGTCGACAGAGCCAGGACCTGGAGATGAGCCGCCTTCTCGAGGTAGTAGAGCTCGTCGAACGCCTCGGCCACGCTCCGGCCGACCACGATCACGCCGTGATTGCCGAGGAACAGCACACTCTTGTCCGGTCCGAGGAGCAGCGCGACGCGTTCGCCTTCGGTGTCGTCGAGGGCCATGCCGGCGTAGTGACGGTCGTAGGCGATGCGGTTGTGGAAGCGGCAGGCGTTTTGGTCGAGCATCAAGAACTCGAAGTCGGCGAGGCAGGTGAGGGCGGTTGTGTAGGGCATGTGCGTGTGGAGGACGCATCGGGCCTGAGGGAGGAAGCGATGCAGGTGGGCGTGGAGGTACCACGCCGTCGGGTCGGCTGCCGGGTTCGCCTCGCCTCCGGCCCCGTCGGCGTGGAGCAGCAGCAACTCGCTCGCTCGCATCCGGGAGAAGTGCCGCCCGCGAGGGTTGAGGAGGAACTTCGCGCCGTCTTCGGACACCGCGGCACTGAAGTGGTTTGCCGTCGCTTCGTGGAAGTTCAGGCGCGCCGCCCAGCGGAATGCCGCGGCGAGATCGGACCGCGTGTCGGCCTCGACCTCGGCGACGGAGCGGTCTCGGGGTTCGTGTGGGGCGTTCACGGGTTCCCTACCTGTCAGAGCTCGGCGGGAAAGCCGGGGGCGCGGAGGTCGGTGCCGAGGGCATCCTCGAGGAGCTTGACCACCTGTGACGACCAGGCGTTGCCCCCGTACTGCGACCGGGCGCGGATGAACGTCTGCTCGGTCAGCCCGGCGAGCTCGAGCGGAACGCCGAACTCGCGTCCGAACATCGTGGCGAACCCCAGGTCCTTGCACGCGAGGTCCATGGTGAAGTTGATGTTGTAGCTGCCGTTGAGGATCACCTGGCCTTCCGTCTCGTGGACGAAGCTGTTGCCGGAGCTCTCCTTGATCGCCTCGAACGACTTGGCCAGGTCGAGTCCGCCCCGCTTGGCCAGCATCAACGCTTCGCCGACGGAGACGAGGTTGATGAAGGCGAGCATGTTCGTGATGACCTTGATGATCGCCGCGCTGCCGAGCTCGCCCATGTAGAGCACTGGGCTGCCCACGGCACTGAGCAGGTCCCGGTGCTCTTTGAACAGGGCCTCCGGTCCGCCGACAAGGACGGTGATCTCGCCTGCTGCGGCCTTGTGGACGCCACCCGTGACCGGTGCCTCCAGCACGGCGATTCCCTGGGCGGCCCCGAGAGCGGCCAGGCGGAGCGTCTCGCTGCGGTCGTTGGTCGACATGTCGATCCAGGTTCCGCCGGCTCCGGCGAATCCCTCGAACACCCCTCGGGGTCCGCCCACGACGGCATTCACGACCGCAGGGGAGGGAAGGCAGGTGAACACGACTTCAGACGCCCGGGCGACGTCGGCGGCGCTGGCCGCCCACGTCGCGCCGGCCTCGACGAGTCCGTCACCGAGGGCCTGGTTGAGGTCGTTGATGGTTACCTGGTGCCCCGAGCGGAGCAGGCTTGCCGCGAGGTGTCGGCCCAGGTTGCCGAGGCCGATGAATCCGACAGTGGTCATCCGGACATGGTGCCCGGAAAACCGGCTCCTGAACAGTGGCCGAATCGCTGCCCCTGGCATAACCTGGTGTCATGGTGAGCGGTGCGTGAGCTGATCCGGCGCGTGGGGCGTTTGCAGCGCCTCGCCGTATTCGAGGCGGCCGCCCGGTTGGGGAGCTTCACCGCGGCGGCCCGTGAGCTGGGGATGACCCAGCCTGCGGTGACCCGCCAGATTCGTTCGCTCGAGTCGGCCGTGAACACCGCCCTCTTCCACCGCACGTCGAACCGCAGTGGTTTGACCGATGCGGGGCGAACCCTCCTGATGGAGGTCTCACGGGCCTTCTCCGGGATCGAAGGTGCGCTCGCCGGACTCGGCCAGCGGGCCGAGGTATTCGTGCTCGCCTGCAATCCCGGCTTCGCCCAGCAGTGGCTGGTTCCGCGCCTCGACCGCGTGCAGGAAGCGCTCGGCGGCAGGGAACTGCGCCTCTGGCTCTTCGACCGCGAAGCCGACCTCGCCGGCGGCTCGTTCGACGCGGCGATCCAAGTGGGTGACGGGTCGTTTCCCGCGGTCGACTGCGAACTCTTGTTTCCCGAGACGGTGTTCCCCGTTGCCGCCCCGGCTGTCGCCGGCGCCGGTTCGCTCGGCGCCTCCTCCGCCCCGGAACGCCTGCTCGACGTGCCGCTCCTCCACATGGACGACGGCGACCGGCCGTGGATGTCGTGGGGGGAGTGGTTCGGCCGATTCGGACTCGTCGTGCCCCGGCAACCGGGCCGGGTGCTGTTCAACAACTACCCGGTCGTCTTGCAGCAGGCCGTGGCCGGACGCGGGGTCGCCTTGGGCTGGCGCCATCTCGTGGACGATCTTCTGGCCGACGGCGTGCTCCAACAGGTCGGGCCCGAAGTCACGTCGGCCGAGGGGTACTTCCTGACCTGGCCGACCGGCACCAAGGCGCCGACGACCGAATCGCTCGGTGCGTGGCTGAAGAGTCAGCTGGGGTAGCCCTGGGGCAGGCCCGCAAGCGGTCAGTCGAAGAGGTCGGGCTGCTCGCGGGAGATACGTGCGAACAGTGGCTGGAAGCTGAACCAGCCAGCCATGTGGGTGCCGACCTGGCCCATCGTCTTGCGGGCCATCTCGTCGGGTATGGAGATCGGAGTGCCGGCCGCTTCGGCCAACAGCTGAGCCTGGCAGGAGCGCTCCATGGTGATGAACCACCACACCGCCTCCTCCACGCTCTGGCCGACCGTGAGCAGGCCGTGGTTGCGCAAGATGACGGCCTTGCCCTCGCCGAGGGTGTAACCGATGCGCTTGCCCTCCTCGGTATCGAGCACGACGCCGGTGTAGTCGTCGAACAGGGCGTGGTCGCCGTAGAACGAGCAGGCGTCCTGGGTGAGCGGGGCCAGCAGCTTGCCGAGGCTCGAGAACGCCTTGCCATAGAGCGAATGCGAGTGCGCCGCTCCCACGACGTCGGTGCGGGCGGCGTGGACTTCGGAGTGGATCGCGAATGCGGCCTGGTTCAGGGGGTGGTTGCCCTCGATGATCTTCCCGTCGTGGCGGACGAGCATCAGGTCGCTTACCCGGATGTGGCCGAAGTGCATCCCGAACGGGTTGACCCAGAAGTGGTCGGTGAGCTCGGGGTCGCGGGCGGTGATGTGCCCGGCGACGCCTTCGTCGAAACCGAACTTGGAGAACAGGCGGAAACCGGCGGCGAGCATCTGCTTACGATGGAGGCGTTCTTCGGCAACGGTGCGGTTTCCCGGCAGGTTGAGCGCAGCGCCGGTGGCGAGAGCTTCGATTGGGGTGGCGTTGTCGGTGGTCATGGCCGTTCCTCCTGCTGCGTCGTTTTGTGACTTCGAGCGTACCGGGTGCAGTGCGCCGAAGACCATCTCCGGTGCGGTCGTCATGCGGAGGTTGCGCTGCGGGCACCGAGGATCGCGTCGCTCAGTGCCGGCCAGACGTCCAGGCTCCAGGGGCCGAATTCACGGTCGGTGAGGCAGACGGTGGCCAGGGGGCCTCCGGCGGCGTGATCGTCGACCCAGAGGAACGTTCCGCTGCCGCCGAAGTGGCCGAAGGTGCCGGGCGAGTTCTGATGTCCGGTCCAGTGCGGGGCTTTGTCGCCGCGGATCTCGACACCGAGACCCCACGGACAGGGGTTGTATGAACCCAGACCAGGGACGACGCCGGCCAGTTCGGGCCAATGCGCAGTGGCGTACTGGGCGAAAGTGGCGTCGGAGATGAGGGTCGGCCGCAGCAGTTCGCCGAGGAACCGTCCAAGGTCGCGGACGTTGGACCAGACGTCCTTGGCCGGCGACCCGCGCAGTTCGGTGCTCGCCATTCCGAGCGGGGCGAATACGGCCCCGTCGACGTAGCGGGCAACCGGCATGCCGGCGGACTCGGCCAACGCCGCGCCGAGGAGGTCATAGCCGGTGTTGGAGTACATGCGACGCCGCCCCGGAGTCGTCGTGGCCTCGGGGCCGTCGAACGTGTAGCCACCAGCGTGGGCGAGGAGGTGGCGGATCGTGAGTTCCGGGTGGACCGGGAGTCCGTCGACGAGACCGAGCGGTGCGTCAAGGGAGAGCGTCCCCTCCTCGACCGCGATACAGACGGCATAGCCCACCAGCGGCTTCGTGACTGACGCGATCCGCACCACCCGGGTGTCGTCGCCGACGGAGCCGAGTCGGCCTGACCGATCGTGGACGGCACAGGACACGAAGCCGACGTCCCAGGACGCGGTCGTCGCGAGCGCGTCGTCGAGTGCGGGGGAACGGCTCACAGCGACGCGGTGTCGGGTCGCAGTCGGTTTCGGCGGGTCGGCTGGTCGGCAGGTGGTCAGGAGCGGAGGTCGATGCGCAGGGTGAGAACACCGTCGACCAGCTCGGCCTGGGCGTCGCCGATCATGGCGAAGTCCTGGAAATCGAGCTGCATGCGGTCCTTGAACCGCTGACGCTCGACCCCTTCCACCGGGGGCATCGGCCGGCTGCGAACGGCGCGGGCGCGTTCGCGGAATCGTTCGGTGAAGGCGTCGAGGTCGAGAGCGTCTGCCATTCGAATGACCCTACGCGCCGTCGCGCTGGCGTGCGCGACGGCGCCAGGGCGCTGCGGGGTCCTGTCACCGGGAAGCCTTCCCACCTTGCGGTACTCGCCCGTTGTGCTCCTTCGTCGAACCGGGTCGCCGTTCCTCGCTGGGCCCCTTCCCGGCGCCACCCCTCCGCTTCGTCGGGCACGAGCCGCGAACACCGTCATGGTCGTCCAAAGGTGACGGTGGGCACGTTTTCGTCAAGCGAAGCTGAGTTCCTGCTCAAACGAGTACGATGTACTGCCGATACGACCAAGACCGTTTGCGCACACTGCAGGAGAGAATCGTGAAAAAGGGCCGTCACCGTCGCTTCGAAGAGGCGAGAGCCATGAAGCGCGTGTCCCTGCTGCCAGTGACCGAGCCGTGCGTCGAGTGCGGCGCCGGTGCGGAAGATAAGTGTGCGTCCTGGTGTCTGGCCCGGGTCCTCGACGACGACGAAGACGTCTACGACGAATTCGACGACGAGACCGAGGACGACGAGATCGATACGCCGCAGCAGGCCACCGCTCACTGAATCCGCTGGTGCGCCGTTTTTCGGCGTCGACGCTCACCTCCACGGCCGCCACGGCGGTCTATCTCGATGACCTGGCCATCCCGGCCTTGGCGTCGAGTGCTGCACGGCTACTGCTGGCGCGGCGAAGCCCGCCACACCTCTGTTCCAACCACTCCAAGGCCCCCGAATGACCATGACCGACACCCCTTCGACCAGCGCGCCCATGCGAAGCCCCAAGACTGCGCACCTCCGCAACCTGGCCATCGTGGCTCACGTCGACCACGGCAAGACGACCTTGGTCGATGCCATGCTGCGCCAGACCGGCGCCATGAGTTCGCGTGACTCCACCGACCGGGTCATGGACTCGAACGATCAGGAACGTGAGCGCGGCATCACGATCTTCGCCAAGCAGGCGTCGGTCCGCTGGACTTCGCCGACCGGTGAGCAGTACAAGCTCAACATCGTCGATACGCCCGGACACGCCGACTTCGGCGGCGAGGTCGAGCGCGGACTGCACATCGTCGATGGCGTGCTTCTGCTCGTCGATGCTGCCGAAGGTCCGCTGCCCCAGACCCGCTACGTCCTCTCGAAGGCTCTCGACAAGCACCTGCCGGTGGTCGTCGTGGTGAACAAGGTCGACCGCAGTGATGCCCGGGCGGACGAGGTCCTCGATGAGATCTATCAGCTGTTCATGGATCTTGACGCGAAGGACCACCACATCGATTTCCCCGTCGTATCGTGCATCGCCCGCGAGGGGCAGTCGATCGCCGGTGTCGGCGTTCCGGCTGAGTCCGACGACCTCACGGCGCTGTTCGAGGCGATCGTCGCCACGATCCCGTCGCCCACCGGAGACCCGGACGGCCCGCTCCAGGCGATTGTGAACAACCTCGACGCCTCGGACTACCTCGGTCGTCTCGCCATCGGCCGGGTCCAGCAAGGCACCTTCCGCCGAGGCGAGCTCACGGCGCTCTTCGGCGCGGAGCCGGCAGCCGGCTACGCCGGTGGCATCCTGGTCAAGAAGCTCTCGGGCCTGCTGGCCTTCGACGGCCTCAAGCGGGTCGAGGTGGAGGAACTCGGTTGCGGCGAGCTCTTCGTCGTCTCCGGCTTCCCCGAGGTCGAGATCGGCGACACCTTCGGTACCCCGGGAGTTTCGGAGCCGCTCCCACGCCTCGAGGTTGACGAGCCGGTACTTGCGATGACCTTCGGCGTCAGCACGGCCCCGACGGCCGGTAAGGCCGGTAAGTACGTCACGTCACGCCACATCAGGGATCGCCTCACGAAAGAGGTGCTCGGCAACGTGTCGATCCGCCTCCGTGACACCGAGTCGCCCGACATCATCGAGGTTGCTGGCCGCGGTGAGCTTCAGCTTGCCGTGCTGATCGAGCAGATGCGTCGTGAGGGTTTCGAGCTCCAGGTGAGCCGTCCCGAGGTCATCACCAAGATGATCGACGACAAGAAGCACGAGCCGTTCGAAGAGGTGACCGTCGACGTACCCGACGAATACGTCGGTGGCGTGACCCAGTCGTTCGCTCCCCGCAAGGGCCAGCTCGTCGATATGGCGCCCGGCGACACCGGCCGCACGATCATGCGCTTCGATGCGCCGTCACGCGGACTGCTTGGATTGCGCTCCGAGCTGATCACCAACTCCCGTGGTACCGCGCTGATCCATCAGCGCCACGCCGGTTTCGTGCCGTGGGTGGGCGATCTGCCGTCACGTCTCGGTGGGGCGATGATCGCCGACCGCGCCGGGATGACCACGGGCTACGCGCTCGACAACCTCCAGTCGCGTGGCCAGTTCTTCGTCGATCCGCAGGAAGAGGTCTACGAGGGCATGGTCGTGGGCGAGAACGCCCGCAACGAAGAGATGGTCATCAATGTCGTTCGGGAGAAGCAGAAGACGAACATCCGGACCCATGCCCACGACGACGCAGTGAAACTGCCGCCGAAGCGGGAGATGACCCTGGAAACGGCGATCGAGTTCATCACCGACGACGAACTCGTCGAAGTGACCCCGGTAGCCATCCGCGTCCGCAAGAAGTACCTGAAGGAAGAAGACCGCCGCCGCTTCAAGCGGTAGCCCGCTGCTCGTTGGGAGAGAGGTTGCCCCCCGTGCCGTTCGGCGCTGCGCTGCTCGCTCCGCTCGACTGCTCGCAATACCAGTGACCCGTCCACTGGGAGAGAGGTTGCCCCCATAAATGGGGGCTGAACACCTCCCCACCGCGCTGGGAGGTGTTCAGCCGCAAACGCGGCGAAACCCTCACATCGTCCTCATGCCGATCGACCGATTGATCCACAACGCTGCAGGGGTGACGTTCATGGGTATTCGAAGCCGATCGCTTGTCGCCGTCGCTGTGGCGACTCTCGTTCTCGGCGCGACCGCGCTCCCGTCGGGCGCGCATATGCGTGCGGCCGTGGGCACCCGGACGGTGGCGGCGTCGGTCAAGGCCCAGGCTGTGTCGACGGCCAAGGCGAAAGCGAGGTCGACCCGCACCCCGGTCAAGATCGTCACGAAGAAGACGACGAGGAAGAAGACGGTTACGACGAAGAAGCCGACCCGTCGGACCGTCAGCGCCAACGTCACCGTCGCCCCGTCCATCGCCGCGCCGGCCGTCGTGACCACCCCGCCGGTCACGACGACCACCTCGCTCGCCAACCCACTGCCCGTGGATACAGCGGCACCGATCGTCGTGACGGTCGACACCGTGATCCCGACGACCACGACGATCAAGGCGCCAGCGACCACGCTCCCGCCAGCGCCATTCCCCGCGCCGGCCAACCCACCGTTGCGGGCGACCGCGTCCGCAGGCGAGCCGTACCGCGGTCTCGGCACCTGGGTGGACCGGTTCGACTGGACGACCCAGTGGTCGAAGAAGCCGATCCCGCCGGTGAACGCGACGACAGTCGACCAGATGTTCAACGCCGGCGTGCAGACCATCTACATCCAGGCTGCGCACTGGTCGACGACGCCGGACGTGCTGGAGCGGGAGAAGCTGCAGCCGATCCTCGATCGAGCCCATCAACTCGGCATGTACGTGGTGGTCTGGTACCTCCCGGCCTTCCAGGACGTGAACACCGACCTGCGCAAGGTTGTCGCCCTTGCCAATCTCGATGTCGACGGGATCTCGATCGATATCGAAGAGCGCGACATCGTCAAGGACACGCCGGAACGCACTCGCCGACTGATCCAGTTCACCCAGGCCTTGCGTGGGTTGCTCCCGAACCGATTTATCAGCAACAACATCATCGAGCCGACGTCGCTCGACGGCGTCGCGGGGATTTGGACCCTTCCCGACGGCAAACCACCCGCGGCGTATCCGCTGTGGTGGCGAGGCCCGTTCCCTTACGTCGAGATCGCTCCGGCGTTCGACCTCTGGATGATCCAGGCGTACTGGACGAACCGGGCAACAACGTCGGGTTGGCGCGACGGCTACCGCTATGTCGCGGAGAACGTTCGTCGGTTGCGAACGGTGCTGAACCGTCCGGATCTTCCCGTTCACGTGATCGGTGGCGTTGGCGACAAGGCCCGGGCCGTGAACGACATCAGCGGCATGCTCCAGGCGGCTCGTGAGGGTGGCTCGACCGGGCTGAGCTTCTACGACTGGCTCGTCACCGATCCGTCGTTCTGGCAGTACTTCCGGGCCTTTCGCGGTCCCGTTCCGGTCGGCTTCGCAGACCCGGGGCTAGCGGTCGCCGTGCCGCCGCCCTACGTACCGTCGCAGCCGCCGCCGGTCACCACCACGACGGCGGCACCCGTGACGCCCCCGACCGAACCCGGGACCATCGTGAGCGTCGTCACCCCCGCCGCTGTTCCGCCTCCCGCTTGACGTCACGAGCGATGCGTCGTGGGCCAGCTGGCTCGCACGGGCCAGGAGCTGGGGACACTCGTGTCCTGGGTCAGCTGGTGTGCAATGGGTCGGCTAGGCCGCGTCTGTGCGCAGATTCCGACCCGACGCAGCTGTGCTGACCCAATGAGCGAATCCCGACCCAGGCTGTGCTGGCCCAAGCGAGTGAGCTGGCCCACGGGTACCGCGCACGGGTGAGCGATACTCGGTGGCGTGAGTTCTGTGCCGCATGACGATGCCGCGTTGGTGGCGGCGTTGCGGCGGGTGATCGACCCGAAGCGGGTGCTGGTGTCGGCATTCGAGAAGGCCCTCTACGCCAAGGATGCGTCCGCGCTCTCGCCGTCGGAGCCGGGCGTGGTCGTGCTGCCGATCAGCGCCGACGAGGTGCAGGCCTGTGTCCGGGTGGCACGCGACCACGGACGGGCCATCACGCCTCGCGGGTCCGGCACCGGCTTGGCCGGGGCGGCGGTGCCGATCGACCGGCCGGTCGTCGTTGTCACGTCGAAGATGAACCGGGTGCTCGAGGTCGACGTTGACGAACGGATCGCCTGGGTGGAGCCCGGGGTGTTGAACCTCGACCTGTCGAAGGCGGTGGCGAAGCACGGTCTGCACTACGCCCCAGACCCGTCGAGTCAGCAGGTGTGCTCCATCGGCGGCAACGTCGGGACGAACGCCGGCGGTCCGCACTGTCTCGCCCACGGGGTCACAAGCGCGCATACCTATGCCATCGAGGTGGTGCTCCCCGACGGTGAGATCTGCATCCTGGGCGGCCCAACCGGCGATGCGTCCGGCTACGACCTGCGCGGCCTGTTCGTCGGCTCCGAAGGGACGATGGGGATCGTCACCAAGGTCGCGGTCCGATTGATGGTCAACCCGCCGGCGATCCGGACGTTGCTGGCCGACTTCACCTCGATCCGTGATGCGAGCGCGGCGGTGTCGGCGGTGATCGCATCGGGAACTCTCCCGGCGGCGCTGGAGATGATGGACGCCAACTGCATCAAGGCGGTGGAGCCGTGGGCGAAGGCCGGTCTGCCCTTGGACGCCGAGGCGGTCCTGCTCATCGAGATCGAGGGAGTGCCCGAGGGCATAGAACCGTCCGTCGCCGAGATCCGCGACCGGTGTCTGTCGAGCGGTGCGCGCACTGTTCGGGTTGCGTCGTCGGCGGAGGAGCGGGCGCTGTTGTGGAAGGCCCGCAAGTCGGCCTTCGGGGCCATCGCCAACATCAAGCCCGATTACTACCTCCACGATGCGGTGGTGCCCCGCAGCCGTCTCGTCGACGTGATGGAGAAGGTGATCGAGATCGCCGCGCGCCACGAGATCATCGTGCTGAACGTGTTCCATGCCGGCGACGGCAACCTGCACCCGCTCCTCGTGTTCGACGGACGTGAGCCGGGCGTGCTCGATCGTGTCCATATGGCGGGGGAGGAGATCGTCCGGGCCTGTGTGGATGCTGGCGGCACGCTTTCGGGCGAGCATGGCATCGGACTGGAGAAGAAGGAACTGCTCCCGCTGGTGATGACCGATGCCGAGCTGGCCCATCAGGTGCTGGTGCGGACCGTGTTCGATCCCGACGGGCGTTGCAACCCGACGAAGGTGCTGCCCTCCGGGGCCACGTGCGGCGAGTTGCGACGCGTTCCGGAAGGGGCGTGGGTCTGATGGCCGCCGACGAGCCGCACGTACACGGACACGCCCACGTCGCCCTCGCCGAGCGGGTCGCATCCGCGTCGGTCCATCGCTTCGCCGACGAGGTCGGCGTTGACGGCAGGGTCCGTGTCGTCGGCGCCAAGACGCAGTGGCTCATCGGTAGGCGCGCTGATGATAGGCGCGCTGATGATATGCCCACTGACGGTGTGCCCATTGGCGGTAGGGCTGCTGACGGCGGGGCTCTTGTTGGCGGCGGGGCTCTTGTTGGCGGGAATGCGGATGTTCGGGAGCTCCGCGCTCCCGATGGCGTGGTCGACGTGCAGCCGTCGGAACTGATCGTGCGTGTCGGTGCCGGAACCCCGGTGGCCGACCTCGACGTCGCGCTGGCGGAAGTTGGGTTGCAGTGCCCGCTCGACCCGGCGTCCGCAGCAGCCACCGTCGGAGGCGTGCTCAGTGTGGGTTGCAGCGGCGTCCGCCGCCTGCGGCACGGTCACGTGCGTGACACGGTGCTCGAGGCGCTGTACGTTTCGGCCGACGGAGTCCTCCGTCGAGCCGGTGCGCCCGTGGTGAAGAACGTGACGGGGTTCGACCTTCCCCGTTTGCTCGTCGGTTCGATCGGCACGCTGGGCCTGATCGGCGAGGTGGTGTTGCGGTGCGGCCCGCTGCCGCAACGGCGTGGTTGGTGGAGCGCCGTGAACGTCGACCCGTGGGAGGTTCGCCGGTCGCTGTTCCGACCGTCGTCGATCCTGTGGGACGGTACGCGCACATACGTCCAGCTGGAGGGGAGTGAGGCCGAGGTCCACGCCGAGGTCCATGCGCTTCCCGGAACGACGTGGGAGCAGTGCGAGCCGCTGACGCTTCCCGAACCCCGGTCACTGCTCGACCCGACGACGCTCAAGCGACTCCGCCACGAGGACCCCTCCGTCGTCTTCGGCATCCACGCTCCGTCGTGGATCGCGGAGATCGGTGCCGGTGTGATCCACGGGGTCTCGCTCCCGGTGCCGCCGATGGCCGCCCCGATCCTCGACCTCAACCGTCGGATGAAGGACGCGCTTGATCCCGCCGGCCGACTGAACCCTGGAGTACTGCCATGGTGACGCCCCTCGGCCTCGACGCCGATCTGCTGAACGCCTGCGTCTCGTGCGGCCTGTGCCTGCCGCACTGTCCCACGTATCGCGCGACAGAGGAGGAGTCGGCATCGCCGCGTGGACGTATCACCGCCATGCGGGCGGTCGAAGCCGGAGCGTTGCCGATCGATGACGACTTCGTGTCGTTCATGGAGCGCTGTGTCCTATGTCGGGGCTGCGAAACGGCTTGCCCATCCGGTGTGCACTTCGGCGCGTTGATGGAAGGTACGCGCGCTGCGCTTTCGGCGAGCGGGCGAATCGGCGCGCCGATTGGGCTGGCCCAGGGGCTGAGCATGTTGCGTTTCCATCGCATCGTCCTGATGGGGTCGGCTGCCCTCGCGGTGCTGCAACGCCTGCGGGTGCTCCCTCGTTCACTCGCCGATCGGTTCGGACTTCCGGCGAGGATTCCGGTCATCCAGCGGCGTCTGCGCGCCGACCAGAACCCGGTCGATGCGGTCCTGTTCACCGGTTGTGTGATGGACGCGTGGCAGCGCAATGTCCATCAGGCAACGTTGCGGGTGATGCGCAGCACCGGGGCAACCGTAGGCCTGCCCGGCCGCGGCGGCGGGTGCTGCGGGGCGCTGCACAGCCACGCCGGACGCGAAGCTGGTGCGAAGGACCTCGCCCGCCGCGTGATTGACGATCTCGGTGGCGCGTCGGGGCCGTCGATCGTCGTGAACTCGGCCGGGTGCGGTGCGGCGCTGAAGCACTACGGTGAGCTTCTCGGCACGGATGAGGCGAAAGCGTTCAGCAGTCGGGTGCGCGACGTCGGCGAGTGGCTCGCCGAACATATTGACCGGCTCCCGTCGCCGCCGGCCGATCGCCCGCGGCCCCGCGTGGCTGTGTCGGATCCGTGCCACCTCCGTCATGTGCAGCGGGCGCACCTACCGGTCCGAGTAGCGCTCGCTCCGTTCGCCGATGTGGTCGAGGTCGATGACGATGGACGTTGTTGCGGCGCCGGCGGGAGCTACCAGATCACCCAGCCCGAGTTGGCCGAAGAGATACGCGCGCAGAAGGTCGCGGCTATCGGTCGGGCCGGCGCGTCGTGCGTGGTGTCCGGGAATCCGGGCTGTTCGCTGTGGCTGCAGGCGGCCGGCGTGGATGTACGTCACCCCGTCGAGATCATCGACGAGGCGCTGCACGGGACCGCCCGAAACTGACTGCAAGAAAACCGCCGCGTCCCGAAAGAAGGGAGGCGTGAGGCGGAGCCCCCGGCAGGGTGGGAGTGAGTGAAAGGCCGCGCAGGGGCGGAGCCCCGGCGGGAGGCGGTGAACGAGAACCCCCTTCGGGCAGCGTGACGAGCGAGTTGGCTCCTCGCCGGCGCACCGCCTTAGGTTGGTCGGGCTGGTCCGATCGCCGCGGGCCGCAGGGGACAAGAACGAATGAGCGCCATGAGCCAACCTGCCGTCGAAGGACCGATCACGGGGGGCGTGCACGGCTGGCCGTTCGCCCGCCCGCTGTTCGACCTTGCCGAGCACGGCTACGTCGAGGAGGAGTTCTTCCTGACCGGTGACGCCACCACGTACCGGCAGGCGCCGGGCAGCGAGTGGGGTCGCGACGGTCGGTGGACGCCGGAGCAGAGTGGGGTCGTGCCCTTCCGCACGCGCATCCTCGTCTATCGACCCGCCGATCCGGAACGCTTCAACCACAAGGTTGTGGTCAGTTGGAACAACGTCACCGCCGGCTACGAGCTCTTCGGCGGCGAAAGCCCCGAGATCTTCGACGGTGGCTATGCGTTCGTGGGAGCGACCGTACAGCACGTCGGCGTCCACGGATTTCCCACCAACAGCCAGGGCCTCGCGGCATGGGACCCGGAGCGCTACGGAACGCTGAGCATCCCCACCGATGATGCCTCCTACGACATCTTCACCCAGGTCGCCCGTGTCGTCGGTCCGGCCCGGGACCGTGACGGCGTCGATCCGCTCGCCGGCCTCGACGTCCGCAAGGTGATCGCCCTCGGGGCATCGCAGTCCGCCGGGCGGCTCGCTACCTACGTCAATGCCATCCACCCTATTGAGCGAACCTATGACGGCTACTTCCTGCAGATCTACTTCGGCGCGGGTTACCCGCTCGAGGTCGGCGACGGGATCATCAACATCAACGAGCCGCCGAAACCGGGGGCGCCCACGCCGCGGGCCGGGCTCGGTGGCACGAACATCATCCGCGAGGATCTCGACGTCCCGGTGATGGTCGTCAACTCCGAGCTCGAGGCCATCTCGTGTGTCGGTGTCCGCCAGCCTGACACCGACCGGTTCCGCTACTGGGAGTGCGCGGCAACGTCGCACGGATCGTTCCAGGCCGCGCTGCCGCGTGCTCAGAAGTACGAGCGCGATTTCGGATTGTCGGCTCCGTTGCTCGAGAAGATGAACCGCATCCCCCTGACGCCGTTGTACGACGCCGCCCTTCACCATCTCAACCGGTGGGTAGGCGGTGGCGCACCACCTCCGTCGCAGCCGCTCATCGATTTCGCCGGTGACCCGCCCGAGGTCGCGCGCGACCAACTCGGCATCGCCACCGGTGGGATCCGGTACCCGCAGGCGGAGGTGCCGATCGCCCAGAACAGCGCGATCCCGCTCGGCCCCGGCACTCTTCTCCTGCTTCGGGGTTCGAGCGTTCCGTTCGACGCGGCAACGCTCGATGCTCTCTACGACGACGAGTCGGCGTATATCGAGAAGTTCACCGCCGCCGCCCGCGCCGCGGAGAAGGCCGGGGTGTTGCTGCCCCGTGACGTGGAGCCGCTCATCGAGGCGGCCCACGCCGAGTATCGACGGGTACGCCACCCCGAGATTGGCTGACGCCGTGCCGAGGTTGGTTTCCCAATCGCTCCGGGAGCAACGGGGGGCACAACATCACTTCGTCTAATTCTGCGTGAT